>JBKQMT010000180.1:0-30729 GCA_052146595.1 Acidimicrobiales bacterium
CATCCTCACCGAGGGCTACACCACCTACGGAGGCCTCGCCGGACGCGACCTTGAGGCCATCGCCGTCGGCCTGCAGGAAGCTGTGGATGAAGATTACCTGCGCTACCGCATTGCCTCTACTGCTTACCTTGGCAACCACCTCGCCGAGCAGGGTATCCCAATCGTCCTGCCGCCCGGAGGCCACGCCGTTTACCTCGATGCCCGCAGCTTCGTCCCGCACATCCCGGTCGAGCAGTTCCCCGGCGTCGCACTGGCCGCCGAACTCTACCTCGAGGGCGGCATCCGCTCGGTCGAAATCGGCGCGCTGATGTTCGGCAAGGCCGCCAAAATGGACCTCGTCCGCCTCGCCATCCCGCGCCGCACCTACACCCAGAGCCACATCGACTACGTCATCGAGGTGTGCCAGGCGGTCGCCGAGGAGGCCCCCGGCCTTCGCGGCTACAAGATCGTCGAGCAGGCGCCTCAGCTGAGGCACTTCACGGCCCGTTTCCAGCCGATCGGCTGATCGGCACGACCGTGCCCTTGCCCGCCCCGGGGACGCCCGGGTGACCCCAGGCGCGACAATGTGGCGCCATGGGGGGCCTTGAACTGCCAGCGATCCAGGCTCACCGATCGAACCTGACAAGAAACGGAGGCCTGTGATGCCTAAGCTCCACGCCCGCCTGCTGGGGCGCCCGATCCCCTTGCTCGTCCTCGCCACGGCCGTGGTCGTCGGAACCTTCTCAGGTGTCGGCTACGCAGCCACCCGAGGCGCCACACAAGCGGCGAACGCGTCGCGCGTCGAATCGACGGGGAAGGCGACGACGACCTCGACAACGAGTGCGTCGCCCACGCCGGCGCCGCTCGTCTGGCACCAGCTGACGCTCCTCAACGGCTGGGTGTCGGCGGCGGACTGGGGAACCGGGACGCCTTCGTACGCCGTGTCCGCCGAGGGCGTGGTCTACTTCGCCGGCTCGCTGCGGAACGGCAACCCGAACGATCCGGCCTTCATCATGCCGGTGGGCACCAGGCCCGGCTACTACGACTGCTTCTCGATCTACTCGAACACTTCCACTGTTCAAGAAGTCGGAGCGCTCCACATCTACGACACCGGCAAAGCCTACGTTCAGGGCCCTTCGGCCCGGTTCTTCGCCTCGCTCACCGGGGTGAGCTACGTCGTTGGGCACTGAGGAGCGTCCGCCCGACGGGTCATTTGCGAGGACAGTCGTCGCGGTTCACCTTCGGACGCTGAGCTCGCTCCAGCGAAAGCAGCTTGTCACGTGGTCCATCACGAGCCCGGTCGCCTGCAGGTGCGCGTAACAGACAACCGGGCCCAGAAACCTGAATCCCCGCCGCCTCAGGTCCGCGCTCAGCTCCTTCGACAGCTGTGTCTCTGCCGGTATCTCCGATTCTGCCCGCCAGGCGTTGACCAACGGCAGGCCGCCGACAAGGCCCCAAACGTAGGCGTCGAAGCTGCCGAACTCGCGCCGGATCTCGAGGAAGGCCCGGGCGTTGGTGATCGCGCTCTCGACCTTGCGGCGGTTGCGGATTATCCCCGGATCACCCAGAAGACGCTCGACGTCGGCTGGCCGGAGCTCAGCGACGGCTTCCGGGTCGAAGTTGCAGAACGCCTGCCGGTAGCCGTCCCGGCGCTTCAGGATCGTGATCCAGCTCAGGCCGGCCTGCGCCGACTCGAGCACCAGGAACTCGAAGTGCCGGCGGTCGTCGTGCACAGGCACGCCCCACTCCTCGTCGTGATAGGGCTGCAAGAACGCACCGGCCGCCCACTGGCAACGCGAGGGCTGCGCAGAGCTCGTCTCGGGCTCGGGGCGGAGCGGTCCCGAAGAGCTCTTCTGACTAGCCATGGCCGATTTGTAACAGACCTTTGCCGATGCGATCAAAGGAGGCGGAGCTGCTCGTTGGAAGTGCACAGGCTCGTGGCTTCACGCCGGTCGCTTCGTCCTTCGGCACTTCGCGCGATCCGCGGAGCCGGCGCCTCGCCAGAGCGTCGTCCGGGCCGGCGGAGACCGGCACGGCGTCGCCCGGCGGACTCTTCCACCGCCCGCACGACCTCCGTGATGCGGTGCTGCTCGGCCGGGGACTGGTAGGAGCCTTTTCGGAAACGTTCGCCGTGAAGCTCCACGAGGTCGGGCCTTACCTTGCCGAGCCACTCGAGGTAGTGCTCGCGGACGCCGGGCCTCAGATGGAGCGCGACCGGCGTCAGCGAGACCGCTCCCGCTTCGAGGCACGCCTCGGCCACAGCCCGCAACTGGTCGTCGGAGTCGGACATGCCCGGCAGGACCGGGGCGATCAGCACGCCGCAGCGCACCCCCGCCTCGTTGAGTCGCGCCACTGCCTCCAAACGCTTGTCCGGGGGCGGAGTGCCAGGCTCAGTGAGACGCCACACGTCGCGCTCCAGGGTGCCGATGGAAAGGGCGAGGCTGACACGCGTGCGCCTTGCCGCTTCGGCCAGCAAGGCCAGGTCCCTCAAGACCAGCGTCGACTTGGTGAGGATGCTGAAGGAGTTCCTGGCCTCGGCGAGCACCCGCACGACGCCCTGGGTGAGATGGTACTTGCCCTCGGCCTTCTGGTAGGGGTCCGTGTTCGTGCCCATCGCTATGTGGTCTCCCTGCCACCTGGGCGACCGCAGCTCGGCGCGCAGCCGCTCGACGGCGTTGACCTTGACGACGATCTTGCGCTCGAAGTCCTCCCCCGTCCCGAGCCCGAGATATGTGTGCGTCGGTCTCGCGAAGCAGTAGGTGCAGGCGTGGCTGCAGCCCCGATAGGCGTTGATCGTATAGCTGAAGGGCATTCTCGAGGCGGCCGGCACTTTGTTCACGATCGTGCGGGCATTGACGTGGAAGAACTCCATGCCCAGGTACTCCCCGGTGCCGACGTGGCGTTCGCCGAGCGAGGACTGCGGGAAGAGCATCCCGGACTCCTCCTCCTCGACCAGACGCCAGCGAAGCTGGCCTGCTTCCCCCTGCTCCTCCACGACGACAGCTTATCGAACATACGTACGCCGCGATGGATCCGCCCGGCGCCGCCCAGTTGGTCATAGTGTGGCCGGGTGGCCCGGGTGCCCGAGGTCGTGACAGCAATCGGCGATCCGCGCCTGCGAGAGCTCGTACAGCGTGCCTATGAAGCGTCCTTCAAGGCGTACGCGCCGTATTCGAAGTTCCACGTCGGTGCCGCCGTGCGGACGACTAGAGCCACCTATGTGGGCTGCAACGTCGAGAACGGGAGCTACGGGCTGACCTCGTGCGCGGAGCGCAACGCCGTGTTCGCCGCCATCACGGCAGAAGGTGGCAAGGTCACGATCGAGGCGGTGGGCGTCTACGCCCGCGCACCGGGAAGGAAGGTGAAGACCGCCTCGCCCTGTGGCGCGTGCCGCCAAGTGCTCGCGGAGTTCGGGGGCGGCGCGGCTGTCACGTTTCTCGAGAACGGGCGGTTCCGCACCACGACCGTCGGCGAACTGCTTCCTGCCGCCTTCGAGCTCTACTGATCCTGGCGAAAGGCCCGAAGACCTAGTCGACGCCAGCTGCGAGCTCGGCAACCCCCTCCAACAGACGTCTCACATCGGACTCGTCGTTGTAGTGCACAAGGCCGGCGCGCACCGCTCCCCCACCATCGCGGATCTTGAGCGCCCCGGCGAGCTCCCAGGCGTAGTTGTCCCCGTTCCACACGTTGACCCGACGCTCGGCGAGGTGCTTGGCGACCTCTGGAGGCGTCCGGCCGGCGACGTTGAACCATGCAGTGGGGGCACGAAAAGACGCCTTCCCATAGTTGGTGACATCGCCAATCGCCTCCAGGCCACCCAGCAGGGTCTTGAACAGGGCACCCTCGTACGCCTCCACGGCCGCCATCGAGGTGATGATCCGTTCGCGTCGCGATCCTGTCCCCGCTTCATCGAGCGAGGCCAGATGCTCGACGGCGGCCACAACGCCCGCCAGGTCGGCGAAGGGCAACGTGCCTCGTTCGAACCGACCCGGTACCGAATCGGGCGCCGGCTCGAGCTTGTCAGGGTGCAACGTCTCGAGCAGCCTTGGGCTCGCGACGACGGCGCCGACGTGGGGACCGGACCATTTGTAGGCGCTCGTGGCGTAGAAGTCAGCTCCGAGCGCGGTGACGTCGACAGGCCCGTGCGGTGTCGCGTGCACACCGTCGACGTAAGTGAGGGCGCCGAACTCGTGCGCCTTGCGGGTGATCGCAGCGACATCGGGCCGGGTTCCGATGAGGTTGCTCGCCGCTGTGACCGCCACGAGCCTGGTGTGTTCCGACAAGAGCTCCTCGTACTGGGCCGCCTCGAGCTCACCGCTCTCGACGTCGACTTCAGCCCAGCGGACGACGGCGCCGGCACGCGCGGCTGCTTGAACCCAGGGCCGCACGTTCGCATCGTGGTCCAACCGGGAGACAACGACTTCGTCACCGCTCGTCCAACGCCGGGAGAGGACCTCCGCCAGCCGGTAGGTGAGCGTGGTCATGTTAGGGCCGAGGATCACCCCAAGCGGCTCGCCCCCCACGAGATCGGCAACGGCAAGCCGGCAAGCGCGGACGATCTCCCCGGCACGGCGGCTGGCAGGGAAGGCTCCTCCCGTGTTGCCAAGCCCGGCAAGATAGGCGCCCGAGATTGCCGCGATGACGCTCGAGGGCACCTGGGTGCCCGCTGCCCCGTCGAGATAGGCGTACCCGTCGCCGAGTGCGGGATATGACGATCGGATCTTGCTGACATCGAGGGTCACGGCTGGACCGCCTCCTTCACCGGGCCGGGCCGGGGCCCGGAGCTCGCTCTCCGAAGTCTCAACGCGCGTCCTGGCGCGTGCAAGGTTTAGATGTTCATTTCTCCGCCATTTCGAATTAACTTCCTCCGGTTAGGGTCGGAACGTGCGTGATTCCTGGGCCGACACGAGCCGCCGCCCCTCGCCTTGCGTACTTGAGACGGGCGGTCGATCGGAGCCCGGTGAGCGCTGAGCCACTGGTCTCGGTGGTCGTCCCCGTCCTCAACGGCGAACGCCACCTCGAAGCGTGCCTGACCTCCGTGCTAACTCAGGCATACGAGAACATCGAGGTCGTGGTCGCCGACCAGAGCTCGACAGACCGGAGCGTCGAGATCATCAGGTCCTTCGCTGATCCACGGGTGCGTCTCTTGCCCGATGTCACCGAACAGCTCGATCTCCACAGCAACTGGGCGCGGGGGCTCGAGGCTGTGGGCGGGGAGTTCGTCAAGATCGTCTGTCAGGACGACCTGCTCCTTCCCGGCTGCCTGTCCGTTCAGGTGGAGCTACTGCGCCGGCACCCGACCGCAGTCCTGACTTGCGGCCGGCGCCGGATAATCGACGACCAGGGCAAGGTGCTCATCGGGGCACGAGGCATTGGTCATCTGGCCGGAGGCGGGAACACGCGGGTGGTAGCGGGCCCCGCGCTTGCACGAGCGTGTACCCGGGCGGGCACCAATCTCCTGGGCGAGCCAATCTGCGTGCTCATTCGTCGATCCGTGCTTCCGGATCCACTGTTCGATCCTCGCTGGCACTACCCCATCGACATTGAGTTCTACATGCGCTGCGTTCAGTGCCGCGACGCCGTCGTCGACAGCCGGGTCCTGTGCTGCTTCCGGGTCAGCCCGCATCAGTTGAGCGCAGTGCTGGCGAAGACCCAGGCCCGGGAGATGCAAGCCTTCTTCTCGGAGATGGCGCGCCGTTACCCCGACGCCGTCTCCGATGCCGACCTCTGGCTGGGGACGACGCGAGCCCGGCTGTTGGCCCGAGCGCGCAGAACGCTGTACCGGCAAATGCGGATGCGCGCCACCATCGCAAGCTGGCGAAGCCCTGAAAGCCAGCGCAGGAGACAGGTCGCATCGCGCATCCCCGATGTCTCGTCGGAGCACCGGTGCTCATGATCGAGATCGAGGAGAGCGAGAGCCCTGGTCTGATCGGGCTGCATCCAAGGGTCCAGGCCGGTTGCCCGGGTAGAGCTCGATCCTGAGCGCGGTCCCAAATGGTTCTCGGAGTGCTCTTCAGTTTCCTGGCGTCGGTGTGCTTCAACCTGAACAACCTGATGGAAAAAAGGGCGGTCGATCGCATGGCGGAGATTTCCGCCCGCCGAGCCGTCCATATGCTCAGGCTGCTGTGCTCCTCCCCACTTTGGATGTCCGGCTTCCTCGTGGGCATAGTGGCGGTCGGCCTCATGGTGATCGCCTACTCGTTAGCTCCCATCGCCGTCGCCCAGTCGATTTTCGGAGCCGGGCTCGTCCTGCTCGTGCTCGCCTCGCGCCTGTACCTGCACGAACCGATGGGCCGCCGGGAGTGGGTAGGTGTCACGGCGATCATCGTCGCCGTCGTTCTCGTGTCGATGACCATCGGCTCGTCGAGCTCTCCCGGCGTTGGCGGCTCCACGGCCCACGTCCTGCTCGCCAGCGCCGCGACGGCGGCTCTTTCCGCTCTCGTGTTCGCTGTGCTGAGTCGCTCCTCCGCTGAGGCGGGCGTCCCATTCGGCGTGACATCGGGGCTTCTCTACGGCGTCGCCGCTCTGCAGGTCAAAGGAGCCTCGGTGCTGCTCTCGCACCAGGGCGTGCTCGGGACCGTCCGGCACCTTTTCGCGTCGCCGTATCCGTACCTTTTCGCGGTCAGCTCCGTGCTAGGCCTTCTTACCTTCCAGACCGGTCTCCAGCGGTGTCGTGTCGGGGTAGTCGCCCCGATCTCCAACATCGTCGCCAGCATCTATGTAGTCGCGGTTGGCATGGTGGTGTTCGACGAGTCCCTTCCGAGCCACACCGTGCTCACGGTCCTGCGGATCCTCGGCTTCGTCCTCGTGCTGGCAGGCGGCTGGGTCTTTGCCACGGGTCCGGCGAGCGCAGCGCAGCTCGAGCGCTACATTACCGACGATCTCGATGCCGGAGCCGAAGATCGCGGCACTGCCGGGAACGCCTCGCAGGGCAGTGACCCCGGCGCCGCCATAGGCTCGGCAAACGGGAGCGAACCCGGCTCGGGCTGACGACAACGCACGAGGTGCATTGGGAGCCGGAGGGCTCGGGCACCTCCTCGCCGAAGACGAGCGCGGTGGTCCCGCTGCCGGCAGATGCCAGTCCGGAGCTGGGAGTTACTCGGGGTCGTGGCAGACGGCTTCGACGTTGTTCCCGTCGGGATCGCGGACGAACGCGCCGTAGTAGTGCTCGTGGTACTCGGGCCACACACGCGGCTCATTGAGCACAAGGGCGCCGAGGAACACGGCAGCTTCGAAAAAGGCCCTCACCGCCGCCCGGTCCCTCGCCCTGAAGGCCACGTGGACCTCGCGGTTCGCGTCATCTGAGACAACTGGACCCAGCCAGAACTCCGGCTTTCCTTCGAGGCCGTAGCCGATGACCTCGCCGAAATCCATCACCCGGGCAGCGCCAAGCGGCGCAAGGACGCGGTCGTAGAACAGCGAGCTCGAGCCCACGTCACAGCACTGAATAGACAGATGATCAAGCATGGTCGGGATCATACGGCCAAGGTTCGAAGAACGACAGGGCTTCTTAAGACGTGTCCCGAACCTCGGTGCGCGAGACTTAAAGGGTCCTATGCCCGCCCGACTCACGCCTTCCTGCTCCCGCGCAACGGCCAATGGGACAGACCCGGCGGTGACCGTCCTCGCCCGCCCTCCCGAGGTCCCGCGGCGCCAGCAGGCGACCCAGGAGCAGCACAAGCTTGACGAACAGGACGAGGACGAAGTCTTCGACGACGAGGCGGTGGACAACCTATGACCACGACCCCCCACGCGACATCGAATGGCCAGGGTGAGACCCGACGGGCGAGCCACATGGACATGGTGAACCTCATCTGTTCAAAACGCGACGACCACGAGCTCAAAGACGCCGAGATCGACTGGATCATCGACGCCTATGTCCACGGCACGGTCGCTGACGAGCAGGTGGCGGCGCTCTTGATGGCGATCTTCTGGCGTGGCTTGTCCGACGCCGAGCTGTCCCGGTGGACCGCGGCGACCATCGCCTCGGGTGAGACGATGGATCTCTCGGGCCTGTCGCGTCCCACGGTCGACAAGCATTCGACCGGTGGCGTCGGCGACAAGGTGTCGCTCATCCTCGTCCCGCTCGTGGCGGCCTGCGGCGCCGCCGTGCCCCAGCTGTCGGGGCGGGGACTCGGCCACACCGGTGGCACGCTCGACAAGATGGAGGCGATCCCGGGCTGGCACTCCGATCTTTCCAATCGAGAGCTGCTCGCCCAGCTCGAGAAGATCGGCTGCGTCATCTGCGCCGCCGGCGACGGGCTCGCCCCGGCGGATCGCAAGCTCTACGCGCTTCGAGACGTGACCGGGACCGTGGAGTCGATCCCGCTCATCGCCGCGTCGATCATGTCGAAGAAGATTGCCGAGGGCACGCGCTCGCTCGTATTGGACGTGAAGGTCGGCTCCGGCGCCTTCATGACAGAGCGCGATCGGGCCAGCGAGCTCGCCCGGACAATGGTCCGCCTCGGGCGCGACCACGGGCTCAAGGTGACGGCGCTGTTGAGCGCCATGGACATGCCTCTCGGGCGCGCGGTCGGAAACGCCCTCGAGGTCGCCGAGTCGGTCGAGGTGCTCTCGGGCTCAACAGAGCCGGCTGATCTCGTCGAGCTGACGCTCTCGCTCGCACGGGAGATGTTGCAGCTGGCCGGGATCAACGCCGATCCCGCCCGGGCGCTCGGGGACGGCACGGCTTTGGCGCGCTTTCGCGACTTGGTCGTGGCTCAGGGAGGTGATCCCGATGCCCCCCTGCCCCGGGCGCCTCATGTCGATGTCGTGAGCGCGGAGCGCACGGGCATCCTCACAACGCTTGACGCGCGCGCCGTCGGGGTCGCCGCCTGGCGGCTCGGGGCAGGCAGGGCGCGCAAGGAAGACCCTGTGAGCGCTGTTGCAGGTGTCGTCTGCCAGGCCAAGCCCGGCGACAAGGTGACCAAGGGTCAACCTCTACTCGAGCTTTACACCGAGCAGCCAGAGAGGTTCGCTTGGGGGCGCCAAGCGCTCGAGGGCGCCATCGTCATCGGCGACGAGCCGCCCGCTTTGGCGCCCGCTGTCCTGGAGGTGATCCATTGAGCGCCAACCCCGGCCTCGAAGATATCCGCTCTGCCCCAAAGGTTCTCCTCCACGATCACCTCGACGGCGGCCTGCGGCCGGCGACGGTGATCGATCTCGCAGTCGAGCAGGGTTACCACGACCTGCCGACGACCGACCCGGAGGAGTTGGCGGCGTGGTTCGTCGCCGCCGCCCCTCGTCGTGACCTGGTGCGGTACCTGGAGGGCTTCGTCCATACCGTCGCCGTGATGCAGACCTCCCAGGCTCTCGAGCGTGTCGCCGGCGAGTGCGTCGAGGACCTCGCCGACGACGGGATCGTCTACGCCGAGGTGCGCTTTGCGCCGGAGCTTCACACCGAGCGCGGTCTCACGCTCGAACAGGTGGTCGAATCGGTGCTGGAGGGTTTCGACGGTGGCATGGCACGGGCCGCGGCCGCGGGACGACCGATCGTGGTCCGCACGCTGCTGTGCGCCATGCGCACCGCCGACCGTTCCCGCGACATCGCCGAGCTTGCGGTCAGGTACCGCGACGTCGGGGTTGCCGGCTTTGACGTCGCCGGCCCGGAGGCCGGCTATCCACCCACGGATCACCTCGACGCGTTCCATCTCGTGCAGCGGGAGAATTTCCACGCCACCTTGCACGCGGGTGAGGCGTTCGGCCTCCCCTCGATCTGGCAGGCGATCCAATGGTGCAACGCCGAGCGGCTCGGTCACGGGGTCCGCATCGTCGACGACATCATGGTCGATCCCGACGGGGTCGCCTCGCTCGGCCGACTGGCGGCCTACATCAGGGACCGGCGCATACCGCTCGAGATGTGCCCCACCTCGAACGTCCACACCGGGGCCGTCCCCTCCATCGCCGAGCACCCGATCGGGCTGCTCCGCCGACTCAGGTTCAGGGTCACGGTGAACACCGACAACCGCCTCATGAGCGGCATCACCCTGTCCTCAGAGCTGGCCGGGCTCGTCAAGACCTTCGACTGGTCGTGGCGGGACATCAACTGGTTCACGATCAACGCCATGAAGAGCGCGTTTTATCCCTTCGAGGACCGCCTGGCGCTGATCGACGGCAAGATAAAGCCCGGTTTTGCCGCTTTGGACCCCGACGCCCGCCCGAGTGCCTCGAGCGGTTCGTCAGCAGCTCAAGGCTCTTTCGGCAACGACGCCCTGATCGACTGACAACGGGCTGCGACCTCGGTCTCGATCGCGCTGAGCAGCCCCGCGGCGCGGCGCCGTTCCCCGGCGACGCCCTCGGGAGAGACCGGCGCGGTGGCAACCTCGAAGTAGACCTTCAACTTGGGCTCTGTGCCACTCGGCCTGAGCACGACGCGAGCCCCTTCCTCGAGCCGGAGAATTAGCCCATCAGTCGGGGGAAGCTCTGCGGTCCCCTTGGAGAGGTCCACGACCTCCCTCACGGCCAGACCGGCGATTGCCGTCGGCGGTTCGGCGCGCCAGCGCGCGACGATCTCGGCCATCTCTTCCTGCGCGCCCGAGTCGGAGAGCCTGAACGACCACTGGGCGGTCACGTGCACACCGAAAAAGCTTGCGAGGTCGTCCAGCCGAGCTGACAACGACGTCCCGTGAACCTTGGCAGTGGCGGCGATCTCGGCCGCGACAAGCGCGGCCGACAGGCCGTCCTTGTCGGAGACGGCGTCACCCACCACGTAACCGAGCGCCTCCTCGTAGCCGAAGACGAGCCGGGTCCCGGGTCGGCGCAGGGCCGCCCTCGCGATCCACTTGAAGCCGGTGAGGGTCTCGACATAGGCGACCCCGGCCGCCGCCGCCAGCTTCGACAGCATCGTCGAGGAGACGATCGTCGTCGCCACGAGCCGGTCATCGCCCTCGGTTGCACGAAGCACGTGATCGCCGAGGAGCACACCGACCTCGTCACCTGTCAGCCTCCTCCAGGCTTTCGTCTCCGGATCCGCCACGCCGATGGCCAAACGGTCGGCATCGGGGTCGTTGGCGATCACGATGTCCGCGTCGAGCCGGACAGCATCAGAAAATGCGAGATCGAGCGCTCCTGGCTCTTCCGGGTTGGGAAAGGCCAGCGTCGGGAAGTCAGGGTCGGGCGCTCCCTGGGCCGCGACAACCGACACAGGACCGAAACCGGCCTTCTCCAACAAAGCCGGGACGACGGCGCCGCCCACGCCGTGTAGCGGCGTGTACACGATCCGGAGCTGTCGGGCTCCTGCCGGGTCGAGGAACGCGAACGCCTTACGCCGGTAGGCCTCGAGCAGCTCCGCCTCGTCGATGAGCTCGACCTGATCGGATGTGAGGTCCTCCGGCACTGCGATCGCGCTCGCCGGCGCCTTGGCCGCCGCCTCGGCGATGTGGGCGTCGTCCGGCGGGATCACCTGGGCGCCGTCTGCGGCGTAGACCTTGTAGCCGTTGTCGGCGGCAGGATTGTGGCTTGCCGTGACCATCACCCCTCCCGCCGCGCCGAAGTGCTTGACGGCAAAAGCGGTCAGGGGGGTGGGTAGCGGGCGGGAGAACTCGCGAACGTGTACCCCTGCCGCGGAGGCGACGGCGGCGGTGTCGCTGGCGAACTCTTCTGACCCGTGGCGCGCGTCGCGGCCGACGACGATCCCGCGCCGCGCAGCCTCGATGCCCTGGTCGAGCACCCAGCGCGCCACGCCTGCTGTCGTCTTGCGGACGACCAGGCGGTTCATCCTCGCGGGGCCGGCACCGAGCTCTCCGCGGAGCCCGGCAGTGCCGAAGGTGAGGGGGCGCTCGAACCGGTCCCGCAACGCCTCGGAGTCCCCGGCTTGTACGAGCGCCGCTAGTTCTGCGCGCGTCGCGGGGTCCGGATCCGCAGCCATCCACGCCTCTGCCTCGGCGAGGAGATCGGCAATCGGCTCGGTCCCCTCTTGCCCGGCCGTCATCGCCGCAAGCACTCCGGCTATGAGCCGTGCCAGGTACGGTGCCGCCGCGGTGCCAGCAGCCAGCACCTCGGCGTGGTCGAGCGGGGTCGGGCTCACGCCCGCCGCCAGGTTCGTGACGAGCGAGATACCGAGCACGGAGGCCCCGAGATGGTGAGCCGCGATCGCCTCGAGCGTCGTGGACATCCCGACCAGGTCCGCGCCCATCTTCCGCAGCATCGCGACCTCAGCGGGCGTCTCGTACTGGGGGCCGTTGAGGCCGGCGTAGACGCCTTCCGACAGGGTCGGGTCCGCCTTCTTGGCGAGCTCCCGCAGCTTTGCCGGATATAGCTCTGTCAGGTCGACAAAACGCCCCTGGTAGCCCTCGGGAGGGGGCGGTCCGCTCAGGGGCGAGGCGCCCGTCAAGTTGAGATGGTCTCGGACCAGCACGGCTTGGCCTGGCCGCATCGCCGGGTCGAGACCCCCGGCGGCATTGGTCAAGATGACGACCCGGGCACCGGCGATGACCGCGGTGCGCACCGGATGGACCACCTCCGCCGGCGAACGGCCTTCGTAAAGGTGGATGCGACCGATGAGCAACAAGACGCGGTGGTCACCGATGCTGAGCGAACGCAACTCGCCGTGATGGCCGGCAACCGTGGGCGCCACGAATCCCGGCAGGCCACTGGTCGACCGCACGGCCTCGGCACTGCCGAGCCCGTCGGCTACCCCTTGCCATCCCGAGCCGAGGACGATCGCCACGTCGTGTACCCGACCTCCGGCCCAACGGTTCACCTCGTCGGCGGCCTGGCTTGCGAGCGCGAACGGGTCCGTCGAGCCGGAGGTGGCTGTCACGGACGGTAAGTCAGAGTCGAGATGCCCATCTGACACCTTTCTCTGGCGTCCTCAGACCCCGACGGGGTGCCAGACGGTCTTGGTCTCGAGGAAGGCCAGCATGCGACGCGGCGTGGGCGGCGTGGTCCAGTCGGGCTCGGTGGCATCAGGGTGGAGCACGCGTTTGACGTTCGTCACCGCGGCCAGCTCGAGCTCGGTCAGGAGGGACGAGGGAGCGCCCGCCAGATCGAGCGCGTCGACATCGCGATGGGCGGCGAGCACTGGGGCCAGCTCCGCTACCCGGCCTGTGAGCAGGTTCACCCCGCCACCGGGAAGGTCCGAGGTTGCGAGCACCTCGGCGAGGGTGATGGCCGGCAAAGGCCTCTTCTCGCTCGCCAGCACCACCACCGCGTTCCCGGTCACGAGCACCGGCGCCAGGACGCTGACGAGCCCCAGGAGCGAAGAGGTCTGCGGCGCCAGCACACCCACGACGCCGGTCGGCTCGGGCACGCTGAAGTTGAAGAACGGGCCGGCGACGGCATTGGAGGAGCCGGCAACCTGGGCCACCTTGTCCGCCCAGCCGGCGTACCAGACCCAGCGGTCAACGGCGGCGTCGACACTTGCTGCCGCCTGCTTGTGGTTCATGCCCTCGCTCGAGCCGACCTCTTCGACGAACTGGGCTCGCCGGCCGTCGAGCATCTCGGCGACCCGGTAAAGGATCTGGCCCCGGTTGTAGGCGGTGGCGCCGGCCCAGCCGGGCTGCGCCTTACGAGCCGCCACCACGGCGTCGCGCACGTCTTTTCTCGACGCGAGCGCCGCGTTGGCGAGAAAGGCGCCATCGGAGCCCACCACGACATATGACCGGCCGGACTCCGAGCGCGGGAAGGCGCCCCCGATATAGAGCTTGTAGGTCTTGCGCACGGCCAGGCGTTGCTCAGACATCGAGGTACGCCGCCAGCCCTTGCCGGCCGCCCTCCCTGCCGAAACCCGACTCCCTGTAACCGCCGAAGGGGCTGGCGGGGTCGAAGCGATTGAAGGCATTCGCCCACACGACCCCGACCCGCAGTTGACCGGCCATCCACAAGATCCGGCTCCCCTTGTCGGTCCAGACGCCTGCGGAAAGGCCGTAGACGGTGTTGTTCGCCTTGGCGACAGCCTCCTCGGGCGTGCGGAAGGTGAGGACCGAGAGCACAGGGCCGAAGATCTCCTCTTGGGCTATGCGGTGTGCCTGGGAGACCTCCGTGAACACCGTCGGGGGGAACCAGTAGCCGTGCGCCGGAAGAGTGCAGCTCGGTGACCAGCGCACGGCCCCCTCGGCTTCGCCCTCCTCCACGAGGCTGCGGATCTTCTCGAGCTGGGCAGCGTTGTTGATCGCACCGAGGTCGGTGTTCTTGTCGAGCGGGTCGCCGACGCGAAGAGTCGCCAAGCGTCGCTTCAGCTTGTCGACGACCACGTCCGCGATCGACTCTTGAACCAAAAGGCGCGAGCCGGCGCAGCAGACCTCACCTTGGTTGAAGAAGATGCCGTTGACGATGCCCTCGACCGCCTGGTCGACCGGCGCGTCGTCAAAGACGATGTTGGCCCCCTTGCCACCGAGCTCGAGGGTCAAGTGCTTGCCCGTCCCGGCCAGGGATCGCTGGAGGTCCTTGCCGATCTCGGTCGACCCGGTGAAAGCCACCTTGCGCACCCCTGGGTGGGCGACGAGGGCGGCCCCGGCTACAGACCCGGCGCCGGTGAGGACGTTGACGACACCGGGCGGCAGGTCGGCCTGCTGGATGATCTCGGCCAGCAGCAGGGCGCTGAGCGGCGTCGTCGTTGCCGGCTTGAGCACGCAGGTGTTGCCGGCCGCGAGCGCCGGCGCCAGCTTCCAGGCCGCCATCATCAACGGGAAGTTCCAGGGGATGACCTGGCCGGCGACTCCTAGCGGGCGCGGGTCCGGCCCGAAGCCCGCGTACTCGAGCTTGTCCGCCCAGCCTGCGTAGTAGAAGAAATGAGCTGCCGCCAGCGGGACGTCGACGTCGCGCGACTCGCGGATCGGCTTGCCGTTGTCGAGGCTCTCGAGGACGGCGAGCTCGCGGGACCGCTCTTGAATGATGCGGGCGATCCGGTAGAGGTACTTCGCCCGCTCGGCACCGGGCATCGGGCCCCAGACCGCCTTCTGGGCACGACCGGCCGCTTCCACGGCCAGATCGACGTCGTGGGGGCCGGCGGCGGAAACGTCGGCCAGCACCTCCTCGTTGGCGGGGTTCTCGGTCTTGTAGGCGCCGCCGTCGGTGGGCTCGACAAAAGCCCCGTCGATGAACAGGCCGTAGGACGAGTGAATGTCGACGATCGCCCGCGATTCGGGGGCCGGAGCGTAATCCCAGGTCATATCGTCACGACAGGCTGAAGTCTTCGGTCCCGGCATAGGCGCCGGTCAGCTGCTTGGAGCGCTGCATCAACAGGTCGTTCAACAGGCTGGACGCTCCGAAGCGGAACAGGGAGGGGTGGAGCCAGCCGTCGCCGACGGTCTCGTTGACGACGACCAGGTACCTGATGGCGTCTTTGGCGGTGCGGATGCCCCCGGCAACCTTTACCCCGACACGCGTCCCGGTGAGATCGGCGAAGTCTCGCACCGCCTCCAGCATGACAAGCGCCACGGGAAGCGTGGCGGATGGGCTGACCTTTCCGGTCGAGGTCTTGATGAAATCCGCCCCGCCCACCATCGCCAGGTAGCTGGCGCGCCGGACGTTGTCGTAGGTGACCAGTTCCCCCGTCTCCAAGATGACCTTCAGGTGCGCGGGCCCACAAGCCTGCTTGACGGCCTGGACTTCCTCGAGGACAAGGCCGTAGCGACCGCTCAGGAACGCTCCGCGGTCGATGACCATGTCGACCTCGTCGGCACCGCCCATGACGGCGTCACGCACGTCCGCGAGCTTGACGGCGAGCGAAGCACGGCCCGAGGGGAAGGCCGTCGCCACCGCAGCGACCGCCACGCTGCTACCTGCGAGCGCACGCTTCGCGATCGGCACGAGGTCCGGGTAGATGCACACGGCCGCGACCGAAGGCACGGTCGCGTCGGCCGGATCAGGACGGCGCGCCTTGGCGCACAGGCTCAGGACCTTCCCGGGCGTGTCGGCGCCCTCGAGGGTCGTGAGGTCGACCATGCGCACCGCCATCTCCAGAGCCCAGAGCTTGGCCGTGGTCTTGATCGATCGGGCGGCGAGCGAAGCCGCCCTCGCCTCGGCACCGACTTGATCGACACCGGGCAGGCCGTGGAGGAAACGGCGCAGCTCGGTCTCGGAGCGACCCAGGTGGGCGAGCATCTCCGCGGCGGATCCGTCCGCACCGACGATGGAGCTACTCGCACCGGCGCTGCCCACGAGCGGCCCCCCGACCTGCTCCAAAGCGAGGCCGCCGGGCGCGCCCGTTCCAGTTGGCATGGTCGTCGTCGCCTCGGTCTCCATCGGCACACCTCACAGCTCTACGCGGGACCGAGCCTATACGGCGAGAGTAGAGCATCGATCGCCCGGCCTGCTCGCAAAGGGATCCTCGACGGCCAGCGCGACCAGAGCCGAGGCTCGGAGGAAAATGGCGACATGGCGAGATCGAACGCGACTGGCTGATACGACTGAGGACAGGCCGCGGAGGTGAGGAGGCCGGAGCCGGCTATTCCCAGGCTCTCTGGCTCTCGACAGCGGGTGTGCCCACTTCACTCAAGAGCAGCAGCGACGTGTAGTCAACATTGTCGTCGCGTGGGAAACGGTGAGCTTTGGACCCTGGCGTGTGCGGCTCGGCAACATCCTCAATTTGGTGCTGGCGCTCGTAGCGGTAGCCGAGCCCTCGGATCGTCACGATCCGGACGGGATTGTCCGGGTCGTCCTCGATGCGAGCACGCAAGCGGTTGATCAACGTCGACAAGATCTTCCCGTTGCCGTCGAAGTCGGAGCCCCATATTCGCTCCAGCAAAGTCTGGCGAAGAAGCAGCATTCCCGCTCTCCGCAGCAGCTCCTCGAGGAGGCGAAACTCCTGGCGCGTGAGCTCGACGCGCTCTCCGCGCACGTACACCTCGTGACGATCGGGGTCCAACTTCAGGTCGTCCACAACCAGAACGCGAGGATTGACCTCCTCCGGCAGCGGCACCACCACAACAGCCGGCACGACAGGAGGCGGTGCCACGGCGAGGTGCCCCCGACGGGGCGCACTGCGCCGCATCACGGCACGGATCCGGGCGACGAGCACTCGCATGCGGTAGGGCTTGGCGAGAAAGTCGTCGGCACCGATCTCCATGGCGAGCACGACGTCGAGCTCCTCGGAGCGAGAGCTCACCACGATCACCGGTACGGTCGAGCGGGCCTCCCTGATACGCCTGCACACGTCGATCCCAGACAGTCCAGGCAACATCGCGTCCACGATCACGACGTCAGGGTCAGTCGCGCGAAACGCCTCGAGACCCGCCGCACCGTCTCTGACGCAGCTCACCGCAAAACCTTCGCGTTCGAGGCCCGCACGGATCGCGATCGCCTGGGTCTCGTCATCCTCGACGACAAGGACGGTGGTCGCCCCCTGCAACGGGCCTCCCAGAGGCTCGGTCTCCCCAGAAGTCGTCTCCGGCATAGCGACGAGCGAGTCAGCCGCGCCGTCGCCCGCCGGAACCTCAGGCTCTGAACGATGCTGGACGTCGTCGATTGACCTGTGGCCGGCGTCGCTGCCTGCGACGTCAGTTGAATGCGCGAGAAGGAGATCCTGGAGAGCCACCGCGGACGCAACCTAAACAAGCCCGATGAATAGAGAATGAATCGCGATCGCCAGGTTGATGAAGTTACGGTGAATGTTGCGTCACACAAGGCGGCATAAAGGCCCGGGCATCCTGCCCGCGACCCAGTTGCCGCGCTGCTGTCGTCAGCCGTCCAGGAGGCACGCGAGCGCCGAGCGCACTGATCTGCATGTCCGTCGCGTCGCCATCCGAGGCCGCTGGGAGTCGGCCGGCGTAGATGAATTCCAAATGAATGTCGTATCACAGACTGGCAACATGGGCTGGTTCCACCCAGTGAGACTAATGCCGACAGGCAACGGCTCATTTAGCCCTTAAACCGCGCCAGCCGCCTCCTGTGATGCGAATTTCACTGAGATGTCGGCCAGGCGTACCGAGATTCAGAACTGGCGTTCAACTCGCCGTGCTTATGTCGTCTCATCGTGAGCCAAGACAACCGTGGCACCGAGTCCCAAACGATGATCGCATCGCTGGAGAACGGTCGCAGCCGCAGATACTCTCGGCGGGCAGCTATTCACCGGCGCCTTATCGGGGTACGTTCCCAACGGGATGGAGCCGTCAATCTCTCGGTCGTCGTGCCACTGTTCAACGAAGAGGAGAGACTGGACAAACGGTACCCTCTGCTACTCGATTGGCTCGCGGCCAAGTCGGCACCGACAGAGCTGATCCTCGTCGACGACGGCAGCAGGGACGCAACGCGCGCCGTGGCCCGCTCGGTCGTCGCTCGAGCGCGGAAGCTGAGGATCGAGGCGCGCCTCGTCGAAGCCGAGCACCTCGGCAAAGGGGCTGCCGTCGCCGCCGGTTTGGCGCGCTCTCGGGGAGCGTACGCCGGTTTCTGCGACGTTGATCTTTCGACCCCTCTCGAACACTTCGACACCGTGATCAGGGCCGCGTTCTCCGGCGGGGTGCTGGCGATCGCGTCGCGGGCGGCGAATGGCGCGATCGTCACAAAGCCGGAGAGCAAGCTGAGAGAGGGATTGGGCTGTGTCTACAACAGACTTCTTCAGGCCACGCTCGTTCCCGGTATCTCCGACACCCAGTGCGGCGCGAAGGCAGCGCCCACGGAGCTGTGGCAGACCGTCGTGCCCTATTGCCATGAATCCGGATGGGCCTGGGACGTCGAGCTGGTTGCGATATCGCGACGTCTCGGCTTCCCGGTGGAGGAGGTGCCCGTCAACTGGCACCACGACACCGGCTCGCGCTTGAACGTCCTGAGCGCAGGGACCCAGCTTCTCGCTGCGGTGCCGCGGATCTGGCTGAACATGCGAAGCCTCCCCGCGCCGGTGCCGTCGAGCTGCGCCGGG
The DNA here is from genome assembly GCA_052146595.1 of Acidimicrobiales bacterium. Classification (GTDB taxonomy): domain Bacteria; phylum Actinomycetota; class Acidimicrobiia; order Acidimicrobiales; family Bog-793; genus Fen-455. The sequence goes on from JBKQMT010000180.1 coordinate 18,776, forward strand.
CTGAATCGCGTGGTCACTCCCCGTCGCATCTCGGCAGCCTCTCTCGAAGCGTCCGGCTAGTGGACTTGCAGGTGTGCAATCTGAAGTTCACCTAGATGTCACTTGGACGTCGCGAGATTCGGGGCCAGCGTTCAACTGCTCGTGCTTATCTCGACCGCAAGCCGATCATGCGGTCCGGAGGCACCTTGATGAACGAGCCCGCTCAGGAGCGTTCCAACCCCACCTGTAAGTCCTGGCGACCAAGCGGCGCCATGGCGATACTTCGCGGACATCCGCTCGCCTTGACATCAGTAGTGATCCTCGCCGGCGGCTTTACCGCCGGCGGCCTACTGCTCTTCAGCACTGGGGTACCTCCATTGACGACGGCTTACATCGCTGCGGTGAACAAGTCGCGCGTGAACTGGCACATCGAGATGGCACCGTCTTCGGCCACACCTCTGATCTCCCTGTCTTCTGCTGAGTCAGCCGCGGAGAAGGGCCCCTTCGGGTGGCAGGCCTCGGTCGTCAGAGCCGGACTGGTCGTCCTCACTGATGAGTTGGCGCCACGCGGCCAGCTTGCCTGGTCCGTGTTCCTCGACCCGCCCGGGAACCATGTCGTGGAGGAGGGCAGCGCCAGGCTTGTTCCGGCGAACAGTCCTGTCCCTCCCGCAATAACCATGACGACGGGGACCCTCAACTTCTACGTCGAGATCGTCTCCGCCGACAACGGCGCTCTGCTCCAAGCGGGCGAAGGATCGTCGCCAGCCCTACCTTCGTTGCCGCAGAGCTGAGCTGCCGGTGCGCGACCTTGTTCAGTCGTCGGGCCACCTAGTTCGCGGGTAATACTGAATGCCGGTGTCCGAGAGCGCAGGGGTGCCGCGAAGACAGCAGAGCTTGGTCACTCCAGACCTGTTCGCCCTGCTGGAGATATACGAGGCCGCACAACGTGCCCTCTGTGCGGAGATTCGCGCCAGCCGCTCACGAATGGGCGACCGAGACCTCGTCCGTCCCGTCGACTCTCTCGCTCCCCGCGCGGTATTCATCCGCCCACGTCCGCCGGCCGTGGCCGGTACGCGCTTCGATCCCGTGAAGGTGGCTGGCCTCCATGCCACCAAGCGGAGCTACAACTATTTCGCAGAGCTCGCGACGTACCTCGCCCGATCGACCGGGAACGATACAGACCTTGCCCACGATGCCGAGAACAATGGAGCCTCCGGCTAGGTTCGCCGCCCGACCAGGTCGCGCAGACGGCGTGAGGGTGCGGTCAGGGAACCGGCGTGCCGACTCCAATCACCTTCACCGCCCACTCGCACGAAGTCTGGCTCGCGACGACAAGCTGTAGCGTCCCCAGGACTGTCAGTGAGTCCACGCCGTTTCCGGAGGCGGCTTTCTCGCTTATTGCGAGGGTAGGCGAGGAGCCTTGGTGCAGAAACGTGACGGCAAAAGGGACCGCACCTGGCGAAACTGAGCCGCACCTATAGGCCCACCCGAGCTGAGGGACGCCGCTTTGCACTGTGAAGCTCGGGCTCTGATACGAGCCGCGAGAGGTCACTTGAGGTATCAGCGCAATGGGAGTCGCCTGTACGGCGGTCGTAGAGGTCGAGGAAGTGTCGGTCGTCGAGGTCTGCGAGCCGCCGAGTCCGCTGATCGTGGTTGTGCTCGTCGTGGTAGTGCTCGGGACCGTCGTCGACGTCGACGACGTCGCGGGCGGTGGTTCCGTGCCAAGCGTCTGTTGGGTTGACGAGCTGGAACCAGAGGAGGTTGCGTACTCGAGGAGCATCCCCACGAGCAGGAAGACGACTGCACAGACGACGAGTTGCCATGTCTTCCAGGAGCGTCGCTCTTTGATTCCCAATTCTCCTTGCGAGGGAGGTGGTGGAGAGCTGTCGCGCTCGTCGCCGGGAGGTTCACCGGGACGAGGCCCCCAACTGGGATCTGACACGCCGACAACCTGCCCCAGGAACGCGATTGCTGTCAAGAAAGGGCACGTGAGCCGTGAGGTCGCCCGTATCGCTCGAGGACGCAGACGCAATCTGTGAAGGGCGTATCTCAATCGGTGACGTCAAAGTGATTTCTGGGTAACGGGCCGGTATCAACGAGATTGAGCCCGCAGGCGCGCCCACTTTCAGCACTTTGATTACCACCTGAGGCGCGCAAGTTACCCCGTGATCTCAGCCGTCCAACACCTGGCCGGCAAGGAGATGAATTCTTGTCCTAAACAGGACTTTTGTCTTGCCGCGGTAGCGGTGAGATGCGACAGTACATATGGCTGGTTGTGAAAGCGACATTCAGCGAACCAGTCGACGCCCTATAGCCCGAGAGAGAGAGAAATGCCAATGTCATTAAGACAGCGATCGCTTCACTTGGGAATAAAGCTCGGCGTGATGGCGGGAGTCGGGGCACTGAGCCTCGCAGTCCTGGCAGGTCCTGGTGCGCTCGTAGCCGGCGCTGACTCGTGTTCGGCAGGATCGCAATCCTGCGCCACAATCACGCCCGCCCCCGGTTCCGGCAGCACCTATGCCGATCAGACCGTCGTCAAGATTGTCGTGCCGGCGAACACCGACTTCACACCGGGGCAGACTATCGAGATCCTCGAGTGCGCCGACCCGGGCGCCACGGCCGCCAACCTGCCGACTGACGACACAACCTGCGACGGCCTCACGGTCAACGGCGACACGCTCTACGTCCGCGGCGACGGGGACTTCACCGAGAGCGCGTACACCCTCTTCCAGCTGCCGTCCAGTGCGCTCAAAGAGCCATCAAACAGCCAACCGGTCTGCAATCTGACCAACGCCTGCGTGCTCTTCATCGGTCAGGACTACACCAATTTCAGCCTGCCCCATGTCTTCTCGCAGCCCTTCTACATGGCGAGCACGAGCGCTGTGGTTCCAGAGTCGCACTTTGCCATCGAGCTCCCGCTGGCCGCTGTTGTCGTCCTCGCCGCCGGTGGCGGCTTGCTCGTCTGGCGCCGCCGTCGTCACTCGGTGGCTGCCTAACCCTTCAACCTTGCTCCACATCTCTTCACACACCTAATTCCAAGGAGGAACCAAGACGTGAGACTCACCAATCTTCGACGCAAGGCGGCGGTAGCCTTTGCAAGCGGCCTGGCAGTTGCCTGTGGCGTTCTCTCGATCGGCATCGGCACGGCCGCGGCGGCGACTGCGCCCACCTTCACGATCAGTCCGGCTGTAGGACCGATCGGTGGGGGCACCAGTGTCACCGTCACGGCGACCGGCAGCACGGACCTGTCGGGAGCCACCTACGCGCTCACCGAGGTGCAGGGCGGCTACCAGCCGGTTGCCCCGGGTACGACGCTCTCCTGCTCGAACTCGACCACCTGTTCCTTCACGACCCCGGCCGGCGGTGGGTTGCTCAACGTGACGGTCACCACCAACAACTCGACAAGCACTGGATCGGCCACCCAGGTGTTCGCCTACCAGGCAGCCGGGCCGCTCTGGGACGTCGGCCAGGTGGCATCGGTGCGCAACAGCGGCTCCGACACGACGATCTTCCTTATGCAGAAGCTCGCAGACCTGTTCAACCAGGCTGGCCTGTACGGCTGCACGCTCCAGGCCGACAACTCGACCTGTAACCAGGGTGGCGACGTGTCGACCACGGACCACACCGACAACTTCGACCGGACCGAGGTCACCGTCGGCGTCGACGCCGTAGGCTCGGGCAATGGCCTGGGTCAGCTGTGCGGCACGGTCGCGGACCCGTCGATCTTCGCCGTCGACTTCGCCCGCTCTTCGAAGACTCCTGCGGTCACTGGTTGCACCGACCTCGTCGGACTGGGCTTCGCCCTCGACGCCGTGCCTGCGATCGACTTTCCGACCGTGGATCCGTCGGTGTGGGGAACTGCCTCGGCTTTCTCGTCGGTCAACAGTGGCAACATCGGTGACGTCGCAGACGGCTGGATTCCAGGAGCCTCGAACGCGCTGAACTGTGGCCCGTTGACTACGCCCTGCTCGGGAACTCCCTTCTTGAACATGACCAACACCGGCGGAGCGTCGAGCGTCGCCTACCAGATCTACTGCTCTCACACGATCACCGACTGGGGACAGCTGACAAACCTCTCCGGTTCGGAGACCCCGGGAGAGGGCACGCCCATCGGCATTCCCATCTTCATCGTCGGTGTTAATCCCGCCTCGGGCACGTACTCCACTTACAACACCTTCATCCAGAGCAGCCAGGGGACGAGCTGCAACGCTGACACCTACGCCTACAAGGGCCGCGCGCTCATCGAGAACGACGCGGCACAGCTCCAGGACTACCTGAACACCGAGTACCCGAACGACCCTGCAGACCAGGCGGTGGAGCTTGGAGCCTCGATCTACTTCATGTCGAACGGCGTTTACACCACCAACTCCTACGCGAAGCAGGTGACGGTCTGCTCCACGGTCGCCTGTGGCACCGGGTCGACGAGCGTCAGCTACGCCGGTCAGAAGATGCAGGAGAACGCGATCACCGCTACCAGCGGCACAATCCTCGCCGACACCTACCCCACGACCCGCACGCTGTGGAATGCCTACCGAACCGGCACAGTCCGAGCCTCGACGGCCGGGTTCCTCGACTGGGTTTGCGACTCGAACGTGGCCTTCCAGAAGGGACGCGACAACAGCACCGGCAAGAACTACGACACCGAGATCACGAACCTGATCAACACGCAGTTCGGGTTCATCCGTCAAAGCGATGCCAACTCGAGCTCCTGCCCGATGATCACCTCGGTCGAGAACGCGAGCAGCTGAGACTGACCATATAACCCGGATTATTGACCGTATAACCCGGATTATCCGTTAGCTCGTGGCCAGAGGACCCGGCGGTGCCACCGCCAGGTCCTCTGGCGCGGGAAGAGAAAGTGAGGCTATACCCGGTCACACTGGGGGCGAGACCGGAATCCGCTAAGCACAAAGCCTGCGCGACAAAGGGGAACCAAGTGAACCTGTTCCGAAGACAGTCCATCCGACTCTGGAAGTACGTGCAATTGACGGGCGTTCTCGTCAGCGTGCCTGTGATGGTCCTCGGTTTCCGGCCGGCTGCCCACGTCGACGCGCACGCCCTCAGCCCGCACGACGCGTGCGGGGCAGGTTCGCAGACCTGCGCCACAATCACGCCCGCCCCCGGTTCGGGCAGCACCTATGCCGATCAGACCGTCGTCAAGATTGTCGTGCCGGCGAACACCGATTTCCAAGCGGGCCAGACCATCGTCATTGTCGAGTGCGCCGACCCCGGTGCCTCGGTCGCCAACCTTCCGACTGACGACACAACCTGCGACGGCCTCACCGCCAATGGCAACACGCTCTACATCCGCGAGGACGGAGATTTCACACAGGACGCATACACCCTCTACCAGCTGCCCAGTACGGCACTGCGCGAGACAGCGGACTACGTTCCGGTCTGCAATTCGACCAACGCCTGCGTACTGTACATAGGCCAGGACTACACCAATTTCAGCCTGCCGCACATCTTCTCGGGGCCCTTCTACATGACGGGCGGAACGTCACCGACGACGACTTCGACGACTTCGACGTCAACGACAACGACGTCCTCGACGTCAACCACGTCGACGACTTCGACCACGTCGACCACGTCGACCACGTCGACCACATCGACCACGTCAACCACGTCGACGACCATGGCTCCCACGACGACCACGACCACCGCGCCGGCGCAGGGCACCACGACCACGACGGCGCCGGTGCAGGGCACCACGACTACGACCACCGCGCCGACGCAGGGCACCACGACCACCACCACCGCTCCGGCGCCGGGCACCACGACCACGACCACCGCGCCGGTGCAGGGCACCACGACCACCGCGCCGGTGCAGGCCACCACGACTACGACCACCGCGCCGACGCAGGGCACCACAACTACGACCACCGCGTCGCAGCAGGGCACGACGACCACGACCACCGCGTCGCAGCAGGGCACGACGACCACGACGCCGCAACGGGCCCCGACAACTACGACCGCTCCTCAGCAGGGCACGACGACGAGCTCACCTGGCGCGGTATCGACGACGAGCTCACCCAACTCCGTCACGACGCTCACTCTCGGAATCGGCGGAAGCGGCTCCGGGAGCTCGGGCAGCGGGTCCGGGAGCTCGGGCAGCGGGTCCGGGAGCTCGGGCAACCTGGCGTTCACCGGAAGTCCGCCGCTCAAGCTCATGCTTGCCGTCGGACTGTTCCTGATCTCGATTGGCTCTATCGGCCGAAGGCTCACGAGGATCGCCAAGGCGTGAGCACCCCTGGCGTGGGAGCGGCGCCAGCGCGCGACGCGCCCGCGAGCGAAGACGTCCCTCGGACGATTCATTCGACTCGATCCAACGCTGACCTGGCGTTTCGGATTCTCCTTTACGCCTGCAGCGCAATCCTGCTTGTCATCATCACGGCTATCGCGGGCTATCTATTCATCCGGAGCTGGTCGGCGCTTCGCTACAGCGGGCTGCATTTCATCACGAGCGAGCTCTGGCAACCGACATTGGCACACCCGAGCTACGGCATCCTCGGCGGTCTGGTCGGATCGTTGACGATAGCGGTCATCGCCCTCGTGCTAGCCCTACCGATCTCGATTGCCACCGCTCTAATGATCAACGAGTACTCGCCGCTACGAATTCGGGGGTCACTTATCGCACTCGTCGACCTGCTCGCGGCTCTCCCCAGCCTTATCTACGGTCTCTGGGGCCTCGAGTGGCTGATGCCGCACATCACCGGCACTACCGTCTGGCTAAACCAGTACGCCAGCTTCATCCCGATTCTCAGAGCCCCGGACGGGGTGTTCGGGAACTCGATCTTTATCTGCGGGATCGTCGTGGCCGTGATGATCCTTCCGATCGTCACCTCAGTAAGTCGAGAAGTCATGTCTCAGGTTCCGCGAGCGGGATGTGAGGCGGCGCTCGCCCTCGGCGGCACCCGCTGGGGAATGGTCACCGATGTCATCTTGCCCTTCTCCCGCAATGGAATCGTTGGTGGGGCGCTCTTGGGTCTGGGCCGGGCGATGGGCGAGACGATCGCGATCCTCCTCATCTTGTCGCCGACGAATCTCATCACGGGCCACCTCCTCGGTCCTGGCGGTGCCACCATCGCCGAGATGATCGCGACCTACTTCACCTCGGCGCCCCCGCAGGAGGAGAGTGCCCTCGCCCTGGCCGGTCTCACGCTTTTCACCACGACACTTCTCGTCAACCTCGTGGCTCGTGGCATCGTGGCCCGGAACGCGCCGCGGGAGGCGCTGTGAGCCAGCAACAGATGCTCCTCGACGAGCCGCCCCTCCCGGTGATCGGGCCTCACGGTCCCGACTCGACCGACCGACCCGGATGCCCTGGCAGGTCTAGTCGAGGAGCCGTCGCGGAAATTGCGGGTCCGGCTGTGGCTGCGGTGGCCGTGGCCTGGCTGCCGTTCCACATGCTCGGGGTCTCCGCCCCAGTCGGACAGGTCGTGTGCTGGGCCATTGCCTTTGTCGCGATCTACGGCCTCGTGTCGTGGAGGCTGCACGGGGTCCTTGGAATGAAGGACCGACTTGGCAACGTCTACGTCTGGGGCGGTGGCGCGATCGCCTTGGCACCACTCCTGCTCATCGTGTGGTTCGTTATCAGCCAGGGGTGGAAGGTCGTTTTCACTGACTTTCCGCACTTCCTCGTCACCAACCTCGCGCACACCTTGCCAACCGACCCATACACAAAGTCCGGGATGTACCACGCCATCATCGGCACGCTCGAGCAAGTCGGTCTCGCCACAGTGATCACCGCTCCCATCGGGGTCCTCACCGCCGTGTACCTGAACGAGATAGCCGGGCGCCTGGCCAACGTCGTGCGCACGATCGTCGACGCGATGAGTGGCGTCCCGTCGATCATCGCGGGGCTGTTCGTCTACCTGGTCTGGGTCCTTCCCCGCGGCACGAACGGCTACTCCGGCTTCGCCGGCAGCATGGCGATCTCGATACTGATGGTACCGATCATTACGAGGACTTCCGAGGAGGTGCTGCGAATCGTGCCGGGCTCGCTTCGGGAGGCGTCGCTGGCGCTCGGCGGAACAGAATGGAGGACAATCGTGCGGGTCGTGTTGCCAACCGCACGCGCCGGGCTCATCACCGGGGTCATATTGGGGGTTGCCCGTGGCGTCGGCGAGACCGCAGCGGTGCTGTTCACGGTCTTCGGCTCCCGGACCACGAATTACAACCCTTTTAGTCACCCTCAGGCCGACTTGCCATTGCAAGTGCTGAGCAATGTCCAGAGCTCCAATCAGAATTTCATCGACGAGGCACACGGCGGCGCGCTCGTTCTCGTTGCCCTGGTGCTGACTCTGTTCACCTTGGCGCGCATCATCGGGCGTCGCAGCTCGTCTCGAGTCTCAATCTGGCGTCGCCTCGCGGAGACTTGGCCTCGTGCGACGCAAGTAACGGACAGTACATCCGAATGACTACCAGCGTTCACCCGAAGTTTCCCTTGGCGAGGGATATCTCTCTATTTCAATCGGCAGAATGGTCTTGATGGCTCGCCTGGCCGGACACTTCGGGCGGGCATCGATTCCCGGAGGTGGGAAACGGGTGCAAATGGCGACACAATTGAGGAAGCTCACCATCGTCACTTTCCTCATGACACTTCTCGTGGTCATGACCTCGGCGACAACGGCATTCGCCTCCCTGTCCACAAGCTACGCTCCGATCATCGGCTCTGGCTCGTCGTTCGCCGGCCCTGAGGTGCTCGACTGGCAGACGAACACCTCGCTCTCCCCTTACAACCTGAACGTCAACTTCACTCCCACGAACTCATCCGACGGCCGTTTCAGCTTCGCGAACCAGACGATCGACTTTGGCGTCACCGACATCCGTTACCAACCGTTCCCCTACGACACGAAGTCGCCTCAGTTCCCTTTCATGTACGTGCCAGTTACTGCCGGGGGCCTCGCGTTCATGTACCACATCAACGGGCTGGACGGCACGCTTCAGCTGTCGAGCTACTCGGCCTGCTCCATCTTCACCGGGTACGCCAAGTACTGGGACGATCCGGTGATCAAAGCGGACAACCCACACCTCAACCTGCCACATATCCGTATCTTCCCGGTAACGCGCTCGGACCTCGCCGGAACGAATTACGTATTCGAGGAATACTGCATCGACGAGCAGCCGGCCCTGTGGGCGGCCTTCATCGCCTCGGTAGAGCATGTCGTCGGTCAGAACGGAGACCTGTCCGCCACCGAGCCCCGGTCTGACTGGCCTTTGTTTCCGGGATCGATTCCCGTCAACGGATCCGCAACCGCAGCCGACACGGTGGCGGGAGCCACGTCCAACGGGTACATCACAGCCGTCGAGACAGCCTACGCTCTCCAGCGGCATTTTCCCGTGGCGTCAGTGAAGAACGCGAGCGGCGACTACACCCAACCGACGCCAGTGGACGTCGCTTCTGCGCTCGCGTACGCGACCCAGCTTCCCGACGGCACCCATGTCCTGGACTTCAACGGCCTCGGCCCGCACGTGTACAACCCCTCGACCTACAGCTACCTGCTCACCCCCACGACGGGGTGGAATGCTGCAAAGGGAGCGACGTTGAGCGCATTCGTCAACTATGCGCTCACTGTGGGCCAGCAAAAGGCGACCGAGATCGGGTACGCCTCGTTGGGACTGTCGCTCGAGCAATACGGCGCCAGGCAGGTGCAGAACAACGTACCCGGAGCGGTGCCCCTCACGGCGGTGGAGCAAGCTGCGTACGCGACCGGCGACTTCACGGTCGCTGAAGTACAAGCAGGAGATACGACTCCGGGCGGCGGCGTGGCGACGACCACGACGACGACCACTATTCCCAAGAAGATCGTCACCACAACGACGACGACGGTCCCCAAGAAGAGCACCACGACGACAACAGTCCCCAAGACCACCACGACGACCACTATTCCCAAGAGCACCACGACGACGACGGTCCCTAAGAAGAACGTCACTACGACGACGGTCCCTAAGAAGAACGTCACTACGACGACGGTCCCTAGGAGGAACGTCACTACGACGACGGTCCCTAAGAGGAGCACCACGCCGACGACGGTCCCTAAGAGGAACGTCACTACGACGACGATCCCTAAGAGGAGCACCACGCCGACGACGGTCCCGAAGAGGAGCACCACGACGACGACGATTCCCAAGAAGATCGTCACGACGACAACAATTCCCAAGAGGATCGTCACGACGACGGTCCCGAAGAGGAGCACCACGGCGACGACGGTCCCGAACGGCGCTACGACGACCACAGTCCCGAAAAGCGCCACGACGACCACGGTCCCGAACAACGCCACGACGACGACGGTCCCGAACAACGCCACGACGACGACGGTCGCGAACAGCGCCACGACGACCACGGTCGCGAACTCCGGAGACTCGAGCGCGGCAGTCACACTCCCAGGCGACAGCTCGTCGCTTCCGACCACGGGTGGCTATCAGACGGGCATTGCTCTTGGGGGTGGCATTCTGATAATTGCAGGAGAGCTCGTCCGACGACGATTGCGACGGAGAAGAAAGCGGTGAGGAACCGTCACAGCGCCATCAGCGCCGTCTCGGTTGTCGGGCTCCTGTTGCTTGCCGTCGGAGCACCGGTCACAGTTGACGCCGGGTTGTCGGGCGCGTCGACGCCGGCGACGACCACGACTACTACGACGCAGCCGTTGACGGCTCCTGGAACACTGCTGGGCGAAGGTGGGAGTTTCGCGCAGCCCATCGTCGACAAGTTGTTGACCGATTCTGCCAATCAGCTCGCTCCGATCAGCGGGGCCTACTTCCTCTCGACAGTCACTCAGGGCTGTGAGGACTTCTCGACCGGGAACGACGACTTCGCAGTGAGCGAGTTCCCTCTTACATCGGCGGAGGCAAGCGCCGCCGCGAAGAACAAGCGAGCCTACGCGTACGTTCCCTTTGCAATAAGCAGTGTCGCGATAGGTGCGATCGTCGAGCGACAGACGAGCACTGTGCTCACACCTACCACGCTGCACAAGGACATCGAGCTCTCCGTGCCGCAGCTCGCCGACGTGTTCACGAACGCGGTGACCACTTGGACCTCGCCCACGTTGGCTGCCCCGGGCGGCGCTGGCTACACCTTGGACACCGCGAGCAATGCAATCACGCCTCGTTTCCTGGTCGATCCCGCAGCGTCCACTTATGCGCTGATCTCGTTGATACTGAGCAATCCTTCGGCGAAGGCCAGCTGGGATGCCTGGTTAAAGGCCCAGTCCTATCCTGAGGGACCAGCGACCGAGACGTGGCCGACCAGCCAGGGTGTCAGCGGAGGAGACTACGCCCTGGCTTCGACACTCGTGCCCCTCGACGAACAGATCCAGCCTCCGGTAGCTCTCTCCAATCCCGAGGACTGGGGCCAGGGTGACATCGCACCGCTACCCATCGACTGGACGGGTCCACCCTGGAACATTCCTCCCGTCGCCATTCAGAACCCTACCGGCGCCTACGTCCTGCCCACGGTCGCCGCTACGACGGCGGCCCTCAGTCATGCGACCATGGATCCGAGCACGAACCTCGTTACCTTTGGTACGAGTACCACTGACGCAGCCGCCTATCCCATGGTCGTAGCCTCCTACCTCGTCGTGCCCACCACAGGGCTTCTCGCGGCAAAGGCGAGGGCGCTGGCTGCCCTTATCCGCTTCGCGGTCGGATCCCAGGGCCAAGCAGACGTCGAGAGCTTCGGTGCCGCACCAATAACACCGGTACTGGTGGCAGCCGATCTGAAGGTCGCCGACACCGTCGCCGCGGAGGGGGCCACAGGCACGACCGGCACGACAACGACCACCTCGACGACGATCCCCGCTACCGGGACGACCACCACCTCGACGACGATCCCCGCTAACGGGACGACGACCACCTCGACGACGATCCCCGCTAACGGGACGACAACCACCTCGACGACGATCCCCGCTAACGGGACGACAACCACCACGACGACAACCACTTCGACGATCCCCGCTAACGGGACGACAACCACC
>JBKQMT010000181.1:0-4455 GCA_052146595.1 Acidimicrobiales bacterium
GGCAACCTAGGACTGTGGCTTTTCAACTCGGCGATCTACTCTGCGGCGGGGGCTGCGATCGCCATCGCAACATGCATTCCCGCTGGTTACGCCATTGCGACGCATGAGTTTCCTGGTCGACGTGCGCTCTTGATCCTTACGATGCTCGTAATGCTGATCCCGACCAGCGCGCTCGTGTTGCCGCTCTTCCTCGAGGCAAACGAGGTGCATCAGCTGATGAGCCCGTTCGCGGTCATCGTGCCTTACGGCCTGTTCCCGTTCGGCGTCTACCTGTCCTACCTGTACTTCCACACCGAGCGCTTCAATGTCCTGTTTCACACGGCGCGTACGGACGGTTGCAACGAATGGCAGGTGTTCCGACACATTGCCGTTCCTCTTTCGAAGCCAGTCGCAGCGCTGATCGTGTTTCTCAACATTGTCGCGAGCTGGACTAACTTCTTCCTGCCGTGGGTCATGTACTGGTCGACCGACACGACCAACCGCTACCCCTTGCCACTTGGCATCGCCCTTCAGCTGTTCAGTGGCGAGACGTCCGGGGAGTACCTCGGTGTGGTCCAGCTGCACACGAGCTTGCCACCGAGCGCGATCGCGTTCTTGCTTTTGGCGACGATCGTCCCCGTTGTCGTCGTCTTGGTCCTCGCGCGACGGTGGATCGGGTCTGGTCACTTCCAGGGCGTGTTCCACTAAACCAACGGCGGTGGTTCCCGTCAGCTGCATGGTCATTGACGAAGAAGCGAACTACTGAATGCCATGAAGGGAGGCCTCCCCCGGTGAGAACGTGGGTTCTCTCCGGAACCATCACCGAAGGAGGCCCTAAACATCATGTTGCACGTAGGACTGGATCTTTCAAGACACCGTCTCGACGTCCACGTTCTCAGCGAGGACGGCACGACCGTCGCGGTTGATACCTGGCCGCCGGACGCGGACGGTCTCGCTCATCTGGCACGCCAAGTCGCGTCCCTCGGTGGGCAGGCCAACGCTGTCATCGAGTCGATGAACGGCGCTCGGTTTGTCCATGACACGCTCGAGCTTCACGGTTGGAACGTCGAGATCGCAGACGCACTTCGGGTGAAAGGTCTCGCGCCGTTGGCCTGCAAGACCGACAAGATCGACGCGAAGGTTCTTGCCGAACTCTCCCGCCGTGACCTCGTGCCGGCGATCTGGCTGCCGAGTCCGTCGGTTCGCGCCGAGAGGGAGAGAGCTCGCTTCCGACTCCACCTCGTGCATCACCGAGTGGCGCTTAAGAACCGCGTCCACGCGACACTTCTCGCGTTCGGACACCCGTGTCCCGTCTCGGATCTGTTCGGCGAGTCCGGCCGCCAGCTGCTCGATCGACTCGCGATCCCCGAGCCCTGGGCGGGCACGGTCAACGCTTCCCTGCGCCTCATCGACGAGCTCGGCGGTGAGATCGATGCCTGCGAGCAGGAGCTGCGTCGACTCGGTGCCGACCACCCTTACGTCTCGCTCCTTCAGTCGATGCCGGGAATCGCGTGGGTGCTCGCCTACACGATCGCCTCAGAGATCGGCGACATCGCTCGTTTCGAGAGTCCGAAGAAGCTCATCGGCTACACCGGGCTCTGCCCTCGCGTCTACCAGTCCGGGGGAACCGATCGCCGAGGCCCAATCGCGAAGAACGGACCGACATATCTGCGCTGGGCGCTCATCGAGGCATCGATCCATGCCTGCCGTCATCCGCTCTACAGACCTGCCTACGACCGAACCAAGACCCGCCTCGGTCGGAGTCGGGGCGGCAAGGTCGCCCGGGTCGAGCTCGGCCGAAAGCTCGCCGAGGCAATGTGGCACATGCTCACCAAAGGGGAGCGATTCGCTCCGGCAAGGTCCCAGGTAGATGCTCTGGTCGCTTGACGACCCCGTACTGAGATGGACCGCCGGAACGTTCTCCTATCCGACCTGATCTTCCCGAGAGAAGCCATAGAGAGATGAGAACTACTCCAGCAACCGGACGAAGGTCAGTCCGGAAAATCACCCCTTGACCGCCGGCCCCCCTTCATAGAGAGCATCGGGGGTGTATCAGCGAAAGGTCAGTCTCAACATCGAAAGGCCAGGTAGACGTGCACATTGTGTGGGCGGTTAGCCGCAACGAAGCCAAGCCGGCAACGCCAGGATTCGATGTCACGGGGCTCGGCCGCGAAGGGTTCATACCGGCGCCCCTTGCCGGTCACGACGATCAGCTCGCGATCAGAGTCGACGTCCTCGACGCGTAACCCTGCGATCTCGGCTAGCCGGACACCGGTATCGATGAATACCGTGGTTCGTCGACGAGCGCAGACCGATTATCGCGTTCCAATCAGCTGCAGACACTGCGTCGTTCTGCCGCGTGCCCGGGGTGGTCCTCGGTGGATCGGTCTGCCGCGATTCTTCCAGTGGTGGCTCCTCGGATTCGAGCGAGTCACCGCGTAGGGCCTCGAGCCGTTCCCGATGCAAGTCGCTCAGTAGCAGGCGCCGGCCGTGAAGGTCGGGTATGCCCAACCGTTGTACTGGAAGTTAGTGGTCGAGAGCGAGGCGTGGTCCTTGGTCAGGCTCCAACCAGCCACGGGCGTGCCTTGGGCCCATTGCGTGTACGTCGGGGCCTGCCCGAGTCTGCCGCTTTGCATCACCGTGCTGAGGACGCCCCCGAGCTTGGCCGTACCTTTCCATTGCCCCGGCGAGAGCACCCAGGTGTGCTCGCCACCAACGACATCGCCGTTGCTCTCGACAGTGGGCGGCAAGGAGTCGTCGTACACCAAGACCGCCGGGCCACCTGACGTCGCTTCGACAAGTGAGAAGGCTAGTCCGCCGAGCTCGCTACCCGAGCCCCCTAGCTCTGCGAGGACTTGGGCGATGCTCGGGGCGTTGTCGACCATCGTTGCCAGCGCCTTGCCAGCGTCGCTCGACGCGCTGGCGCCCTTGAGGGCAGAGAGCGCCGCAAAGAACCCTTGGTAGTCGACGGTCCCGGGCGCCTTGACATCCAGCATCTGGTAGTCCGTGGCGCTGCTCGGTTCGCCGGTCCACGCGTTCGTGGCCACGGCCCGCAGCTCCCATGAGCCGGGGACGGTGCCAACCGTCAGCGTGAAGTCGTAGGTGCCGTTCTGGTCCGTCGCTACGTCGATCGACCTGCCGCTGGGCATCGACAACGAGCCGATCGGCCACATCCTCACCTGCGAGTTGCAGATTGCGACTCGCGCGCCCGTGGTGACGGCGGCGTTGTAACTCATGCTTGGTTGTGGCTCCAGAAGGACGTGCGCATCGGGGACGGGTTTGCCGTACTCGGTCACGGTCAGTGTTCCGCTCACGACCGTCATGCCGTCGGCCGGCACCGAAGACTGCGTCAGCTTCAGCTTCACCTTCATGCCAGTGTCGAGCGTGAAGTCTGCCCGTGCGTTCTCGCCGTCCGGCACCGACACGCTGGCGCTGGAAGGCTTGTACTTGGCGTCACCCGCCCCCTTCGGCACACCTGAGGGGACGACCTTGTAGTTGCCCGCCTTCACATCGATCGCGTAGAAGCCGGTGCCGGCCTGCACCGCGCTCGTGCCACCAGAGGGGCCGGTAGCAGTCACGGACGCTCCAGGCACACCCTGGTGGTCCTCGTCTTGCACGTAGCCGCTGATCGTGCCGCCTGGCTGGTCGGAGTTCCACAGCAGGAAGATCAAGGGCGCGTCGTTGTTCTGGCGGTCGATGACGCCGGCCCAGCTTGTTCCCCGGGGCTCGACTTTCACGTCGCAGCTGGTGGTGTTGGCCTGGCAGCCGGAAACCACCTCGCCGCCCACGACTGACCAATCCAAGTGGTTGTAGACGCAGGCCTCCTCACCGCAGGCCACCGACTTTGAGGTTTGCAGCGGTTCCGGGCCGGTCAGGCGGAACACGCCGTGCTTGCCGGGGTGAGTGAACAGTTCGACCGTGCCACCTCCGGGGATCCCCATATCCTCCGAGCCGGTGTACCAGTAGCTCGGTACTGGCGGGGGCTTCGGAGTCGTGCTCCGGGGGAATAGCACCGCCGCAACACCTCCCACGGAGACTGGCGGGACGATCAACCCCATCCCGAGAGCGGCAGCGCCGGCTAAGAGGCCGCACCTCCGACGGATGCTTGCCCTTGCCGTACTCGTTCCGAAAGAACCTCGCCGAACAGCAGTCATGGCTGCCTCCCATACGAAGTGCCCACGAAGCAACTCGCAATTGTGGAGCTTCGGTCGGATCTGGGAATAGGGCCGAAGGTCCCAAGACCTTTCACGCTGAGTCGTTCAACCTGTGGCTCCTCCTAGCCGGTCGTTCGCCAGTTCAGCCCGCCCACTCCGGGGGAGTCGAGGGAACCGAACGCCGAGGTAGGCATAGAAGGCTTTCTCGCGAAGCATCTTCAAACCCGATCCTGACGGAACGCTTCGGTATGCGTTGGCTGCTCCCCGCTCAAATCCGAAGACACTTATTCAGCGCGCTCGGAGGAACTCGAATCCCCAACCT
>JBKQMT010000182.1:0-3676 GCA_052146595.1 Acidimicrobiales bacterium
TGCCGGGCAAGCAGATGTCCATCGACGCCGATCTGAACGCAGGGGTGATCGACCAGCTCGAGGCCCGGCGCCGGCGCAGGGAGATCGCCGACGAGGCCGACTTCTACGGGGCCATGGACGGTGCCTCGAAGTTCGTCCGCGGTGACGCCATCGCCGCCATCGTCATAACCGCCGTGAACCTGCTCGGTGGCCTGGCCGTCGGCATCATCCAGCACCACGACTCGTTCGCCACGGCCGGCGACACCTACAGCCTGCTGTCGGTCGGAGACGGCCTCGTCAGCCAGATCCCAGCTCTCTTGATGTCGCTGTCGACCGGCATCATCGTGACGCGCGCCGCCTCGGAGGACGACCTGGGTGTCAACGTTCTCCTGCAGCTGTCTCAGTACCGCCGCGTGGTGAGAACCGTCGCCTTGGTCATCTTCGGTCTCGGTCTCCTGCCGGGCCTGCCGAAGCTGCCCTTCCTCCTCGTCGGTGCCGTGCTGTTCGTGCTCAGCGGCCGGCTGCCCCACGACGTCACCGAAGCAGCTGCAGAGGACCAGGCACAAGTCGCGATACCGGCGCCGCCGGCTCCGGACGCCCCCGCGCAGCTTGCCAAGGAGACAGGCGTGATGCCGCTCGAGCTCGAGCTCGGCATGGAGATCATCGATCTCGTCGACCCGAAGCGCCACGGGGACCTGCTCGACCGCGTTAAGGCGCTGCGGCGCACGATCGCCCAGGAGCTCGGGATCGTCATCCCACCCGTGCACGCCCGCGACAACGAGCGCCTCCAGCCAACGCACTACGCCTTCCGCGTTCACGGCGTCCAGGTGGCCGAGGGCGAGGCACCACCGCGGTTCCTGCTCGCCGTCGGCAAGGGGCTCGAGCGCATCGAGGGTGAGCCCACCCGGGACCCGGCTTACGGCGGGCCCGCCAAGTGGATCCCGAACGAGATGCGCTACCGGGCGACCGTCGCCGGGGCGACCGTCGTGGAGCGCTCCGCCGTCGTCACCACGCACCTGTCCGAGGTCGTCCGGCGCCACGCCGCCGAGCTCCTCTCACGCCAGGATGTTCGTCTGCTACTCGACACCGTGAAGGCCGAGAACCCCGTCGTCCTCGAGGAGATGACCGCGGCGGGACTGACGCTCGGATCGGTGCAAGGGGTGCTCCGCGGCCTGCTCGA
The DNA here is from genome assembly GCA_052146595.1 of Acidimicrobiales bacterium. Lineage (GTDB taxonomy): Bacteria > Actinomycetota > Acidimicrobiia > Acidimicrobiales > Bog-793 > Fen-455. The sequence continues at coordinate 1,160 of JBKQMT010000182.1, forward strand.
AGAGGGCGTCCCCGTCAAGGACCTCGTCCGCATCATCGAGGCCATCACGGATCAGGCCGCGACCGCCTCGAAGGACCCGGACAGCCTCCTCGAAGCCGCTCGCATCGCTCTCGCGCCGCAGATCGCGGCCATGTTCGCCAAGGGCGGCACGGCCGAGGTGATCACCCTCGAACCGGCCCTCGAGCAATCATTGGCGGCCTCCCTGCAGCTTTCCGAGCGGGGACGGCAGCTCGGCAACTCCGCCGAGGAGCTCGAGCACCTCGTCTCGTCGCTGGCGAGCGTGGTGAGCGACGCCGAAGCGAACGGGAAGCAGCCCGTGCTCGTGTGCTCCTCCAAGATCCGCCCGGCGATACGCCGGCTCATCCGGGCGCGCCTTCCCCACACGGCCGTCGTGGCCGCTCCGGAGATCTCGTCCAATGCCCGAATCAGCACGATAGGGGTGGTACGCCGTGTCCAGGCCGCTGCGGTTTGAGGGAAAGACGATGGAGGCGGCCCGGCTCCGGGCCCGCGAGTGCCTCGGGACCGACCAGGCCGATCTCACCGTCGTGCGACATGGCAGGGAGCTCTACGGCGGGCTCTTCGGGTTCTTCCAACGGGAGCGTTTCGTGATCGAGCTCGAGGATCCGCAGGCAGCCCCTTCGCAGAAGGCCTTTTCCCAGGCACTCGCGCAGCAGACTGCCCTTTCGCAGAACGCCCTTTCCCAGGCACTTGCGCCACAGGCGGCCCCGTCGCAGGCGGCCCCGTCGCAGGCGGCCCCGTTCGAGCCGCTGCCCGTCCGGGAGGCCACGTCCCAGGCAGCCACGTCCCAGGCACTCACGTCCCAGGCACTCACGTCCCAGGCACTCACGTCCCAGGCACCCGCGTCCCAGGCGTCCGCCATCCGGGAGGCCGGGGTGCCCGACCGCCTCGCGGCCCTCCTCGAGAGCACGACCGACACCGTGGGCGTGTCGTTCGACCGCGAGTTGCAGGGTGTTCTCGAGGACGCCGAAGCCGTCGTGTCCGACGCCGCAGGGACGAGCCGCCTGGCGGCGGCCGCTGTCATGCCCCTCGGCGATCTGCGTCCGGTGCCTGCAGGACCTGAGCCGGTCCCATCAGTGTTCAGCTTCGGGGTCGGAGAGGCGACGGGTGTGTCGTTCAGCGACCGTCTCGCCGCCGCCGGGCTCGCAGAGGAGTACCTGCCCGATCCGCTCTTCTCGCAGCCGGCCCTCGCCCTGCCGCTGCGGCTCGGCACCATCCCACCTGCGAGCCCCGTCCTTTGCCGGGCAGGCGACGTGCTCGTTCTGGTCGGCGACGTGGAGGAGTCGCTCAAGATCGCGCAAGAACTGGCGCGAAGGATCGACGAGGCCGAAACGGTGCTCGTCGTCTCCCACCGGCGCCTGCCACGCTCGCTCGCTCATGCCAGGGCTCGCAGCCCCATCGAGGCGGGGACCATGGTGCTCGAGAGGCGCTTGGCCGGGCTCGTTAGCGTCGTCGTGCTCGACTCGGGCTGTCGTGACGGCTTTGTGCCGGCCACTGTCGCAGGCATCAGGCCCGAGATGACCTGGGGCGTCGTCCCGGCTTGTTGGGACGAGAAACGGGCCGGCGGTCTCGAGGCCCTCGTCGGTCACCTCGACGCCCTTGCCCTCTACGGTCTCGTCTCGACCGGCCGGCCCGCCGGGCTGATCGGTCGCGCCTGGCCCGTGGCCTACGTCGACGGGTGGGAGGCGAGCCCGCTGTCCATCGCGGCGCGTCTCGTCGAGGCGATCAAGGCGGACACGTGATGCGAGAGAGGCTCTTGGTCTTCATTGCCGACGTCAACCGCTTCGGACCTCTCGCCATCGTCTCGCTGGCGACGGTCGTGTGCGTGCCGAGCCTTCTCGAGTTCCTCGCCGGCCGCCTGGCGATCGCCTCGATGCTCGGTCGCTACTGCGCCGCTCTCGTGCTCGCGACCGTGGGGGTGAGGGTCGTCTCGCGCGTCCTTTTGAGATATGCGGTCAAGAACGCGACACAAGCAGAGCTCGGTGTCGAGCGACAGTCAGGCTCGGTACCGGCGGCGCACAGATCCTCTGACGGAGCAAGTGAGAGGCGGAAGTGATCGTTAAGGAGGTATGGAAGTGAGTGAGTCGTTCGCGTTCATAGATGACGCCGAACAGGAGGCCGTGGACCAGCTCCTGGCGACGACACGACAGCTTGTCGAGGCCGTGCACGCCGTGGAATTCCGTCTTGCGGCGCTCGCTGCGTTGACAGAGAAGTTCGGGACCCGCTACGCCCAGCGCGCGACCATCGAGCTGCAGGGGGCGAGCGACCGGCTCGCGGTCATCGAGGAGCAGCGTCGCGCGGCTATGTCGGCCGCGACTTTGCTGCTCGGCAACCCCGCCGTCAAGACGCTCGACGAACTGGTCGATCTGGCCCCTGGGCCGATCCGAGGCTTGCTGACCGACTCACGAGCCGAGCTCGTTGCGGCCCGCGACCGGATCGACGTCCTGCGCGGCAAGGCCGAGGACATCCTCGGCCGGCGCATCTCCCGCATCGTGGAGG
>JBKQMT010000183.1:0-24449 GCA_052146595.1 Acidimicrobiales bacterium
GCCGAATTGCCGATGTTGGCGTTGATCTTGACGAGGAAATTGCGGCCGATCGCCATCGGCTCGAGCTATTGGCATCGCGAATGTCACCTTCGACCAGCTCGGCGTCTACACCGTCCAGGTGCGAGGCGTGACCGGTCGTGAGGTTGTCGAGGACGCGCACCTCGTACCCGCTCCCTACGAGCCGCCTGACCAGCGTCGCCCCCACGAAGCCGGCGCCGCCTGTCACTAGCACCCTTGGTCTCTCAGCCATTTGACATCACCGGCGGAAGTTAGCAGGCGGCGGACGTGGTGCCCCACCAATGCCTGCCCACGGCCGAAAGGCCGGGAACGCCCCGAGGGTTGCAGGGGGCCCGGAAAGCACGGCTCAGCGCCGGAGGCTGGCCTCGGCGGCGTCGAAGGCCTGCTGGATGCCCGCCCTGACTCGGACCGACTGCTCTGTGATCGCCGCCCGCCCGATGCGCCCCCGCCGGCGAGCTGCCGCCGTGCCATCGGGGCTGTCCGACGAGTCGTTCTCGTGGCCGCCGGCGGGGCTGGGAGCGGCGATCGGAGGGCCGAGCACGACATTCACGCGCCTCGGGCGGGGGAACTTCGAGCCGCGTGGCATGGCGCGCTCCGAGCCCCCGATCCCGACGGGGATGACCGGGGCACCGGTACGAAGCGACAGGTAGGCGACACCGTCTTTCAGCTCGTGCACCACGGGCCCCGAGCGCCGCGTGCCTTCGGGGAACATGACGAGAGCCTCCCCACCGGCGAGCACGGCCTGGCAGCGCTGCAGCGCCTCGCGGTCTGTGCCCGACCGGTTCACCGGGAACCCGCCGCAGGCCTGGATCACCCAGCCGATCAGCTTCGACTTCCACACCTCTTCCTTCACGATGTAGCGCAGGCGCCGCCGGCCGGTGATCCGGGCGACGAGCAGCCAGTCCACATACGAGCGGTGCACGGGGGCGACGATGCAGGCGCCCTGGGCGGGCAGGTTCTCGCGCCCTTTCACCGTTCCGGGGAAGTACACCCGCGACACGCCGACGGCTATCGACCAGCAGAGCCGGTAGAGCTGCATCTCCCAGAACGAAGGCCGCGTCAAGGCCGTCTCGGGATCCGTCGCACGAGGTTCGGGCACGGGAGCCTGGCTCACAGCAGGGAGAGCACCTCCTCGACGACGGACTCGACGCTGCGGCCCGTCGAGTCCACCAGGACCGCCCCCGGTGCAGCCACAAGGGGCGATGCCGCCCGGCTCGAATCGAGCTCGTCGCGACGCCGGATCGACTCTTGCGTCACGACGAGGGCTTCCGGCGCGGCTCCTTCCTCGGCCGCGCGACGCCAGGCGCGCTCGGCCGAGTCGGCACTGAGGAAGATCTTCAAGTCGGCATCGGGGAGCACGACGCTGCCGATGTCGCGACCCTCGACCACTCCCCCGCCGTTGGCCGCCACCCAGTCTCGTTGCCGGCGCACCAGCTCGGCGCGCACCTGCGGGTGGGTCGCGACGACCGAAACCGCCTCGTTGACCGAACGCGCCCGGATCTCCTCGGTGACGTCCTTGTCATCGAGCACGACGCGCTCGCCCACGCTCAGGTTCATGAACCTGGCGAGCGTTGCGCAACCCTCGGCGTCGCGGACGTCGACCCCTTGCTCGAGCGCGAGCAGGGTGACGGCTCGGTACATGGCGCCGGTGTCGAGGCGCTCCAGGCCGAGTCTGCGGGCCACCTCTGTCGCCACGGTCGACTTGCCGGCGCCGGCGGGACCGTCGATGGCGATGACCGGTCGGTGCCTGGCGCTTCTGCTCAGGCCGAAGCCGTGCTCGCCGAGGGAGCGGCGGACACGCTCCGCGACCTCCGCGGCGACGGTGAGGACGAGGACACCTCGCGGCTGCTCCTGGGAATGGACGATCTCGAGATCCTCGATGTTGACCCCGAGCTCCCCGGCGATCGTCGTGACCTGGGCGAGCACGCCGGGACGGTCGGGGATCAGCACGTGCAGCTCGGTGACCGAGCTCGGCCGGCTCGCCCGTGGCGGCAGGTTCCGCCGCGCCAGCTGGGCCTGGTCCAAGAGCGTCACGAGGCTCACGCGGTCGCCCTCGGCGACGATGCGACGCACCTCGTTCAGCCTGGCGATCAGGTCGTCGAGGACCGGGACGATCGCCGGCGCGTTGTCGCGGCAGATGTCGGGCCAGATCGCCGACGATCCGGCCGCGACGCGTGTCATGTCCCTGAAGCCACCGGCGGCCAGCCTCAAAAGCGCCGTATGGGCGTCGGTCGCCTCCGTGGCGAGGCCCATCATGGTGGCAGCTGTCAGATGCGGCACATGGGAGACGAGCGCCACGAGCTCGTCGTGGCGGCCCGGCGCCAGGGCCACGAGGTCGGCGCCGAGCTCGGTTATGACCGACTGGACCTTGGAGAAGGCGGCGGGATCGGTGAACGAGGTGGGTGTGAGCACCCACGTCGCGCCCGCGAACAGGTCTGGGTCGGCCCCGTCGGGGCCCTCTTGCTCAGATCCGGCCATGGGATGGCCACCGACGAAGCGGGGGTGAGCGATCTGCGACACGATCGGCCCCTTGACACCGCCGACATCGGTCACAACGAGCCCACCGGATCGATCCCCGGCAAAGAGGGCCTTCACCTCTCCGGCGATGGCCGCGACGGGGGTGGCCACGAATGCGACGGCGGCGAGGTGGTCCACGCCGAGCTCGTCGAGGGCCCCGAGCTCGCGGGCGCGCCGCGCCCGGGTCTCATCCAGGTCGCGACCCGTCACCCTCCAACCGCGCTCTCGGAGCGCGAGCGCGATCGAGGTGCCCACGAGCCCGAGGCCGGTCACCTGAGCCCGCCTCTGGCCTGACGGCTCGCCCATGCGGGCCAACTCAGTCGGGGAGGTCATCGCGCAGCCCGCGTGCGCCTTCGAGATAGACGTGGTGCAGCGCCTCTCTCCTGCGCTCGGTGTAGAAGTGCATCAGGACCCGGACGCAACGTGGCATGGCACCGGTGATAGCGAGCTCGCGGGCGCAGATGAGGGGGACGTCGCCGAGCCCGAGCGAGCGGGCTGCGGCCGCCGGGAACATCGAGGAGATGTCGTCGGTGGCCGTGAACAAGATGCTGACGAGGTCGTCGTGAGCGATCCCGTTGCGCTCCAGCATCGCCGAGATGAGAGCCCGAACCCGCTCATTGACCTGCTCCGCGGTGTCCTCCTCGAGCGTCGTCGCGCCACGCAGAGCCCGCAAGATCGCAGTCATGGGCGGGCAGCCTACCTACCGGCCGGACGGCGAGCGAAGCGCAGCCTCGGCGAGAGAGCGCACCTCTCGGGCCTCGAGCCGCCTCCAGGAACCCGGGCGGAGCGAGCGGTCGGTGATCGGGCCGATCCTTGTCCGCACGAGCCGGATGACGGGATGGCCGATCGCCTCGCACATGCGCCGTACCTGGCGGTTGCGCCCTTCGTGGATCACGAGGCGAATCACCGCGGGCGAGACGGCCGTCACCCGGGCGGGAGCCGTCCTCTCCCCGTCGTCCAGCACGACACCCTGCCTGAGGCGACGCAGCTCCCCGGGGCTCGGGTTCCCTCTCAGCTCGGCGAGGTATTCCTTCTCGACGCCGAAACTGGGATGGGCGAGCAGCTGGGCGAAACGACCGTCGTTGGTCAGCACGAGCAGCCCCTCGGTCTGGAGGTCGAGGCGCCCCACCGGGAAGACCCGGGGCTCGTCGGGAACCAGCTCGAGCACGCTCGGACGCCCTTGTGGGTCGTCAGCGGTCGTTACGACCCCGGCGGGCTTGTTGAGCAGGTAGTACACCAGTCCGGGCAGGACACCCACGGGGGCGTCGTCGACTGCGACGAGGTCGGTCTCGACGTTCACACGCCGGCCCAGGACCGCCACCTCGCCGTTGACGGTGACACGCCCGTTTGTGATCAGCTCCTCGCAGGCCCGCCGAGAGCCGTAGCCGACGCGGGCAAGCACCTTCTGTAGCCGCTCGCCTTCGGCCTCGCTCACTCGCCCGGCTCGGAGCGCAGCACGTTCTCGAGCATCTCGACCGTCGACGCGGGTGGGACGAAGGCGGCGAGCGGCGGAAGATCCTCGATCGAGTCCAGACCCAGGCGCTCTAAGAACATCGAAGTCGTGCCGTACAAGATGGGCTGCCCAGGGCCCTCGTCACGCCCGACCGCCTGCACGTAGCCACGGGCGACGAGCATCCGCATGACGCTCTCGACATTGACGCCGCGGATGGCCGAGACCTGCGAGCGCGAGATCGGTTGCTTGTAGGCCACCACTGCCAGCGTCTCGAGAGCCGCCGGCGAGAGCTTCTGCGGGCCACCGTCGAGGACGAAACGTTCCACGTACGCCGCGTACGCCTCGCTGCTCTGGAACCGGTAGCCGCCCGCGACCCTTGCCAGGGCGAAGCCGCGCCCGTCTGCCTCGTAGCTCGCCGCGAGCTCACCGCAGAGCTGCTCGACGCGCTCGACGGGGAGCTCGAGCAGCTCGGCCAGGAGACCAGGTGGTACGGGCTCGGTGGCCACCGTGAGCACGGCCTCGATGGCGGCCGCCTCGGTCCGGGCCTCAGCGCCGGTGCCGCGCCCCTCGCCGGTGCCGACATCGGGCAGGTCGCCGGCGGGATCCTCGGGCGTCACGCCAGGGTCTTCGAAGCTCATCCGTCGTAGTCGAGGTCAGCGAGCGATACCGACACCGGTTGCCGTGGGCCGGGTCCCGATGCGAACTGCTCCCCTTCGTCGGCCTCCGGCACCTCGGCGAGGCCGCCGGTCCAGCACACCCGCAGCTCGCCGAAGGTGGTCGCCTGCTCGAGCTCGACGAGGCCCTGCTTGTACAGCTCGAGAAGGCCGAGGAAGTGCACGACGACTTCCATGCGGGTGGCGGCGGCCGCCGTCAGCTCCCGGAAGGTCGTCGGCGAGGTCGCGGGCAAGCGGGCGCACAACGCCTCCACCACCTCGGCGACGGTCACCTCGTCCACGAGGACGTGGTCGGTCTCGATATGAGGTGTCGGCCGGGGCTCGAGAGCCCGTAGAGCCGCCGCCCGGACATCCTCTGGGCTCAAGAAGGCGAGCAGATCCGGCTGGAGGCCCTCGAAGCGCTCGTCCAGCCCGGCCAGCCGGGGCCAGGACTTCGAGGCAGCCAGCTCGGCGAGGGCAAGCTGGGCTCCCGCGGCTGAAAAGGTCGTGCACTCGACCAGACGCGCCAGCAGGTAGTCGCGCTCTTCGAGCAGGGCCAGGCACTCCTCCTCGGACTCCTCGCGGCCCGGCAGCAGGCGACGGCATTTCAGCTCGACCAGCGTCGCCGCGATGACCAGGAACTCCGTGGCGACCTCCAGGTCCAAGCGCTGCATCTCGGCGACCTCGGCCAGGAAAGCATCGACGATGTCCGCCAGGACGACCTCGTAGAGGTCGACCCGCTGCTCGGCGATCAGCCTCAGCAACACGTCGAAGGGCCCCTCGAAGACGTCTGTGTGGACCTCGTATGCCACACGGGCGAGGTTACCGGCCACACGCGCCGGACGGTCGGATACCCGATGACCAACGATTTCCCGGCATTGGGACGCCGCCCGATATCCTGCAGGCGATGGAACGGGTCTTCTCAGGAGTGCAGTCGTCCGGATCGCCGCACGTCGGCAACTATTTCGGCGCCTTTCGTCAGTGGGTCGCGGACCAGCGGAGCGCGGACTCGGTCTTCTGCGTCGTCGATCTGCACGCCCTCACCGTCGAGCAGGACCCGGCTCAGCTCCGTAGCCGCACGCTCGAGACGGCGTCGTGGCTCTTCGCGAGCGGGCTCGACCCGGAGGTGTGCACCGTGTTCGCGCAGAGCCACGTGCCCGAGCACACCGGGTTGAGCTGGTTGCTCGAGTGCACCGCCACCGTCGGCGAGCTGCGTCGCATGACCCAGTTCAAGGAAAAGTCCAAGGGCAGCGAGTCGGTCAGCGCAGGGCTTTTCACCTACCCGGTGCTCATGGCCGCCGACATCCTCCTCTACGACACCGACAAGGTGCCCGTCGGGGACGACCAGCGTCAGCATCTCGAGCTCACCCGTGATCTCGCCGTCCGCTTCAACGGCCGGTACGGCGACACCTTCGTCGTCCCCGAGGCCGTCGTGCCCAAGGTCGCCGCCAGGGTCATGGACCTCCAGCACCCGGATCGCAAGATGTCGAAGTCCGTCAGCTCGCCGCTCGGGACGATCGATCTCATCGACGAGCCGGAGACCATCCGCCAGAAGATCCGCAAGGCCGTCACCGACACCGACGGCGAGGTGCGCTACGACCCCGAGCACAAGCCCGGGTTGTCCAACCTGATAGAGCTCTTCGCGGCGGCCTCGGGGCGCTCGATCGAGGACGTGACCGCTTCTTACGACCGGTACGGCCCTTTGAAGGCCGACCTCGCCGAGACCCTCGTCGAGGTGCTCGCCCCCGTCCAGGAGCGCTACGCGAAGATCACCGCTGATCCGCAGGCCGTCCCCCGACTTCTCGCGATGGGCGCTCGGAAGGCCGGCGCCGTCGCCTCGGGGACATTGCGCCGGGCTCGCCAGGCGATCGGCCTGCTGGCGCCCTAGCGGGGCTTTGCCACCGCATGCCGGTCAAGCGCGCCCCGGCCGGCCCCTGCTCAGAACACCAGGTTGATATACCAGTTCTCGACGTGGCCGAGGAGTGACGACAGCAGGTTCTGGTCGAGGAAGACGAACAGCAGCACCACGACCATGAAGCCCATCCGCAGCTGGTAGTAGGTCGGCAACGCCGAGGTGGGCAGGAGCCGCTCTACCAGCGCCGAACCGTCGAGGGGTGGGATCGGGAGCAGGTTGAAGGTCGCAAGCGTGAGGTTCACGATCCCGAAGTAGAACAGGATCTGCTCGAGGAGGGCCCACTGCGAGATGGGGGCATAACAAGCGTACGCGCCGCACGGCACGATCGGCAGGGGCCAGACATGGAGCAGGGCGTGCAGGATGACACCGGTGATCGTCGCCAGGATGACGTTGGTCAGCGGGCCGGCAAGAGACACCAGCACCGAGTCGTTGCGCGGGCTGCGCAGATTGTTGACATTGACGGGAACCGGCTTCGCCCAACCGAAAACGGGTGCCTTGATCAGCGCGAGCACCAGCGGCAGCAGGACCGAGCCCACTGGATCGATGTGCTTGAGCGGGTTCAGCGTCAGCCGACCCGCACGCTTGGCCGTGTCGTCGCCGAACCAGAGAGCGACGACTCCGTGGCTCACCTCGTGGAGGATCACGGCGGGGATGAAGACGAGAAAGAAGATCAGCGTCTGCTCGTCCACGACGTGGTGGCGGATCGCGAGCACGACCAGGCCGACCCCAATGGCGGCGAAGAGGATGTAGGTCGGTAGCCGCTGGTTCGACTTAAGAGAGCGCCACCGCGAGTCGTTGGTCAACGGCGAACCGAGGCACACTCGATGCAGAGGGCGGTCGCCGGCTGGGCTTCGAGACGCGCCGGGGAGATCGGCTTGCCACAGCGCTCGCAGACCCCGTAGGTGCCCTGATCGATCTTGCGAAGAGCCTTTTCGACCTGTGCCAGCGCCTCTTGCAGCTGAGCGGCCAGGGCCTCGGCCTCGCCACGCTCCGCGGTCACCTGGGAGGAGTCGGCGAAATTGGCGTCGTAGGTCAAGTTGCCGTCCTCGCCAAAACCGATCTCCTGCAGCTGGTGCAGGAGTGAGGCCCGCTCCTCCTCGAGGAGGGCGCGGTAGTCAACGGCAGCTGCTTCGTTCGCCATCGGCGCAACACTAGTCCCGCCACGCCCCGAGGCGGCCTACAAGTGCCGGTCAGCGCCGTGCGGTCAGCGCCCGGGGATGGGCCTGCTCGTAGACACGCCGTAGCAGCTCGGGCGAGACCCTCGTATAGACCTGTGTCGTCGTGATGGCCGCGTGCCCGAGCAGCTCCTGCACCACCCGGATGTCCGCCCCGTGCTCGAGCAGATGCGTGGCGCACGAGTGGCGCAGCACGTGAGGCGACACCCGGTCCTCGAGCTTGACCTTGACGGCCGCTCTCCGCACGACCTGCCACACCGCCTGGCGTGACATCCGCCTTCCCCGAGTCGAGATGAACACGGCCTCGGCGTCTGCCCGTCGTGCCCAGCGCAGCGGCGCCATGACCGCCCGGCCCTCCGGGCCGAGCCAGGCCTCGAGCGCGGCAAGGGCGTGCCTCCCGACAGGCACGAGGCGCTCTTTCGAACCCTTCCCGAAGGCGACGGCGAGGCCCTTTCCCATGTCGAGATCACCTAGGCGCAGGCCGGCCAGCTCCGAGATGCGCATCCCGGTCGCGTACAGGGTCTCCAGGATCGCCCGATCGCGCAAGGCACGCGGGTCGTCGCCGATCACGGCCGAGAGCAGGAGCTCGACTTGTTCCTCGGAGAGGGCCTTCGGGATTGCCTGAGGGATGCGCGGCGTCGAGACCCCGTCGGTCGGATCCATGCTGGCCCCGCGCTCGTCCAGGCAGAAACGGTGCAGGCCGCGGACCGCCGCCAGCGCCCGCGCCGTCGAGCTGGGGCGCCGTGATGCTCCGAGCAGGGCCACATACGCCTCCACGAGACCCGTGTCGGCCTGCGAGAGCGCCACGCCGCGCTCTGACAGGAACTGCTCGTAGGCGGCGAGATCGCGCCGGTAGGCGGAGATGGAGGCGGGCGCGCGCCCTCGCTCTACTGCGAGATAGGAGAGGAACTCCTCGGCGTCCCGGCTCAGCACGGCCTGCGGGGCCAAGGACTGCCCCTCAGCCGAGCGGGTCGCCTGGGCGGGCCGTGCTCAGGAAAGAGCGCGCCAGGTAGAGGCCGGCGATCGTCTTGGCGTCGGCGATGTCGCCTGTGGCGACGACCTCGCCGAGCGAAGAAAGGGCGATCCGCTCGACGACGAGATGCTCCTCCTCGACGCCGTCCGCGGCGCGCTCTCCCGCCTGCAGCTCCTCGGCCAGAAAGCAAGCGGTCAGCTCGTCACAGAACCCCGGCGAGTTGTAGAAGTGGCCGAGCTCCGTGAACCGCCCCGCCCTCAGTCCGACCTCCTCGTTGAGCTCGCGCGCCGCGCACTGCTCGGGCGCTTCCCCCGGGACGTCGAGCTTGCCGGCGGGCAGCTCGAGCAGTGCCTGGTCCACCGGACCCCGGTACTGGCGCACGAGCAGGACGTGCTCGCGGTCGCTCTCGAGCGGCACAACACACACCGCACCAAAGGTCCGCACTATCTCACGCTCGAAGGTGAAGCCGTCCGGGCCGACGAAGGTGCCTATGACGACGTTCAGGCGCTCGCCGGAGTACCTGGAGCGCTCCCCGATCTGGCGGAACGACCCCCGGTCGTACACCGGCGGGACCACCGCTGATCCGGTCGGCTCGCCCGGCGGACCGGGGGCCTCAGGCTCAGGAGGGCACATTGTCGAGGTCGTAGAGCCGCGGGGTGCGCTCGTGCGCCCGGTTGAGCGCGGCTCCGACCAGCCCGCGAAACAGCGGGTGGGGCCTGTCCGGCCGGCTCTTGAACTCCGGGTGAGCCTGGGTGGCGATCCAGAAGGGATGGCCGGGCAGCTCGATGAACTCGACGAGCCGGTCGTCCGGCGAGGTGCCCGAGCAGCGCAGCCCGGCGGCGGTGAGCCGGCCGCGGTAGTTGGGATTCACCTCGTAGCGGTGCCGGTGCCGCTCGGAGACGCTCTCGGAGCCGTAGATGGCGGCCACTTGCGAGCCCGGCTGCAATTGGGCCCAGTAGGCGCCGAGACGCATCGTGGCGCCCTTGTCCTCGACGCCTATCTGGTCGTCCATGAGGTCGATGACCGCATACGGCGTCGTGGGATCGAGCTCGCGGCTGTTGGCTCCCTCCAGACCGGCGACATTGCGGGCGAAGTCGACGACCATCATGTGCAGGCCGAGGCACAGGCCCAGGCAGGGCACGCCGTGCTCACGGGCATAGCCGGCGGCGGCGATCTTTCCCTCGAGGCCGCGCTCGCCGAAGCCACCCGGGATCACGATCCCGTCCAGGCTGTCGAGGCGGGTCAGGGCGAGCATGCCCGTCACCTCCTCGGCTTGGACCCAGTCGATCTCGACCTTCGCCCCGTGGTGGAACCCGGCGTGCTTGAGCGCCTCGACCACCGACAGGTAGGCGTCGGGAAGGTTCACGTACTTGCCGATGACCCCGACGCGGACGACCTCTGCGGCGGCCCGCACGCGCTCTACCAGCGCCTCCCAGCCCGTGAGGTCGATGCGACGATCCGGGTCGTCGAGGCGCAAGATCCCGCAGACGATGTCGTCGAGGCCCTCGTCATGGAGGGTGAGCGGTATCTCGTAGATGTTCTCTGCGTCGATCGCCGAGACGACCGCGCTCGTCGGCACGTCACAGAGCAGGGAGATCTTGCGCTTCAAGTTCTCCGAAATCGGCTCGTGGCTACGGCATACGATCACGTCGGGTTGGATACCGCGCCCGCGCAGCTCGGTGACCGAGTGCTGCGTCGGCTTGGTCTTCTGCTCCCCTGAAGGGAGCGAGTGGGGCACCAGGGTCAGGTGCAGGTAGCAGACGTTGTCGCGCCCGACGTCACGGCGGAACTGGCGGATCGCCTCGAGAAACGGCACGATCTCGATGTCACCGACCGTGCCGCCAACCTCGACGATCACGACGTCTATGTTCTCCCGCCCGAGGCGCCGGATGCGCTCTTTGATCTCGTCGGTGATGTGAGGAATGACCTGCACGGTCTTGCCGAGGTAGTCGCCGCGGCGTTCCTTGGCGATCACAGAGGAGTAGATCTGTCCTGTCGTGGCGTTCGAGTCCTTGTGCAGGTACTCGTCGATGAAACGCTCGTAGTGCCCGAGGTCGAGGTCGGTCTCGCCCCCGTCCTCGGTGACGAACACCTCGCCGTGCTCGAAAGGGTTCATCGTGCCCGGGTCGACGTTGATGTAAGGGTCGAGCTTGCACATCGTGACCCGGAGACCACGCGACTTGAGGAGCCGGCCGAGGGAGGAGGCAGTGAGCCCTTTGCCGAGGGAACTCATGACGCCACCCGTCACGAACACGAACTTCGTCACGCTCTCCTCCCGTCCCGGTTCACTCAAGGCTACCGGAGCCGCTGGGACCCATGTCGGACCTCGCGCCCAGCGCTAGCAGCTCTTTCGCGTGGCGGCGGGCCGCCGCGCTGTCCGGATGGCCTGACAGCATCCTCGAGAGCTCGACGACGCGGTCCTCACCTGTGACGGTGCGAGCACGGGCAACTGTGCGGCCCTCCGACTCATTCTTGGACACGAGGATCTGCTGATCCGCGAACGCAGCCACCTGCGCGAGGTGGGTCACGACGAGGACTTGGTGATCACGCCCGAGGGCGCCCAGCGCGCGACCGACGGCCAGGGCCGCCTCCCCGCCCACGCCGGCGTCGACCTCGTCGAACACGAGCGTCGGCGGTGCCGCCGACAGCACCAGACGCGTCGCCAGCATTGCCCGGGAGAGCTCCCCGCCAGAGGCCACCTTGGCGAGAGGCAGGGCCGGCTCGCCAGGGTTGGCCCCGAGAAGGAATTCCACCTCCGATCCCGCCGGGTCGTCGCCGATGCGCACCTCGAAACGGGCACCGGCCAGGGCCAGCTCTTGCAGGTGGGCCTCGATCGCGGCGGCCAGCTTGGGAGCAGCTTCCCGGCGCTCCGCTCCGAGCCGCTTCTCGGCCTCGCGCAACAGCGCGATCGTTGCCTCCCGGCGCGCCTCGAGGGCACTGCGTGTCTCTTCGGTCGCTCCGAGCTCGGCCAGCTGCGCCCGGTTCGACCGCTCGAACTCGAGGACGTCGGCGAGACTCGGGCCGTACTTGCGGCGCAGCTCGGAGAACAGCTGCAGGCGCCGGCGGACAGCCTCGAGCCGCTCGGGGTCCTCCTCGAGCCGCTCGTCTCGCAGTCGCAGCTCCCGGGCCACGTCCTCGACGTCGGCCTGGGCAGATCTGAGCGGCAGGGCGAGGTCTGAAAGGGCGGCGTGAGCCGACAGCTGGGACACGGCGCGACCGAGCAGGTCGCCTGCCCCGAGGCCGTTCTGGGACTGGGAGGCGTCGGATCCCGCCAGAGCCTCTCGCGCCCCGGCTATGGCGCCGCGGAGCACTCCGATGTGAGCGAGCACCGACTCCTCGACGGCGAGCCGCTCGTCCTCGTCCGGACCGGTGATCGCCGCCTTGGCGATCTCGTCGACTTGGAACCGGAGCAGGTCGACGGTGCGGGCAAGCGCCCGCGGGTCGCCGCCGAGATCGTTGAGGCGGGCGTCGAGGGCGGTGAGCTCCCGTCTCGCTTGCGCCGCAGCCTCGAGGTCGGCCCCGGCGAAGGCGTCGAGCGCCTCGCGTTGCGCCGCCTGGCGCAGCAGGGACTGGTGCACGTGCTGGCCGTGGAGGTCGACCAGCTCGTCGCCGATCCCCGACAGCAGCGACACGGCCGCCATATGGCCGTCGACATAGGCGCGCGAGCGCCCGGTTGTGGGAAGGGCACGCGAGAGCACGACCTCTCGTTCGCCCACGACGAAGCGACCTTCGACCATCGCTTCCGACGCGCCGGCGCGCACCATGGTGGCGTCGGCCCGACCGCCGAGCAGCAGCTCGAGGGCTTCGACGACGAGCGTCTTGCCGGCACCGGTCTCACCGGTGAGCGCCGTCATGCCGGAACCGATCAACAGGTCGAGGTCCGCGATGACACCGAGGTCCCGCACTCGCAGCTCGACAAGCATCGGCGTGCTCAGCGATCTGTCAGACCGAAACGATGCCGCAGCGCCGAGTGGAAGTCGCGCGCACCGAAGCTGATCAGGCGCGCGGGCTCAGCGGCCGGGCTGCACAGCACGCTGTCACCGAGGGCTAGCTCGACCACCCGTGCGCCGTCGATCACCGCCGCCGCGGCGCGGTCGTCGACGACGGTAAGGCGCACCTTCTCCTCCGGCTCGAGCACGAGGGACCGGTCGAAGAGCATGTGGGGCGACACGGGAGTCAGCACCATGGCCTGCAACCTCGGGGAGACGACCGGACCTCGAGCGGACAGGTTGTGGGCGGTGGAGCCGGTGGGCGTGGAGACGAGGATCCCGTCGGCGATGTAGGTGAGAAACGGGCGCCCGGCGATCTCGACCGCCACGTGAATAGTGTGCCCGTGCCCTGCCCTCTCGACAATGACGTCGTTGAGCGCCGTGAACCGCCCCGGTGCGCTGCCCGTGACCTCCACGTCGAGGCCCATGCGCTCCTCGACGAGATAGTCGCCCGCCAGCATCCTCTCAAAGGAGCGCTCGATCCCGGCCGGCTCGACAGCGGTCAGGTACCCCATTCGCCCCAGGTTCACTCCTAACACCGGCACCCGCTTCGCCAGAACGAGCTCTACGGTGCGCAGCATCGTCCCGTCACCGCCCAGGCTGATGGCGAACTCCAGGTCCTCGCTGCCTGTGAACGACAACCCCGCCTCGGCGTGGCGGACCTCGACGACCACGCGGCCCTGGCGCTCCCACCACTGTCTGGTGGTGCTTGCCAGCTGCCAAGCGGCCGGTCGCTCGGAATGGACCACGAGAAGGATGGACGCCATAGCGCCATCCTTGCGGTCCCGGTCCTCGAACGCCACCCGCAACGGTGGCGTCACCGCCTCAAGTAGCGGTCACCTGGGACTGTTTTCCCGCCTTGTCCGCGGCAGCCTTCTTCGGAGCGGCGGCCTTCTTCGGCGCGGCGGCGGCTTTCTTCGGGGCGGTCTTCTTCGGGGCGGTCTTCTTCGTAGCGGCGGGGACCTTGGCCTTGGTGGCGGGGGCCTTCTCGGCCGCGGCCTTGGTGGCGGGGACCTTGGTGGCGGGGACCTTGGTGGCGGGGGCCTTTGTGGCTGCGTCCGCCTTCTTCGCCGCGGCTGACTTCGTCGCAGCCGCCTTCTTGTCCGAAGCCGTATTCTTGGCCGCGCCAGGTTTCTTCGACGCAGACCGGTGCGTCGCCACCTTCGTGCCGGCCTTCATCGTGCGGCTGGCCGCGTCCACCACAGGAGCCGCAGCCTTGGTCGTGCGCTCGACGAACTGCTGGACGACCTTGATCACATCCTGGTTCGTCGCCAGGTTGAACTGCTTGATCTGCTGGCGAAGCTCGCTCCTCACCAGTTCCGCAAGCTGCTCGGCCGTCCGGCGCCCGCGCTCGACGACTTCCTGCGCCCAGTCCTCTGCGTGCTCGCGCCCGGTCTCCTTCTCCCTGGTGAGATCCTGCGCGACCGCCTCCAGGCACCTGCGGCTCGCCTCGGTGAACTCCTTACCGGCTTCCACATATCTATCAAGCGGTCTCTTCTTGGCCATGCCCTCAATTATACCGCTTTGCTTGCAATAGCAAGCATTCAAACGGCCAAGCCGCCGACTGTGCTTGCTTCAGCTAGCACCGACTC
The DNA here is from genome assembly GCA_052146595.1 of Acidimicrobiales bacterium. Taxonomy (GTDB): domain Bacteria; phylum Actinomycetota; class Acidimicrobiia; order Acidimicrobiales; family Bog-793; genus Fen-455. The sequence continues at coordinate 14,286 of JBKQMT010000183.1, forward strand.
GAGGCTCTTAGCCGAGCTCAGCGCGGACCAGTGCAGCAAGGTCCGTCGCCTCGACATCGGGCTCCGGGTCCAACGCCTTGTGGTCGGGAGGGGTCACACCCGTGAGCACGAGCCCGAAACGGGCCCTCAACCTGCGCGCGAGCAGGCCGTCGGTCGACGGGCGATCGCCGACGACCATCTCCACCTCGCCGATCCGCTCCTGCACGAGGCCCACCGTCGGTGGGTACGGCTTCCCCGCGATCGTCGGCTCGCACTGGCCGGCCTTGGCAACGGCCGCAAGCAGTGCTCCCGCACCGGGAAGCAGGCCCTTTGGCGTCGGAAAGGTCGCATCCTCGTTCGCGCCGATGAACCTCGCCCCCGTATGCAGCGCCGTGGCGGCGACGGCGAGCGACGAGTAGTCGAACTGCGGGTACATGCCGACCACCACGGCGTCCACGCGGCCGATCTCGGTGTCGGTGGGGCTGACAGTGATCACGCCACGTGCGGTCAGTTCCTCGATGACTCCCGGGCCGCCGAGCACAAGGGCCCGCTCCCCCTCCTCGAGCAGGAGCGCCGCGGCCATCGCTGAGCTCAGCAGGTCAGTCGGGGCCGTCGCCATCCCCATGCGTTCGAGCTTCGCGAGGTGATCTGAACGACTCGGGTACGAGTTGTTCGTCAGCAGGACCACCCGGGTGCCCGAAGCGCGCAAGCGCTTCACAGCCTCGGGCGCGCCTGGGATCACCTCTTCGGCGAGCCAGATGACGCCGTCGCAATCGAGCAGCCAGGTCACGACCCAGATCCTCGCAGAAGCGGCCACGCCCCGTGTGCTACGCAAGGGCGATGGCTCGTTTGGACCCGTTTCCTGCAATCCGTTACGACCCAGCACGCGTGGACGCCGACGAGGTCGTGGCGCCGCCCTATGACGTGGTCGGCCTGGCGGAGCGCGCTCGTCTCGCCGCGAGGAGCCCCTACAACGCCGTCCACGTGGACCTCCCCCTCCCCGACCCCTCCAGCGGGCTCGACCAGTACGAGAACGCCGCCAGGACCTTCCACGGCTGGCTCGACAGGGGCGTGGTACGCCGTGACCTGCTCCCGGCCTTTTACCTCTACCGCATGACATTTCACGACGATCACGGCCGGCGACATGCGATGACCGGCCTGCTCGGCGCGCTCGGCCTCGACCTCGAAGGCACCGGGGAGGTGCTGCCCCACGAGCAGACGACACCGAAGGACCGCGTCGACCGGCTCTCGCTCTTGCGGAGCACGCGGACGAACACCTCGCCCATCTGGGGGCTTTCCCTCGCGAAGGGCCTCGCGTCGGCCTGTCGGGAGGCCCTGTCGCAAGCCGGGGAGCCGAGCTGGCGCGCCGTTGACGACGCCAGCGTCGTCCACGAGCTGTGGCCGACCACCGACCAGCGCCGGTTGGCAGAGATCACCGAGCTGTGCGCCGGCGCCAAGGTGATCATCGCCGATGGGCACCACCGTTACGAGACAGCTCGCATCTATGCGGGGGAATGTCGCGCAAGAAACGGTGGCAGGTCCGGAAGTCACGACTTCGCGCTCGCTTTCGTCGTCGAGCTCTCCGAAGATGAGCTCTCGATCCGGGCCGTGCACCGCCTCGAGAAGGGCGTCCCGCCGGAGAGTCTCTACGAGCTGATCGCTCCCTGGTACCGGATCGAACCCGCGCCAGGAGACCTCATCGCCCTACCGCCCACCTCCGCCCCAGGGGTCATAGGCCTTTTCACGCGCGACGGGTACAAGCTTCTCTACCCGCTCCCGGCGCTCGAGGAGGCGACTGAGGACGATCTCGATTCCAGCAGGCTCTCGGTCGTGCTGAACGGGCTTCCCGAGCACGAGCTCACCTATGAGACTGGATGGTACGAGGCGGCAGCCGCGGTTCGCGAAGGCCGGGCAGACGCTGCCTTCCTGCTCAGGCCGGTCCCCGTCGCCAAGATCGAGGCAGTGGCGGACGGTGGGCGCCTCATGCCCCCAAAGAGCACGTACTTTCAGCCCAAACCACGTACGGGCATGGCCTTCCGCTCGCTCGACTGAGCGAGGGGCGCCTCAGCTCAGTCGTAGCTCCAGGTGGCGCCCGAGCGCAGCAGTGACGAGAGCTCGCCGGGGCCTTCCCGCTCGCTCGCCTCGTGCAGCTGCCGGTCGACCAGGCTGCCGTAGTCGGGGCGATCGACCGCCCGGAAGATGCCGATCGGGGTCGGCTCGTGCGGGCCGCTGGCAAGACGCGACAACGCGAAGGCAAGGCTTGGATTGGCCGCCTTCTCGTCGTGGACCACCAGCGCCTCCTCCCCCACGTCTTCGACCTCGACGAGGCGCAGGCGACCCTCTCCGTCGAAAGCAACGCCGTGCTCGCCGTTGGCCCCGAAACGGATCGGCTGCCCGTGCTCGAGCGGGATGAGCATGTCGGCCCTGTGCTCCTTCCCGTTGATCGCCTCGAACGCGCCGTCGTTGAAGACGTTGCAGTTCTGGTAGACCTCGACGAAGGAAGCTCCCGGATGGTCGTGCGCCCGGCGGAACGTCTCGATCATGTGCTTGCGATCGAGATCGTGGGTTCGCGCGACGAAGGTCGCCTCGGCGCCGAGAGCGAGGCTCACCGGGTTGAAGGGCGTGTCCAGGGAGCCGAATGGAGTCGACTTGGTGATCTTGCCCACCTCGGAGGTGGGCGAGTACTGACCCTTTGTCAAGCCGTAGATCTGGTTGTTGAACATCAGGATCGTCAGCTTCACGTTGCGGCGGAGAGCATGCATGAGGTGATTGCCGCCGATCGAAAGGGAATCGCCGTCCCCGGTCACCACCCAGACGTCGAGGTCCGGCCGCGTCACGGCAAGGCCGGTGGCGATGGCGGGGGCGCGGCCGTGGATCGAGTGCATGCCGTATGTGTTCATGTAGTACGGGAAGCGGGCCGCGCAGCCGATCCCGGAGATGAACACGGTGTTCTCGCGCCGCACACCGAGCTCGGGTAGCAGCAGCTGCACCGCCGACAAGATTGAGTAGTCCCCGCAGCCCGGGCACCAGCGGACTTCCTGGTCGCTCGCCCAGTCCTTCCGGGTCGTCACAGGAACAGCGACGTCGGTCATTTCTCGGCCTCCTTGCCGTTCTGAGCCGAGGCGGCTACTCCGGTGGCAGCGCTCCCGCTGCCTGCGACAGCCACCCCGCCGCCGGCAGCGGGCTCCCGCGAGTCCGGCTCGAGGCGCTCGATCTCCCGCAAGATGGCTTCCTCGATCTCGCCCACGCGGAACGGGGTCCCCTGCACTTTCGACAGCAACTTTGCGTCCACGAGGAAGTCCGCGCGCACCAGGCGCGTCAGGTGACCGAGATTGTTCTCCGGCACGAGCACGACCTCATAGGAACGGAGAACCTCGCCAAGATCGGGTGGGAACGGGTTCAGGTGCACGAGGTGAAGCTGTGCGACCGGCTTTCCGGCCCTGCGCACCCGCTTCACGCCGGCGGTGATAGCGGCGAAGGTCGAACCCCAACCCAGCATCAGGACCTTCGCGTCGCCGGTCGGGTCGTCTGCCTCCGCAGGCGGGAGCTCCCTTGCGATGCCGGCGACCTTGGCCGCTCGGGCGTGGACCATCGTCTCGTGGTTCGCGGGCTCGTAGGCGACGGTCCCGACGCCGTCCTGCTTCTCGAGACCTCCGATGCGATGTTCGAGGCCCGGCGTGCCCGGGACGGCCCAGGGGCGGGCGAGGGTCTCCGGATCGCGGACATAAGGCCAGAATGTCGACTCACCATCGGCGCCGGTGGCGTTCGGCTCGGTCGCGAACTTGACGGAGATGTCCGGCAGGGAGTCGACGTCGGGCAGCAGCCAGGGCTCGGAGCCATTCGCCAGGTACCCGTCCGAGAGCAGGTACACAGGTGTCCGGTAGCGAAGGGCGATGCGAGCCGCCTCGATTGCCGCCTCGAAGCAGTGCGACGGCGTCTTCGCGGCCACGATGGGCACCGGAGCCTCGCCGTGGCGACCGAACATGGCGTGGAGAAGGTCCGACTGCTCGGTCTTGGTGGGTAGCCCTGTCGAGGGGCCGCCCCGCTGGATGTCGACGATGAGCAACGGAAGTTCCAGGCTGACGGCGAGCCCGACGGTCTCCGCCTTCAAGTCGAGGCCGGGCCCGCTCGTGGTCGTCACGCCGAGGGCGCCGCCGAAAGCCGCCCCGAGGGCCGCCCCGATGCCGGCGATCTCGTCTTCGGCCTGAAGGGTCCGCACGCCGAAGTTCTTGTGCTTGGAAAGCTCGTGCAATATGTCCGATGCCGGCGTGATCGGGTAGGAGCCGAGGAACAGGGGCAGCTTGGCCAAGTACGCGGCAGCAAGGAGCCCCCAGGCGAGTGCCACGTTGCCCGTGACGTTCGTGTACGTGCCCGGATAGTGCTCCGCGGGAGCTATCTCGTAGGAGGACTCGAAGATCTCCGCCGTCTCGCCGAAGTTGTAGCCCGCCCGGAACGCCAGCGTGTTCGCCTCCACGACGATCGGCACCCGGCCGTAACGGCGGGCGATCCAGTGTTCGGTCTCGAGGATCGGCCGGTGGTAGAGCCACGAGAGCAGCCCGAGGGCGAAGAAGTTCTTGCTGCGCTCCGCATCGCGGGGCTTGGCCCCAGTCGGCTTGCAGGCCTCGATCGTGAGCGAGGTCATAGGTATCTCATAGACGCGAAAGGCCGACAAGCTGCCGTCCTCCAGCGGGTTGGACGCGTAACCGGCCTTGGCCAGGTCCCGCTCGTCGAAGGCATCAGAGTTGATCACGAGCGCGCCACCGGTCGGCAAGTCGTTCACATTCGCCTTCAGGGCAGCGGGGTTCATCGCCACGAGCACGTTCGGCGCATCGCCGGGAGTGAGGATCTCGTGGTCGGAGATGTGGATCTGGAAAGCGGACACACCCGCCAGAGTGCCCGCCGGCGCCCTGATCTCGGCCGGGTAGTTCGGGAATGTCGACAGGTCGTTGCCGATGAGGGCGCTCTCGTCGGTGAACCGGTCCCCGGCGATCTGCATGCCATCGCCGGAGTCGCCGGCGAAACGTATCACTACCTGGTCGATCGTCTCGACCTTGCCCGGCTCGCTCCCGGTCTTGGATTTTGTCGTCACGGCTCCTCCACTCGGCTCGCCGGCCTGCACGCCGCCACTGCCGCGATCACCTTCTCACCCGCTTGCCCGTGGTTGTCGGCATTCTACCGATGAGACCTTTGCACAACGGCGATGCGCGAGGCAGTAGTGGCGCGATCGTGCGGACAGCGACGGTGCGCCCGGCCGCTTACGGCCCGTGCCCCCGGGCAGCGGTCCGCCCGGGGTCTGCGGGCGGGCGCCCGCCGGAGATGGGGGAGGGCGCCCGCCCGAGTAGCTCAGCTGACCGGCTAAGCGACGGTGACCGAGTCGTCTAGGTACACGTCCTGGACGGCCTTGATGATGCCCACTCCCTCGCTGAGCGGGCGCTGGAAGGCCTTACGTCCCAGGATCAGACCCATGCCACCGGCACGCTTGTTGACGACGGCGGTACGCACTGCCTGCGCCAGGTCGCCGGCGCCAGCCGACTCGCCGCCGGAGTTGATGAGGCCGATACGACCCGAGTAACAGTTCACGACCTGCCAGCGCGTGCGATCGACCGGGTGGTCGGTCGTCAGCTGGTAGTAGTCGAGCGGATCGGTGCGACCGAATTTCAATGCGGTGTAACCGCCGTTGTTCTCCGGCTGATTCTGCTTGATGATGTCGGCTTCGATCGTGACCCCGAGGTGGTTCGCCTGCCCGGTGAGATCGGCCGCCAGGGAGTAGTCGGCCTCCGGGGTCTTGAAAGCCGAGTTGCGCAGGTAGCACCAAAGGATCGTGACCAGTCCGAGGCGGTGTGCCTCTGCGAACAGCGCGCTCACCTCGCGGAGCTGGCGGCTGGACTCCTCCGAGCCGAAGTAGATCGTCGCCCCTACGCCGATGGCGCCGAGGTCGAACGCTTGCTGGACCGACGCGAACGGCACCTGGTCGCCGCGGTTGGGATAGGTCAGAAGCTCGCTGTGATTCAGCTTGACGATGAGCGGGATCTTGGGCGCGTACCGGCGGGCGATGATCCCGAGCACACCGAGCGTCGAGACAAAGGCGCTGCATTCCGCAGCGATCGCCAGCTCAGCAAGGTTCACTGGATCGAAGTAGGCCGGGTTCTTCGAGAAGCTGGCCGCCGCCGAATGTTCGATCCCCTGGTCGACGGGCAGGATCGAGAGGTAGCCGGTGCCGCCGAGGCGGCCGTGGTCGAAGAGCTGCTGCAGGTTGCGCAGGACGGCCACTGGCCGGTCACTTTGCACCAGGACTCGGTCGATGAAGTCGGGTCCCGGCAACGAGAGGTGCTCTCGCTCGATCGTCTTGCACTCGTGGCCGAGCAGGTAGTCAGCCTCGTCCCCAAGCACCTCGCGGATGTTGATCCCCACGATGTATCTCCTTCTGGTCGACACGATCGGCCGAACCGCTTTGCCGGAACGGCCGGTTCGAAGACGGACACTCCACCGCGTGGAACACGTGGAGGTTCGTGCGCCCCTGATGGGCTCTCCTGGTTTGATCCTAAGGCCTGGCGTCGCCGGTCGACAAACCTCCCAGACGGAGCCGCCAATCAGGCGCCCCCGGACCATCGGCGCCAAGCACGCCCCGGACCGTGGACCGTGCCCGGCGACGCGGCCGCCATCAGGCGCCCCCGGACCACCAGATCGTGCAGAGGTCGAGACGCGACGACCGGAGCTCCCCTAGGTGGTCGTGCTCGGCGCCTTGCTCGCGCAGAGCCGAGGCCACCTCGCCGGCACGACCAGGGTCCAGGCACAGACGGCGCCTCGTCACCTCGACCAGGTGGTCGAAGCTCTCGTGCTCGCGTTCTGCCGCAGGCGACCAGACCTCGAAGGAGGGCTCCAGCCCGAGAGCCCCGAGCAACGCCAGCATGTCTTCAGCGGTCGGAACGTTCGGCCGGACGATGCCGTGGAAGCGTTCCCAGAGCGGATTGAGCATGGTGAGCGGGTGGCGAGCCGTGATCTCGACGACCACGAGCCGGCGCGCATGGGCGGTGAGCTCGGCGAGGAACGGCCCGATGTCGGGAATGTTGTAGAGGACGTGATGGCACGTCACCAGGTCCGCGGCGTCGACCTCGCCGGCTACGTCCGGCCAGCGGCCGCAGACCTGTCGGACGTCGGCGCCGAGGCGGCGCGCCGAGGTGGCGAGGACGCTCAGCAGGTCCGCATCGCTGTCAACGACGGTGATCTCGGTTGCCCGGGGCACGAGCGGGAGGCACGCTGCCCCGGCGCCAGTGCCGACGTCGAGAACCGAACCGGGCTTGGCGAGCGCCTCCCAAGCCCGCTCGAAAGAAGGGCCGGAAGGTGCCTCGAGCCGGAGCTCGGCCCTGGCGGGCAAAGAGCTGGCGGGGTAGAACCCAGGGCGATTCGGGGGTGGTAGCGAGGATCTCGTCTGGGATCGCCCACGACTCCAGATCGCGTCGCCAGCGCTCCATCAGCTCGGCGGCAGTGCCCACGTCCGGCGCTTGCGGGTCACCGGCGGGCTCGGTGGCACTAGGCACTTGCCGGTTGCCGGGAGCCTCGGCGGCGGTGCTCACCTCCGGCGCTTCAGACGTTGAAGCGGATCTCGAGCACGTCCCCGTCCTGTACGGCGTAGTCCTTGCCCTCGAGGCGCACCTTGCCCTTCGTGCGGGCAGCGGCGAGTGAGCCGAACTCGAGCAGCTCGTCCCAGCGGATGACGTCGGCCTTGATGAAACCACGCTGCAGGTCGGAGTGGATGACCCCGGCACACTCGGGGGCTTTCGCACCTTTGTGGAATATCCAGGCCCGCGACTCGTCCTCCCCGGTGGTGAGAAACACCCACTTTCCGAGAATGTCGAAGGCGGCCTGGGCGACGCGGATCACAGCGCCCCGACCGAGGCCGAGACCTTCGAGGAGCTCGGCCCGCTCCATTGGATCGAGCCTCGCCGCCTCAGCCTCCAGCTGGACGGAGACTGCCAGCACGTCCACTGCATCGCCGAGCTCCTTCTGCACCGACGACACGAGCCCGTCAGAGTCGGCCAGCTCATCCTCGCCCACGTTGATGACCGCCATCGTCGGCTTGTTCGTCAAGAGGAAGAACGACTTCAGGGCCTCGTGCTCATCTGCGTGCAGAGCCGATCGGTACAAAGGCGTGCCCTGCTCGAGCACCTTCAAGGCTGCCGGGGCCGCTTTGAGACCGGCAGCGATTGCCGGGTCGATCGGGGCGACACGGCTCCGTTTCTTGGTCAGCTGCTGTTCGAGCGTCGCGACATCGGACAGGGCGAGCTCAAGCTCGAGGACCGAGAGCGCTGCCTCTGGGTCCGTGTCGCCAGGCACGTTGTCGTCCTCGAAGCTGCGCAGCACCAGGCAAATGGCGTCGACCTCGCGCACGCCGGCCAGGAAACGGCCCCCGAGGGCATCGCCCTTCTCGGCACCTTTGCCGATGGCGGCAATGTCGACGACCTCGAAGCCGGCATAGACGATCTTGTGGCTATGGCTCATGTTCGCGAGCAAATCCACCCGTGGGTCGGGAACGTGCGCCACCCCTACCTCGGTCTCGATCGTCGAAAAGGGGTGAGGCGCGACGGTGGCGTTGCCACCTGTGAGCGCATTGAAGAGGGCCGACTTGCCCGAGTTCGGCAAGCCGACGAGGCCGACACGGTCCACGGCAATGACGGTACTGCCTCGGGGCGCTGTCCCGACGGCTGCCGACACCGCAAAGGCGGCCGCGGCGCGCCTTTGCGGCAGCTCCGGTCGGACTTCGGCGCGTCGCGCTAAACTCCGGTTCGACCTGGGGGCGGGCGGTGTCAGCAGCAACGGGCGGTGTCAGTAGCAAGGCGCCCTGGTCAGCGACCCGCCCAACGCAAGGCGCCCTGGTCAGCCGGGCAACCTCAACGCAACGCGGACAGGCGGTCCTCCACATCGAAGAGGTCCGGAGAGAAGGACGCGACACGTTCGAAGAGCTCCCGCGCCCGTGGGAGATCGCCAGCCCTCTCGTACAGGTCGCCGAGGGCGTACCACTGGCGGAGATGGCAGGTGTCAGGGTGGCGGAGGGACTTCCCGCCTGGTCCTAAGAGCGCGATCGCTCCCTCGAGGTCGCCGTGGTCGGCCAGCATGCCGGCCACCACGAGTCGGCCCTCGACGAGCACCTCCCGGTCCACGCCTGCATGGCGCAACTCGTCCCAGGCGGCGAGTACGGCTTTGTCATGGCCGAGAGCCCGCTCGCAGTCGGCGATCACCGGGAGCTGGTCGAAGGACCCGGTGAGGTCGTGGAACACCCGCAGCTCGCGGGCGGCCTCGCGCCAGCGGCCCAGCCGGTAGAGCGTGAGACCGTACAGCTCCCGAACAGTGCCCACCTCCGGCGCCAGGCGGACGAGCACGCGCAGCTCCGACAGCGCCTCGCGGTAGCGGTCGCGCTCGTAAGCCCTGGTAGCGATCCCAAGGCGTCTCTCGATCCCTGCCGAGCGCTCAGAACCGACGGCCTTGCGAAGCTCGTCGCGAACCTCTGGCGGCAACTCGTTGTCCTCGGCCTTCTTCCTGGCCCGCCGTTCACGCTCCGACTCGCGGGGCCAGACAGTTGCCGAGCTGTGGCGAGGCCGCTGATCCGGCTTAACTGCCTGCTCGGTGCGGATGGCCGGCGTCGCAGTGCGGGCGCGACGTTGTCCCGGGGCACCGCGCGCATTGGTCACAGGAGAGACGATACCGCCGAGGTGCCCGTGAGCGCGACAACGCCCACCTGCGATCACAGGTGGGCGTGTCTGAGATGAATTCCGGCGACGACCTACTCTCCAAGGGAGTCTCCCCCCAAGTACCATCGGCGCTGGCAGGCTTAACTTCCGTGTTCGGGATGGGAACGGGTGTGACCCTGCCGCTATGGTCACCGGAAACCTTTCGCTCGAGCGGGAGTCTTTGTCTGCACCGGCTACTGCCGGCTCTCCCGCTTGAGGGTGTTGTTGTCAACTACCCCTCGAGCCTTCCATAGCGAGCACGAGCCCCAAGCCCTCGGCCGATTAGTACCGGTCGGCTGAACACATTGCTGTGCGTACACCTCCGGCCTATCGACGTGGTGGTCTGACCACGGGCCTTACCAGGTTATCCCTGTGGGAAATCTCATCTCGAAACGAGCTTCGCGCTTAGATGCTTTCAGCGCTTATCCCTTCCGCAGGTCGCAAACCAGCCGTGCCCTTG
>JBKQMT010000184.1:0-3334 GCA_052146595.1 Acidimicrobiales bacterium
CCCGTCGGAGCCTTCGGGCGTGCTCACGTTGTTGCAGCGTCAGGTGCGGTGCCAAGGGAACCTCCCGGTCGAGTCAACTCACAGTCGTCGACTCGCCGTGCTGTTGCGCGGATCCCTTGAGCCCGCCGCAGGTAAAACGTGAGAATCTTACCGTGTGGTCTTCACAAGTCCCTGTGACCTGGCCGAACGTTGCGACTTGGAGATGCCAATCACGCTTTAGTGCTGTGGCGGCCACACTTCGTCCACAGGCGTTGGCCTCAGGACCGGTGCGATGTCCGTTCGTCGGCTTCAAGTGCGGCCACGCCGAGGGCTTCGAGCCTTGCGACGAGCTCTCGTAGCCGTCTGTCGTTGTCGATCCAGCTTCCGTAGTCGCCGGCCTCGTCCTCGCTCAGATACCTCCCGACGGTCTTCGCGGCGACTTTTCGCGTCCAGTGCCAGTAAGGACCGTGCAGCCTGGGTGGATCGCCGTGGCAAGCACAGTTCGCCCTCCCGCATCGGGTGCGCCGCTCTGAGATCGAGCCCGGCAGGACCTGCCCGCTCCGGGCGATCTCGGCCAATTGCTTCGCGATCTCTGACAGCTCGGCGCGCTGTTCGGCGTCCACGCCTGAAGCCTGCCAGGGGGGATTCACCATCTCAGTCATATCCTCCTGTATATATACCTTATGATCAAGTCGGGGCGGGTGCTCGCCCTCGAGGCCGTCGCCACCTGGACACCGAAGAAGCGCTGTTTGGAGGCGGCCGAGTTCGCGAGGGCCGTCGTCGTAAAGGTCTCACCCGCCGGTCCGCCCCGGGCCAGGGCACTCTTGCTGGCCTGCTCTGGCCTTTGCGAGTGGGGCCTCGAAATCGGGCTTGAGGCGAACGAGCGCTCGCTTTTCAACGAGGCGGTGATCGAGCGCCACATCGCCACGGCCATGGGCGGGGCGACGCCGGCCTCCAGGCGCACGAGGCGTGCCAACCTGCGCTTTGTGGCCCGCGCCCTCGACCTGCCCCAACGGGCCGAGCCTGCCCCGATTCCCCGCGACGGCCCGGCGGCTCCCTATAGCAGTGGCGAGATCGAGGCCTACTTCGCCCTCGCCCGCCACCAAGTGCCAAGACGGCGAAGAGCGATGGAGTCGATGCTGTGTCTCGGCCTCGGCGCCGGTCTCGACGGGATGGACATGAGATATGTCACCGGCCACCACGTGCTTGCACGCTCGGGGGGTCTCGTCGTTGTCGTCGAGGGGGCCCGGGCCCGGGTCGTGCCCGTACTCGCCCGTTATCAAAAGATGCTGGCTGTGTGCGCGGAGTTCTCCGCTGAGCGCAACATGGTGGGGGGCATCGCCCCGACGAGAAAGAACGTCACCACCCCCGTGCTCGCCCGCTTGAGCGGCGGCGTCGGTCTGAAGCGGCTCTCGGTCTCGAGGATGCGCTCGACCTGGATCGCCGAGCAACTGGGACGCCTCGGGGTGCCGGCGCTGTTGCGCGCAGCGGGGCTCAAGTACTCCCAGAGGCTGTTCGACCTGGCCTTGTCGCTGCCTGACATCGACGAGGCCGAGCTCGTCTTGTTGCTCGGAGGCTCGAGTTGAGCACGAGCTCGCGCCTTAGACGCTTCGAAGAGGTGCTGGACCGTTCGGGCGGGGCCGAGATGTTGAACGGGGCCATCTCGTCTTCGGGCCCTCACCGCCAGCTCACGCCCCGCACGGTGATGCTGGGCATCTTGTTGTCGATCGCCACCTCCAAAGTCGCCCATCTCTCCGCCGCCTATCGCTGCCTTTGCGACCTGAGCGTTGTTGACCAGGTCCGCCTGGGCGTGGCGAGACATAGCCGCGAGGGACTGAAGACGGCGAGCTACAGGCAGTTCGAGCACAGCTTCAGCGCCCTGATGAAGCCGATCGACCCGAGCCCTGTGCCCTCTTTTAGGGGAGTGGCACCGCTCGAGCGCTCGGGGCACCTCGCGAGGAGACGGGCGGGGATCGAGACCGCGACCAAAGAGGCGATGCTCATAGAGCTCATCGACGCCCTCTTGGAAGCAAGCGTGCCCGAAGCCAAAAGGGGACGCCGCTGCCTGGCGGTCGACTGGACCGACCACGAGAGCTGGGCGCGTCCGAAGGACAAGTTGAGCCAAGAGATCTCCGCCGATCCCGACGCGGCCTGGGGTCACGCGAAGCGAAACGCCCCCGGAGCCAAGGACGTGCTGTTTTGGGGCTACTACGCCCAGGTCGCCGTCCTCGCACCCGAGGAGGGCGAGAAGGCAGATCCCGAGCTCATCTGCCGGGTCGTGGTGAAAAGCGCCAGTATCGAGCCCGCCGATGAGATGGCCGGGCTCTTGGAGCGCATGGCTTCATCAGGTGCAGGACCGAGCGACGTGCTCGCCGATTGCGGCTACTCGTTCAAGACCGGCTTCAGCCGGCGCCTCAGAAGTATCGGAGCTGAGCCCGTCATGGACCTGCATCCTTTCGACCGCGGACCCAAGGGCACCTTCGAGGGGGCGGTCTGTGCGAACGGGAGCCTCTACTGCCCGTGCGTTCCCGAGCGGCTCTTGTCGCTCGGCCCCCTCGAGCGGGGCGCCCCGGCCGAGGTCGTCGCCACCCATGACCGCTCCTGCGGCGAGCTCGAGCGCTATCGCTTTGCGCCCTTGGCCCGAGCCGACGAGGAGGGCTACGAGCGCGTCATGTGCCCTGCGGCCGCCGGCAAGCTTCGCTGTGGGTTGGTCGAGACCTCCCTCAATCTGTCCTTCGCCCACCCGAGTGTCACCGAGCCGCCCGGCCTGGCACCCCGGTGCTGTCGTCAGCGAAGTATCACCGTGCCCCCGAACGTCAATGACAAGACGCGCCAAAAGCACCCCTACCCGAGCCCGGTGCACCGCCGCTCCTATGCGAGGCGCACTGCGGCCGAACGCGCCTATGCCCGCCTCGCCGATCCTGCCGGCGAAGGCGTCCGCCGCGGCTGGTGCCGCCTGTTCGGCACAGCGAAGAACACCCTCATGTACTCGCTCGCGGCTGTCGCCCACAACCTCCGCATCCTCGAGTCGCGCGAGCGCCAGGACCAGGTCGAGGCACGCCGGGCAACGCAGGCAGCCTCCGGATCAAGAAGAGGACGACGTCGGCACCACGAGCAACCGCCCTCGGCGCCCCCGCCGGACGACGGCCCGACCGTCCCTGGTTAGCGCCACCTCCTCACGCCCCGGGGCGTCATCGGAGAAGGCAGGCAAGACCACCCTCCCCCGTCGCGTCCCCGACCCGCTCAGCACACGCCCGAAGTCCTCCCGCCAAGCCACCGCGGCACAAAAGGCATAGAAACGGCCGTGTTCACTGGTATCTTGTGAACACGGCCCGCGGCCACCTGTGATGACTAT
>JBKQMT010000185.1:0-3507 GCA_052146595.1 Acidimicrobiales bacterium
CCACGAAGCCCAAGCAAGCGACCAGCCAGAACACGCCGAGAATGCGGGCACCTGTGGTGCCGACATCGGCTCCGCTCAGGACGTCGGTTCGGTGGGGGAAGCCCGCGAAGCTTGCCAACCGCCAGGGGACGACGAACCCGAGGAGGTGAACGAGCCCATGAACGACGAGTAGGACCGCAACCGCCTTTCTTGCCATGTACAACCGCGTCCCGTTCCGATGCAGCTTCTCGACGCCCCGCATCTCGACGAGAGGAACCTCAGCCCCCCCTTCAGCCGGCTGCTCGAGGACGGTTGGCTCGGTCTTTCGGTGCGCGGCTGCCGGGTTCGATCGGTCGCGCCGAACGTCCTGATTGAACACGCCCATAGCTGCACCTCCTGGCGAGTCCCTCTGAAATGAGGGTACCCAAGCGGGTTCCCGTCTGCCTAGGGTCGAATGTCATTCTTTGGAGCATCAGGCACGAACGGGCTGCTTGGCCCGGCAAACGCCACGTGCGCACCTATCGTCGCGGTGGCATTCAACAGCGGTGAGACGTGGTCGACGAGGATCGTTGCACCCAAGACGCGGCCGCCGCCGTCGGCATTCCGAACGTCCAATCGGAGTGAATATCGCTGATCTCTTGGAGCGTCGCGGAGCGCACCGAGACGGCTAGGCGTGCCTCATGCCGTCGAATCGGTACCGGCTCAGGGGCGTCGGATCGGAGCGGTGGGGTCGTCGTTCTGCACCCGAATCAGGCTTTGTCTATTGGTACTCCCATGCTGCTCGTGCTCGGCTGCGCGCTGATCATGTCTGGCGGGACGTGAAAGTCGACGTGAGCGTAGAGCGCGCATAGCGAGCCTGGGTCGTCGGCGTCGCAAACCTGGGCGAGCGTGTCCAAAAGATCGTCGTAGTCCGCGCCGGTCTCATTGTTGTAGGCAGCGGTCATCCGCCCCCACTCGTCCCAGGGAAGCATCTCGACTTTGTTGAGGGCGGCAAGGTCCTTCACGGCGTTGCCACGGATCTCTGCTGGTCCCCAGTTGTCGGTTCCGTAAACCCCGAAGGTAGCCGCGTCAACTTCACCCCGCCGAAAGGCGCTCCAAGCCTCGCCCCCGGAGAGGAACTCGCCGGGCTGCAGCCGCTCGGGGCACTCCAGAACCTGGCCGCCGAGAATCTCGGGATCGACGCGGACCCACCCATCCTCAGAACGGCTCCGGTACTCGGTGATCCAATGATCAAGAGCCTGACCGGGTTGAAAATAGGTGGCGAAGCCGCAGCGAACCCGAGCGGGGATCCCTTGGTGTCGCAGCAACGAGCAGGCGATGACAGCGAAGTGACGGCAAGTTCCCACCACTCGCCTGTCAGGTGCGCGGGGAGTGGTCAACGGGGCCGGATCCAGTTCCAAGATAGACTTGATCAGAGCGGCGGCAGGACGGATCTGGTTCGTCGCCAGCCGGTCGGGGGGCAGCCCCAGCGACGTTGCAGCATCCGGTTGGATCACAAGATTGTGTACAGGAAAGCAAACCTCGACAGGATCGTCGCCGAGGTTCGTCAGAGATCGGGGATCTACTCCTCCAAGGTCGGTCAGCGGGCCTGGCGTGGTGTAGTCGATAGCCGCGTTCACCGCGTCAAGCGTAGGTAAGCGGCTTGGTCCGCGAAGCTCCGCCGTCTGGTCTCGCCACGCCGACCTTTCGCCTAGTACGTCCTCAGGCCGCGCGCCGCATAGGCCCACGTGGGCTCGTCGGTGAACGCCCTAGCAAAAGGATCGATCTGCGCTGGCCCGTCTCCACAAGCAACAGAGCCGACCGGGCACCAATCGAGGCTCCGTTCCCTGGTTTTGATCGACCCCTCGACTCCTCGGGCGTCTGCCATTAGCCTGCGCGTGAGGCACGGTCGCGGCACGAGGAAGGGGTGAGCGGCAGGATCGACCTTGGGGCACGTCCAGGACCTTGCATCGGTGTCACAACAAGGGGCGTCCGAGCATCACACACACACGCACTATGCACTGGGTGCCACGAGGCGATGACGGCAGGCGCGGACATTCGAGCGTTTCGGCACTCACGATCGCACCGTGTTCTCGGAGCGTAGTCACTTACGAGGACCTTCCGGCGCGCGACACCGACCGTAGAGCTGGACTCTAGCCGTCGGCTTGTCGACCAGTCACCATTCCGCACCGAGGGCGTCGCCGAGACGAACGAGCGTCTTCTCGTTCGGAAAGATCGAGCCACGCTCGATCCTGCTGATGTCGCCCCGGTCGATGCCGGTTTTCTCGGCGAGATCGGCCTGGGTGAGGCCGCGAAGCTCCCGGCATTCGATCACCCGAACCGCGAGCCGGTAGGTATGGCAGAAGACCGCCCCGTCGGTCCGCGTTTCGACGTGCAGGCGCGCACGGCGCGTCGCCGAAGCTTCTTCATAGCTACGAGCCATATCTCCTCCTCGGATCATTGGGCTTCCTTCCTGATGTTGCCATCGGCAAGCTCTGAACGAGCTGAGCGGGTCGCAACTAAGCCTTGAGGTGAACACGTAACGGGACTTCTAGGCGCGTCCCGTGACCGGCATGCTCGCTGCGTCATTGCCCTCTTTGAAAAGAGAGGCGCTGCTCTCGGTGAACTCTGCTTACGGCCAGACGTCGAGCAGGTCGGACGCGAGCACCGTCAGCGAGGCGGCGATCGTCTCGGGATTCTCCTCGCTCCCGGCCGCACGGACAGCCATTTCGACAGCTTCTGCGTCGTGGCGGGTAAACAGGCCGTTGAAGAGCTGACCAGGTCTGGTCGCGCGCCGTAAGGCGGGCTACACACTGGCAGCAGTGCCAGGCTCACCCCTCCTCGTCGGACCATCGCCAGCCCGTCGGTGCAGCGACGAGAGTACCCGGGCACGAGGCCGTCGTGCGCAGAGCGGTCCTCCGCCTTAGTTGGCCAACAAGGTTTTCAGAGCTCCCCCGCCGCGCAGGTAGACAGGGATGCGCTCCAAGGGCGCCAATGCCGTCGTCCAACCCTTCCCCTTGACGGGCTCTCCGGTCGACGGGTCCAGCCAGCAGGCGCCGTGAGGTAAGTAGACCTCCCGCTCTCTCGCGCCATAAGTAGTGACCGGCGCCACCAGGACGTCGGGCCCGAACATGTACTCATCTCTGACCTGCCAGGCTTCCGGCTCGTCCGGGAACTCCAGGAATAGTGCTCGCATCGGGGGCAGCCCTGTCGTGCTTGCCGTTGCCATCACGTCCATTACGTACGGGCGCAGCACCTCGCGTAAGGCCAGTTGGGCTCGGATAATGCCGTACGCCTCCTCGCCGAAGGACCAAACCTCATTCTGCCCTCCTGTCTGTGGCGGACCCGTCTGCGGGTTCGGTCCACGTACGCCGTGGAGCCGGAAGAGCGGACAGAACACAGCGAACTGGAACCACCGCACTAGCAGCTCCCGGAAGTAGGCCGAGCTCGGGTCCCCGCCCTTGAACCCGCCAATGTCAGTCGTCCACCACGGGATCCCAGAGATCCCGATGTTGAGGCCGGCGGGGACCTGCTTGGCGAGTGCGTCGA
>JBKQMT010000186.1:0-5537 GCA_052146595.1 Acidimicrobiales bacterium
CCGACGTCCCCGAACGGTACCGAACGGGTCGCCAGAGCCTCTCCAGCTAGAACGTCAAACACCCGAGGTGCTGGCTCGTCTCCTTCGGCTTCCATCACGTCAGTATCCACTCCTCTCGCTCCGGCCCCAACGAGATGCCTGACACTATTTCATGCCACGATGACCTGATGAACTCCTCGGTCAGCGACCTGTGGCGGGCCGCCGTCTTCGTTCACCTCCGCATTCGAGTCGCCGAGGATCGCCAGGCTGAGTTCCGCTCGTTTCTGGGTGAGGCGATTCCTTTCTACGAATCTCCTGGCGGTATTCGGATTCGCCTTCTCTCAGATAAGGTCGAGCGGAACTCTTCATCGAGCTGGTGGAGTACATCGATGAGCGCACCTACCGTCAGGACAACGATCGCGTCCAGTCAGATCCCACCATGGCGGAGTTCCTCGCGCGCCGGCGATCGTTGCTCGTTGAGCCTCCTATTGTCGAGATCTACCACCGAGCCGATCTGCCGCACTGAGCACAGCCGCGGCGACGAGCACGAGTCGATCACCGACCGGGTGGGCTGCGGTGAGATTCGCTGCATCGACTCCCGAACAGAGCGGCTCTACCGCGTTGATCTGACGAAGAACGGCTGGTCAGGGTGTGGACCTAAGTGGTCGCCGTTATAATTACATGGGTGTAATTTGAGCTGGGCGAAGAGGGCCCGCCTCGCGCGGGGCGGTGAATGCGGAACATCGGAGAGCACCGGTGGGAAGGCAGAGCCCCTTCGTCGTGTCGCTTCCTCAGGCTGATCGTCAAGAGCTCGAACGTCTCGTCCGCTGCCACAGTGCCGAGCACCGCGTGGTGGTTCGTGCCCAGATCGTTCTCCTCGCCTCCGCCGGCGAGGAGAACACGACTATCGCCTCGTGGCTCGACATCGCGGTGAACACTGTGTCGAAGTGGCGAAAACGCTTCGTTCTGGGAGGGATCGCCGGGCTCGCCGATCGCAAGCGCTCCGGTCGACCGAAGACGTTCACCTCGAGCGTCGTGGTGGAGGTGACCGCGGCCGCCTGCGAGCTGCCCGCCACGAGGAACCTTCCCTTCAGCCGTTTCTCTTCGGCTGATATCGCCAAGGAGGTGGTCTCCTCGGGCGTGGTCGATGCGATCAGTCCGGCGAGCGTACGGCGGATCCTTAAGGACGCGGTGATCCGTCCCTGGCGCTACAGGTCATGGATCTTTCCGAGGGACCCGGACTTCGCCGAAAAGGCCGGGGTCGTGTTGGACCTCTACGAGCGGATCTTCGGCGGACGTGAGCTCAAAGACGACGAGTTCGTCGTCTCGACCGACGAGAAGACCTCGATCCAGGTCCGCTGTCGTTGCCACCCGAGCCTTGCCCCGGGACGGGCGCGACTTCTCCGCGTCGAGCACGAGTACGAGCGCAAGGGTGCTCTCAACTACCTCGCCGCTCTCGATGTCCACGCCGGGAGGCTGCTCGGCCGGTGCGAGGACAAGACCGGCATCGCCGCATTCGAGCGGCTCGTCTCAGACCTGATGGCGCCCGAGCCCTATGCTTCGGCACGCCCGGGTCTACCTGGTCTGCGACAACGGCTCGAGCCACCGTGGTCGGGCCTCGATCGAACGCACGGCAAAGAAGTGGCCGAACGTCTTGCTGGTCCACCTCCCGGTGCATGCCAGTTGGCTCAACCAGATCGAGATCGTCTTTTCGATCCTCCAGCGCAAGGTGCTCTCGCCCAACGATCTCACCAACCTCTTGGAGATGGCGGATCGGATCGTCACCTTCGAGCGTCACTTCAACGCTGCGCCTCGCCCCTTCGACTGGCGCTTTACGCGCGCCGATCTCGAGGTGTTCTTGAAGCGGCTCGCAGCCCACGAGGACCTGCCAAGCGCCGTCGCGTAGAGTCCCAAGCGTGCCGATCCCCGAGTCGACCAAGGTGAGCCTGCGCACCCGGCTGGAAAATCGTCGCCGTGAGCGCTGGCCCTCGTTAACAAGGCTCGAGACGAGCTTCCGCGGGAACTTCGCCTACGTGAAAGGCGTCGACCAAGACGGGGACGAACTGACGCTGCTGCGCCTGCGCTACAACGGCTCGGCGAGCAGATGGGGCTTTGCGATCTATCTCGCCAGCAAGGACGCATACGAGAATTCCGTCCTTCCTTCGGGGATGTTCTCGGGGGCACCAGAGGAGGCACTCGACTGTGCGTGCGGCCTCTACCTCGGCGAGCCAGGAGCGTGGCTCGAAGCACGGGCCGACGATTCACCCATGAACTTCTGACCGGGACCACTAAGTTTCAAGTCGGTGGTCCAGACCCTCAGAATCGGCCCGAATGTGGTCGAACCGGGGGAGCGAGGGCCAGTTCGAGGCTCCTGGGCCGCTGCTTCAGGCGACCCTCCGAAGCTCTGACCAGCCACTATCCGCTTCAAGAGGGCGTGGACCTAAGTTTCGAGTCGGTCCTCCGACACCACGGGCGACACGCGAGAGTTCCGCCGCGGCCTTGATCTGCTGTCTCGTTGGGTCGTAACGCAGCGAATCCGAGCACGAGCCGGCCCGCGAAGGCCCGACATCCTGAGCCGGCTGGGCCTGTTCAGGGAAGCCGACTCCTCTTGGTGCCCTACAAATGTTCGCCGAAGCCTCTCCGCCTGCACCTCGGCAGGGCCGCCATAACGTCAAGCCTCGTCTAGGAGCGCCATCGCCGCGGCGTACCGGTCCCCGGTCAGCCGCCGAGCGGGCTCGATGAGGGCCTCCCACTTCGTCTCTAGCAGGTTCTTCAGCCATTGCACCGCTTCCAGGTACCCGAGCCCTCGGAAAGTCGTGACGAAATAGAACCAGTAGACCGGCCGCACAATCTGGGCCACCGCGTCGGCCTGCGAGAGGCACACCTCCTCCGGGGTCGCGGACCCCGGCCGGAGAGGAAAGGAGTGCGAGGCGATGGCAGCGGCGACCCTGTCGGAAACCATGCTTTCGTAGCCGTACGGAGCGAGCAGCCCGGGCGCTAGCTCGGCGCCGAGGCGGGGGTGCTCCGGCTGGGCCGCCGGGTCGCGTACGGCGGCCAGGTCGTGGAGCCAAGCGGCGAGTTCGACGGACTCGGCTTCGGCGTTCAGCGGCCCGGCGAGCGTCACTGCAAAGCGCGCGACCAGCGCCACGTGGTCGTCGTAGAAGGCAGCGCCGAAGAGGCTCGCCTCGCAGTCGCGCCGGACCAGCTCCCTTATCCCATCGGTGCTCACGGCGAGATCGTAACGCCCGCCGGCGGCGGCATCCAAGCCACGCCCCTCGGACAACAAGGCGTCGGCGCCGCCCGCTGCCCGGCACGGTGTTCCTCATGTCGCGGGCACCAGGGCCGCGGTGCGACGCCGTTCAATCGCGCCCACATCACCGCGACTTCACGAGGACGTCGATCTGCTCCCATTCCGCGACTGCGCCATCACAAACGCGGCGAACGCAGATCAGGTGGTTCGGCACTGGGGTGCCCGGCCCTGCTCGGCGAACCGCTGCTGTCATCCCAGAATCCGATGTCTGGTAGGTGGGCTCGGCGATCGGGCAGGCTGCGTAGTCGGGATTCGCCCACCGGGCGCCCATCCCTGCAAGCTATGCCAGGGCACCTCGGAGGACGCCGACGAAGTCCTTGGCGTCGCTGGCGAAACCGGTATGGCCTCCAGGGAAGTCGATCAACGGCGAGCCGAGGCGTTCAGCTAGCGCGACAGCAGTGCGCTGGGCGAACTGGCCCTTGGAGGTGGCACCTCCCCCAATCACGACCGAAGCCGGCGCGTCCTGCAGCGCGGAGAAGTCCGGCTGGTAGAACGTGATGGGCAACAGGCCGTGACCGAAGAAGCGCTCGCTCATCGCCGCCGCCTCGGCCGACGGCGGTTGTCGCGCAGCGTCTTCACCCTGGGGGCGCATGTTGATGCCAGTGAAGCCGGAGAACCGCTGCCACGCGGCGCTGACGCCGCTCTCGCGGTAGGTGTCGTAAATATCATGCATCCCGGCGCGTGCCTTCTCGGCTTCCGGTAGCAGCTGAGCGAGCGGGGGCTCGTGGGCGACGAGGGTCTCCACGTGGCCGGGGTAGCGGGCGACCAAGGCGAGCCCCGTGACCGCGCCACCGCTGCTGCCGAATACGTACGCGGGCCCGCTGCCAACCGTCTCCAGCACCCGGCGCACGTCATCGGCCAGCAGGTCCGGCTAGGCGTCCTGGTCGGGGTCGTCAATCGTGCTGCGGGCGAAGCCTCGGGGGTCGTAGGTCACGACCGTGTACTCCTCGGCGAGCAGTGGGGCGATCGCGGCAAAGCCCGAAACGCCCATGGGGTGCCCGACCAGCATGATCACAGGGCCTGAGCCTTGTACCTCGTAATAAAGGCGCGCTCCCGGAACCTCCAGCGAGTGATTCGTAGGCAACGACATTCGATGGCACCTCTGATTCGCGTCTTGGGGTGGGTGGCAACGCCACTGAGGCTAACGCCAGGATCGCCAAGAGCTCAGCGGCCGCCGACCCGGTGCGCCGAGCTGCCGGGACCTACCGCACATCTGCGCACGCTCCGTTACCAGTCGGAGATCCGCGCCGTCGGCCCTCCGACATGCTCCAGGTCTACGCGCCCACAGCGGCTCGCGCCGGGGAGGGCTGACCCCCCTGTAGGCCGAGCGGAAACCCAAGAGTATTGGTTGAGGTCGAGGAAGACGACGACCGGGGGACGACCGCTAGCCAGGAGAGCCGCTTGTTCCCGTCCGGCTGTTGCCTCTCTACGTGGTCGCGATCCACACCGGTCTACGGCAAGGGGAGCTACTGGCGCTCAGGTGGTCGGACGTCGATCTCGAAGCAGGCACTCTCACGGTCACCGGCACCTTGGATCGCAAGATCAGGCAACGCACCGATCCGAAGACCGACAAGTCTCGCCGCATCGTGCCGCCCACCCCGCAGGCCATGGAGGCTTTGCAGATTCACCAGGTCCGCCAGAACCTCGAAGGGACACAAGGAAGCAACGATCTGGTCTTCACAAGTGCGCGCGGCACGGCGTTGTACGACTCGAACATCCGCAAGCACTGGCACAGGGTGAGCTCCAACCTGGGGCTGGCCTCGATGCCGTGGCACAATCTGAGGCACTCTGCCGCGACGATCATGCTCGCCCAAGGTGTCCCCATCGAGGTCGTGTCGCGCGTGTTCGGTCATGCATCCATCCGCATCACGGCCGACATCTATGGCCATGTGTCGCCGGAGACCAACAGGCAGGCCGCGGATGCCATGTCGAAGGCTCTCCGATGAAGGACTGCCGCCGAGGTCCCTACGCCCCCTGTGGCTGGCACAGGCGCCGTGGCCGGTCCCGATCAAACCATCGGCGATTTCAGCGCGCTGGCCGGGCAAGAACGCCTTCCCGGCTCGCGCCCTCTGCTTCGGCAGGGCGCTCTTGTCGCGTCCGAGAATGTAGCCAAGTTGATAGGGCGGGCTCAAGGGATCCGCGCAACAGCACGGCGAGTCGACGACTGTGAGTTGACTCGACCGGGAGGTTCCCTTGGCACCGCACCTGACGCTGCAACAACGTGAGCACGCCCGAAGGCTCCGACGGG
>JBKQMT010000187.1:0-19999 GCA_052146595.1 Acidimicrobiales bacterium
CCGACGCTGTTCGACCTCTACCCCGGTAGCGAGAACATGGAGCGCGAGGCGTTCGACATGTTCGGGATACGTTTCGACGGGCATCCGGACCACACGCGGATCCTCATGCCCGATGACTGGGAGGGGCATCCGCTGCGCAAGGACTACTCGGTCGGACGCGTACCGGTGCAATTCAAGGAAGCGCCGGGCCCGCGGTGACCGACGAGGAGCTGATAGCGGAGACATTCGAAGGCCCGCAGGAAATGCAGGACCTCGACGAGACCAGCCGCGAGGAGCTCGCCATCGAGCAAGGCGTGGCCTCGGAGCTTCCGGAGGGGTTCGTGCTCGACCCCGGCGACATCGACGTCGAGTTCGGTGCCGACGAGACGATGATCATCAACATGGGCCCCCAGCACCCCTCGACCCACGGGGTGCTCCGCATCATGTTGGAGCTCGAGGGCGAGACGGTGCTGCGCTCCAAGCCCATCGTCGGCTACCTCCACACGGGAATGGAGAAGACCGGCGAGGAGCTCACCTATGTGCAGGGGGCGACGAACGTCACGCGCATGGACTACCTCTCTCCGCTGCACAACGAGCTCGTCTTCTCGCTCGCGGTGGAGGCGTTGTTGGGCATCGAGGTCCCGTCGCGGGCGACGTGGATCAGGATGCTCATGACCGAGCTCAACCGCATCTCCTCGCACGTGATGTGGATGGCGACCAACGGGATGGACCTCGCCTCGACGTCGATGATGATCTACGGATTTCGCGACCGCGAGATGATCCTGTCGTTTTTCGAGAAGGCGACGGGCCTTCGCATGAACCACGACTACATCAGGCCGGGCGGTGTCGCGGCGGACCTGCCCGACGGGTGGCAGGACGACGTGACCGCGATCGTCGAGACGATCCCCGGGCGCGTCGACGAGTACGACGAGATGCTGACCGGCCAGCCGATCTTCAAGCAGCGCACGGAAGGAGTCGGGGTCCTCCCGCCGGAGCTCGCCCTCGCGATGTCGGCGACCGGACCGCTCCTGCGGGCTTCGGGCGTCGCTTGGGACCTCCGCCGGGCGATGCCCTATCTCGCCTACGACGAGGTCGACTTCGACGTCATCGTCGGCACGGTCGGCGACACCTACGACCGTTACGCGGTGCGGCTCAACGAGATCCGGGAATCGTGCAAGATCGTCCGCCAATGCGTCGAGATGATGCCCCCCGGTGACTACCGGGCCCAGGACAAGAAGGTGACGCCGCCGCCACGGGCGCGCATCGACGAGTCGATGGAGGCGCTCATTCACCACTTCAAGATCTTCACGAGGGGCTTCGAGGTCCCCGCGGGAGAGGTGTACGTGGCCATCGAGTCGCCCCGTGGCGAGCTCGGCTGCTACATGGTCGCCGACGGGTCCAGCAAGCCGTACCGGATGCACATCAGGGGTCCGAGCTTCGTGAACCTGCAGTCGTTGCCGTCGCTGTTGCGCGGCGGGTTGATCGCGGACGCGATCGCGGTCATCTCCTCGGTGGACCCGGTCATGGGCGAGGTGGACCGCTGATGCCGCACCTTTCCCCAGACAACCGCGCCAAGGCCGAGGCGATAGTTGCCTGCTACCCGAGGCCGCGTTCCGCTCTCATCCCGTTGTGCCACCTCGCGCAGTCGCAGGACGGTTGGCTCACCTGCGAGGCGATGGAGGAGATCGCCCATCTCGTGGGCTGCACGCCCGCGGAGGTGCGAGGCACGGCGAGCTTCTACGACATGCTTCACACCGAGCCGGTCGGCAGGCACGTCTTCAGCGTCTGCACCAACATCGCCTGCATGCTCGCGGGTTCCTACGAGGTCCTCGACCATGCCGAGGCGTCGCTCGGGATCTCGGTCGGCCAGACCACGGCCGACGGCGAGTTCACCCTTGAAGAGGCCGAGTGCCTGGCGGCTTGCGATATCGCGCCCTGCGTGCAGGTGAACCACCGCTTCTTCGGCCCGCTGGACCCTGACGGGTTCGACCAGCTCGCGGAGGACCTCCGCTCCGGCCGCCTAGCCGACTCAGTGCCGGCGCAGGGGGTCTTGAGCCGCGTCGAGCGCAGCGTCGGGCTTCCCGCCCTAGCGGCGAGGTCGTCGGCGTCCGGGGGCTCAGGGCCTGGCAGCGCCAGGGGCAAGCAGCCGGGCGCGGCCCGGGGCTCACGGCCCGGCCCAGCGTCCAGCCCAGCATCGGGGCCGGTGCCGGCATGATCACCCAAGCGCCCCGGATCGTCACCTCGCGCGTCGCGCTGGAAGACTCCTTCACGCTCCAGCGCTATCTGGCCACAGGGGGCTACGAGGGCCTTCGCAAGGCGCTGTCGATGGCGCCGGCCGACGTCGCCGCCGAGGTCAACAAGGCGAGCCTGCTGGGCCGCGGCGGGGCCGGCTTTCCAGCAGGGCGCAAGTGGTCGATGTTGCGCCAGAGCGCGACGCGCTATCTCGTCGTGAACGGTGACGAGAGCGAGCCGGCGACCTTCAAGGACCACATGCTCATCGAGCGGGACCCGCACCAGATCATCGAGGGTACGGCCATCGCGGCCTACGCGACAGGGGTCGAGCAGGCCTTCATCTACTGCCGGGGTGAGTTCGCCCTGGGCTTGGAGCGCCTGCAGCAGGCCTGCAACGATGCTTATGCCCACGGAGCTCTCGGCGGAGACGTCCTCGGCAGCGGCTACGGGCTCGACATCGTGATCCATCCCGGCGCGGGGGCCTATATCTGCGGAGAGGAGACGGCGCTGCTCGAGAGCCTCGAGGGAAAGCGCGGCTTCCCGCGGATCAAGCCCCCGTTCTTTCCCGCCGCCGTCGGCCTGTACGGGGAGCCGACGGTCGTCAACAACGTCGAGACCGTCTCCAACCTGCCTTGGATCATCACCCACGGGGCGGCAGCCTTCACAGCCCTCGGCGAGGGCTCCTCGGCCGGCACCAGGCTCTTCGCTCTCTCGGGGCGGGTCGAGCACCCGGGCTGGTTCGAGATCGAGATGTCGAAGACGACCTTCAGGGACCTCATCTACGACCCGTCGCTCGGCGGGGGCATACGGGGTGGCAAGGAGCTGCGCGCCTTCATCCCCGGCGGTGTCTCGGCCCCCTGGTTCGGCCCTGCCCAGCTCGATCTGGGGCTGGACCAGGACGCGGTGGGCCGAGCCGGCTCGATGCTGGGGTCCGGCTCGGTCGTCGTGATGGACGAGGACACCTGCCCGGTGCGGGCGGCGTGGCGCATCGCCCAGTTCTTCCACCGCGAGTCGTGTGGTCAGTGCACACCGTGCCGGGAGGGCAGCGGCTGGATCGAGAAGATCATGCACCGCCTCGAGCAGGGCCTGGGGCGCGAGAAGGACATCGACCTCGTGCTCGACGCCTGCGACAACATCTCGCCGGGCCTGTCGTGGCCGCCGAGGCAGACGACCATATGCGTGCTCGGGCCGTCCATCCCCTCGGCCATCGTCTCGGTTGCCAAGATGTTCCGTGACGACATGCTGGTGCACGTGAAAGAGGGCGGTTGCCCCTTCCCCCCGGACGCGGTGCGCCGTGGCTGACGTCGCCGGAGCTCCCGCGGGCGTCTCCATCACCGTCGACGGGCGCGTCGTGGAGACGTACCAGGGTGAGCTCATCATCGCCGCGGCCGAACGGGCCGGGGTCTTCATCCCGCGCTTTTGCTACCACCCGCGCATGAAATCGGTCGGCATGTGCCGGATGTGCCTCGTCGAGGTCTCCGGCCCGAGGGGCCCGAGCCTGCAGCCGGCGTGCTTCGTGGAGGTGACCGACGGCCAGGAGGTCTTCACCGGGTCGCCCGCGGCCCGCAAGGCCCAAGAGGGCGTGATCGAGTACCTGCTCTTGAACCACCCGCTCGACTGCCCCGTGTGCGACAAGGGGGGAGAGTGCCCTCTCCAGGACCAGTCGGTCTCCTACGGGCCGGGCGAGAGCCGTTTCGATGAAGAGAAACGGCACTGGGCCAAGCCCGTCGAGATAGGCCCCCTCGTGCTCTTGGACCGGGAGCGGTGCATCCAGTGCGCACGCTGCACCCGTTTTGCCGAGGAGGTGGCGGGCGAGCCCTTCATCGACTTCGCCGAGCGCGGCGACCGCCTCGAGGTGGCGATCTTCCCCGGTGACCCGTTCACGTCCTACTTCGCGGGCAACACGATCCAGATCTGCCCGGTGGGAGCGCTCACCTCGGTGCCGTACCGTTTCAAGTCCCGTCCCTGGGATCTCGAGCAGGTCGAGACGACCTGCACGAGCTGTGCCGTCGGCTGCCGCGTGGCCGCCCAGTCCTCGGCGGGGGCGCTCGTTCGCTACCTCGGGGTCGACTCCGACCCGGTGAACCAGAGTTGGCTCTGCGACCGGGGGCGTTTCGGCTACGAGGCTGTGGAAGCGCACGAACGGCTGGGCCAGCCACTCGTGCGCCGTGACACCGAGCTCGTCCCAGCGACGTGGAACGAGGCGCTGGGCGACGTCGCGGACGCGCTCGCGCGGGCACTGGAGGGCCCAGGGGCCGGCTCGGTAGGGGTGATCGGCGGCGCCAGGCTGGCGAACGAGGACGCCTACGCCTGGGTGAGGTTTGCGAAAGGCGTCATCGGCACCGACAATTTCGACGCCCAACTCGGCGACGGCCTGCCTGCCGAGCTCGTGGCGAGCCTGCCGCGGGCCACGATCGAGGAGACCGTCGCCGCCAGCACGGTCATCATCCTTGCCGGCGACCTGCGTGAAGAGCTGCCTGTTCTTCACTTGAGGCTGCGTCAAGCCGCGGCGAACGAAGGCCTGCGGATAATCGACTGCTCGCCGGTAGCGAGCGGTCTGAGCAAGGTGGCCACATGGCGCCCGTACCGGCCGGGCGGGGCAGTTGAGCTCGCCCGCTCGCTCGTGGCCACAGAGACCGGTGACGGCGTCGTCGTCGTGCTCGGGCGCCCGTCGCTCGCCGAGCCGGGAGATCACATCGCCGCCGCGGCGGGCGTGCTCGCCGCCGCCTGGCCGCAGGCCCGTTTCCTGCCGGCGCTCAGGCGCGGCAACGTGCACGGTGCCATCGACCTCGGCTGCGCCCCCGGTCTGCTCCCCGGGCGGGTGCCCCTCGAGGAAGGCCGCGCCTGGTTCGCCGAGCAGTGGGGCTCGGTGCCGAGCGCTCGTGGGCTCGACACCGCAGGGATGCTCGAAGCTGCCGCCTCCGGCGCGCTGAGCACGCTCGTGCTCCTAGGCGCAGACCCGCTGTCGGACTTTCCCGATCGCGAGCTCGCCACCCGGGCGCTCGAGCGTGTCGAGTTCCTCGTGGCGGTCGACACGGTCCTCAACGCCTCCTCGATGCTGGCCGACGTCGTGCTGCCGGCCGCAGGGTACGCGGAGCGAGGAGGCACCACGACGAACCTCGAAGGGCGGGTCTCGCGCCTCGCGGCCAAGGTCGTGCCTCCCGGTGTGGCCCGGGCCGACTGGGTGATCGCAACCGAGCTCGCCGATCGGCTCGGGACTGGGCTCGATTTCAAGTCCTTGGACGGGATCTGGGCCGAGATAGAGCGCGTAGCGCCGGCGTACTCGGGTTGCACGGCCGAGGCGCTCGGCGCGCCAGGTGCTGCCGACGGCATCGTCGTCCCGCTGAAGGGCGCCCCGGTCGGGCTCACGCGGCGCCCGCGCCGACTCGACCCGATCGCGACGCCGGGCATCGAATCGGTCGAGGAGCAGGGCGCGCCGCTGGCGGCGGGGGCGTCGTTGCCGCCCGGTGGCGAGCCCGAGGCCTCCGAGCAGGGCGTCGACGACGAAGAGGGCACCGGAGAGGCGGCCCAGGACCTCGGGGGTGCGGCCACCCCGGGGCCGGCCGAGGCGCCGAGTGACGCCCAGGGCGCCCCTGAGCAAGTGGCGTCGCCCGCCCCTGGCACCACCGCCGTTCCCGCCGGCGCCAGGCCACCCGGGCTGCTGCGCTTCGACCCGGGCGCGTGGACGGCCCCGGCGACGGTCCCGCCGGCAGAGCAGGGCTCGTGGCGCCTCGTCGTGCGGCGCGGTCTTTACGATCACGGCACGCTCGTGCAGTCGGCGAGGTCGCTCGCGCCGCTGGCTCGGCCCCAGCAGCTGTGGCTCGGCGCCGAGGAGCTGGAGCGGCTCGGCGTCGTGCCCGGTGACCGGGTCCGGGTGCGCTCGCCCCGCGGCGAGCTCGTGCTCCCTGTCACCGCTGACGCAGGTGTCCCGAGCGGGGTGGCTCTCGTCCAGTTCAACGCGGCCCCCATCTATGAGGCCAGTGCCTCCGCGCTCATCGACTGCTCGAGCCCGGTGGTCGAGGTCCGACTGGAAACGGTGAGCTGATGCCCGATCCGCTTTTCGCCAACGGGGTCGACCTCGGCTCGGTGGTCATCGCCGCCGTCAAGGTCCTCGCCGTGTTCGGCGTGCTCATGGTCGCGGTGATGATGATGATCTGGTTCGAGCGCAAGGTCATCTCCGACATGCAGAACCGGGTCGGGCCGAACCGTGCCGGACCCTACGGCATCCTGCAGACGCTCGCGGACGGGATCAAGCTCTTTTTCAAGGAGGACCTCGTCCCGGACCAGGCCGACCGCTTCGTGTTCAAGCTGGCGCCCTACCTGGCGCTGCTGCCGGCCCTCGTGATCTTCACGATCGTCCCCGTCGGCGGGGTCGTGACGATCGCCCATCACACCGTCGAGCTACAGGTGGCCGACCCGGCGATGGGCATCTTGCTGCTGCTCGCGTTGTCGTCGGTGTCGGTCTACGGGACGATGCTGGCGGGCTGGTCCTCCGGCTCCAAGTACCCTCTGCTCGGCTCGATCCGGGCCTCTGCGCAGATGATCTCCTACGAGGCCGCCATGGGCCTGACCATCGCCACGGTGGTCGTCGTCACCCACTCGCTTTCCACGCGGGCGATCGTGGACTCCCAGGCGGCGAGCTTCTTCCACTGGAACATCTTCCGCCTCGGCATCTTGCCCTTCCCGCTCTTCCTCGTGGCCGTGACCGCAGAGCTCAACCGGCCGCCCTTCGACTTGACCGAGGGCGAGCAAGAGCTCGTGGGTGGGTTCAACACCGAGTACTCCTCGCTGCGTTTCGCCTTGTTCTACCTAGCCGAGTTCATGAACACCATCACGATGTCGGCCGTGATGGTGACGCTGTTCTTCGGCGGCCCGGACGGTCCCGGCTTCCACTTCGTCCGCTGGCTGTGGCCCATCGTGTGGTTCACGGTCAAGACCGTCGTGCTCTTGTACGTCTACGTCTGGATCCGTGCTGCGCTGCCCCGGCTGCGCTACGACCAGCTCATGGGCATCGGTTGGAAGGTGCTCATCCCCTTCTCCCTGGGCTGGCTCCTGGTCGTGGCGGCCTTCAGGGTCGGCACCGTCTGGGGCTTCGGGGTATTCGTAGGTTGCGCCATCGCCGGCGGAGGACTGTGGCGGGCGATCCGCGTCGCCGGCGCTCGGCGTGAGGCGCTGCAGGAGAGCTCGCCCCGATGGCGTCGGGCGCCGGCCAGCGACGCCCACCTGCGGGCGGTCCCCGAACAGGACGGAGGCGGGTGATGGCGAACAAGCCGCCGAAGAAGAGGTCGCGCGGGTTCTTCGGCGGTTTCGCCGTGACCTTGAAGCAGGTCGGCGAGCCGCGGGTCACGACGCCGTACCCGGAGGAGAAGCTGCCCAAGCCGCCCCGGCTTCATGGCCGTCACGTCCTCAACCGCTACGAGGACGGGATGGAGAAGTGCATCGGGTGCGAGCTGTGCGCGGCCGTCTGCCCGGCCGACTGCATCTACGTGCGCGGTCTCGACAACCCGCCGGACGCCCCGGTGTCACCGGGCGAGCGGTACGGGTTCGTCTACGAGATCAATTACCTGCGTTGCATCCACTGCGACCTTTGCGTCGAGGCCTGTCCTACCGAAGCGATCACCGAGTCGAAGATGTTCGAGTTCTCCTTCACGAACCGCTCGGATGCCATCTACACGAAACAGGAGCTGGTGGTCGACGACGAGGGCCTGCCCCGCCACCTCCCCTGGGAGGACTGGCGACCGGGAGAGGACGAGCACAGCTCCGGCTGGATGCGGGCGACGTCGCCCTCGGGCGCCGTCGAGTACGAGGGCGCTGAGCAGTGGTCCGCTGAGCTCGGTTACGGAGTCCGTCCTCCGGAGGGCGGCCAGAGCGAGAGCCGCAACGACGTCGCCACCGGGAACATCTCGATCCGGACGGTGGAGGAGGACAAGATCTCGCGGCGTTTCGGGGGCAAGGTGCGCGGCACATGACGAACCTGCTCGTGGCCGCCACCGTCCCGGATGCGATCACCTTCGCCGTCGCGGCGGTGATCTGCGTCGTGGGGGCCCTCGGGGTGGTGCTGGCGCGCAACCCGGTCCACTCCGCGCTCATGCTCGTGATGACGCTGTTCGGGATCGCAGTGCTCTTCGTGGAGGAGAACGCCCAGTTCCTGGCCGCGGTGCAGGTCATCGTGTACGCCGGCGCCATCGTCGTGCTCTTCCTGTTCGTCATCATGCTGCTCGGCGTCGACCGGCGGGAGGCCGTTGAACGAGAGCCGCTCCCGGCCCAGCGTCCCGTTGCCATCCTGCTTGGGATCATCGGGCTCGCAGAAGTGCTCCTCCTGGCGCGGGGCCGCTGGCCGGGTGGCGCACGGTCGGTGAGCGCAGCCCTCGGCACACCCGGCGACAACACGCGACTGGTGGGCCAATCGGTCTTCACCACTTATCTGCTCGCCTTCGAGGTGACCTCGGTCCTGCTAGTCGTCGCCGTCGTCGGCGCCGTCGTGCTGGCGCGCCGGCCGCGTCGCGCGCCCGGAGACGAAGCCGTGCCGGCCGGAGCGACCACAGAGCCCGACGAAGCGACCGACGGGCCCGAGGCCATCGACCCTGAGCTCACCGAAGCAGGGCCGGCTGAAGGCGAGGGAGACGGCGGCGCGGCCGGCGCCGGCCGGACACGTGACGGGGCGCTTGCCGAGTCGGAGGTCACCAGCTCATGAGCATCGACGCCTCCTGGTACCTGACGCTCGCGGCGGTGCTCTTCACCATCGGCGCGATCGGTCTGCTCGTTCGCCGGAACGTGCTCGTGATGTTCATGTGCGTCGAGCTGATGCTCAACGCCGCCAACCTCACCTTCGTGACCTTCGCCCGGAAGCTCAACGACGTCGCCGGCCAGACTGCGGTCTTCTTCGTCCTCGTCGTGGCCGCCGCCGAGGTCGTGGTCGGGCTCGGGATAATCGTCTCCATCTACCGCCGGCGCCCAGGGGCGACCGCCGATGACATCCACGGACTGAAGGGCTGAGCTCCGGTGCTGCGAGTCGTGTTCCTCGTCCCGCTGCTCCCGCTCGCGGGTTTCGTGATCTTGCTGCTGTCCGGCCGCAAGCTCGGCAACCCCTGGGCCGGCTGGCTCGCGACCTTCATGGTCACGGCCTCCTTTGTCGTCACGGTCGTCGTCTTCGCCGGACTGTTCCGCTTGCCGGTGAGCAGCCGTTCCTACACCCAGACCTGGTTCACCTGGATCTCAGCGGGACATCTGCACATCGACATGGGCCTTCTCGTCGACCCGCTGTCGATGACCATGGCGGCTTTCGTGACCGGGGTGAGCGCTCTCATCCACCTCTACTCGATCGGCTACATGGAGCACGACGAGGACTTCCCGCGCTTTTTCGTCTACATGAACCTGTTCGTGGCGGCCATGTTGCTGCTCGTGCTGGCAGACAACTTCCTGTTCCTCTTCCTCGGCTGGGAGGGCGTGGGCATCTGCTCGTACTTCCTCATCGGGTTCTGGTTCGAGCGCGACAGCGCGTCGAGCGCGGCCAAGAAGGCGATGATCTTCAACCGCATCGGGGACGCCGCCTTCCTCGTGGCCTTGTTCCTCATCTACGAGCGCACCGGCAGCCTCGGTTACCGCACGGTCTTCGCCCACCTGGGCTCGGTCGGGGAGCCTTCTCTCGTGGCGATCGGGCTCTTGCTGTTCGGTGGTGCCGTCGGCAAGTCCGCCCAGATCCCGCTCTACCCGTGGCTGGCCGACGCCATGGAAGGTCCGACACCGGTCTCGGCGCTCATCCACGCCGCGACCATGGTCACCGCGGGCGTCTATCTCATGTGCCGCATCAACCCGATCCTCTACCGGGCACCGGACGCGGGGCACGTCATCGCGGCCATCGGGGCGGCGACGGCGCTGCTCGGGGCCACGATCGCCTGTGCGCAGAACGACATCAAGAAGATCCTCGCCTACTCGACGATCTCCCAGCTCGGCTACATGTTCATGGCCGCCGGCATCGGCGCCTACGACGCCGCCATCTTCCTCATGTTGACCCATGCCTTCTACAAGGCCCTCCTGTTCCTCGGCGCCGGATCGGTGATCCACGCCATGAACGACGATCAGGACGTGAAGACGATGGGTGCCCTGGCGCGAGTGATGCCGATCACCGCGGTGACGTTCCTCATCGGCTGGCTCTCGATCGGCGGCGTACCGGTGTTCTCCGGCTTTTGGTCCAAGGGCGATGTGCTCTTGAACAGCTACGCGTTCAGCCCGGCCCTGTGGGCGGTCGGCGCGGTCACGGCCGTGCTCACGGCGTACTACCTGGGGCGCGCCTACCTGCTGGTGTTCCGGGGCGAGCAGCGCTGGGTCGAGGCCAAGCCCAGGCAGCCGGGCCTGCACCCTCACGATCCGTCCTGGGTGATGTCGCTTCCCCTCGTAGTGCTCGGGCTTCTGTCGGCACTCGGGGGGCTCATCAACCTGCCCGTCCATCCCGATCTCGACTTCTTGGACCGCTGGCTGCACCCGGTGTTCGCGGCGCGCTTGTTCCAGCATCAGTGGAGCCTCGGAGGGGTGTGGACCTTCGCCCTGATCGACTCCGTCCTCGCCCTGATCGGGGTCGGCCTCGCCATCTCCCTCTGGGCCCACACCTACGAGCGCCCCGCCGCCGAGCCCGTCTTCTTGCAACGTGCCTGGTACATCGACTGGGCCTATGATCGGTTCCTCGCCCGCCCTTCGACAGAGTTCGCCGTCGAGACCTCGTCTGTGGTCGAGGCGAAGGGGATCGACGGCGCCGTCAACGGGTTCGCCTGGATGGTCCGCGCCACGGGGCGCCAGCTGCGCAAGCTGCAGACCGGCTACGTCCGCAACTATGCCCTCGGGCTCGGCGCGGGCCTCGTGCTGATCCTCGCCTACGTGTTGACGAGGGCGTCATGACAGGCACCTTCCCCTATCTCACGACGCTCGTCCTCGTCCCGGCCGGGGCCGGGGTGGCCGCCGCCCTCATCCCGGCCGCGCAACGTCGCCTCGTGCAGGTGGTCGGCGTCGTCGCCTCGCTCGCCGTGCTCGGCATCGCCGCGGCCGCAACCGTGGCTTTCACCGCCGGCGACGGTGGTTATCAGTTCGTCTCGAGCCACCCGTGGATCGCCGCCTTCGGCATCTCCTGGAGCCTCGGGATGGACGGCATCTCGCTTTTCTTGATGTTGATGACAGCCCTGCTGTTCCCGATCGCCCTGGCGGTCTCGGGCGACAGGGCGGGCGACAAGTCCTTCGTCGCCTGGATCCTGGTGCTCGAGGCCGGATGCATCGGGAGCTTCCTCGCCCTCGACCTGCTGCTCTTCTTCGTCTTCTTCGAGCTCACCCTGGTGCCGGTGTACTTCCTGATCGCCGGTTGGGGCCACGAACGGCGTGGCTACGCTGCGGGCAAGTTCTTCCTCTACACCCTCGGCGCTTCCGCCTTCCTGCTCGTCGGCATCCTGGCCCTCGTCTCGATCCACGCCTCCCAGACAGGGGTGACGACCTTCGACGTGCGGTCCTTGGCGCACACGCACCTGTCGGGCACAGCGGGCGTGCTCCTGTTCCTCGCCTTCACTGCCGCCTTCGCGGTGAAGACGCCCATCTTCCCGTTCCACACCTGGTCGCCCGACGCCTACCGCGAGGCGCCGGCTGCCGGGTCGCTGATCCTCGCCGGCGTCATGGCGAAGCTCGGCACCTACGGCATCATCCGCTTCGATCTCGCCCTGTTCCCGAGGGCGGTCGTCACCCTGGCGCCACTCCTGCTCACACTGGGGGCCATCGGCGTCATCTACGGGGGCGTCGTGGCGGCGGTGGAGCGTGACTTGAAGCGTCTCGTCGCCTACTCCTCGCTGGCGCACCTCGGCTTCATCGTGATCGGGGCGTTCGCCCTCACGCGCGAGGCTCTTACCGGAGCCGTCCTGCAAATGGTCAACCACGGCCTTTACACGGCGGCGCTGTTCATCCTCATCGCTTTCCTCTACCAGCGGCTCGGCACCTTCTCGGTCCGCGACATGCGCGGCCTGCAGCGCCGCGTGCCGGTGCTGGCGGGGGTGTTCATGGTCGTGGTGCTCGCCTCGATGGGCGTCCCGGGTTTGAACGGCTTCGTCGGGGAATTCCTGATCCTCGCCGGGACGTTCCTCACGCATCGCTGGTGGGCCGTGGTGGCGACGGCGGGTGTGGTCATCGCCGCTGTCTACTTCTTGTGGGCCTACCAGCAGGCCTTCCAGGGGAAGCCGACGATCGAGGCCGGCGCGATACGCGACCTCACCTGGCGTGAGGGCCTCGTGCTCGCCCCGCTCGTCATCCTGATCGTGCTGCTGGGCATCTTCCCGGGGCCGATGTTGAGCCGCATCGGCCCATCGGTCAGCCAGGTTGTCACTCACGTCGAGGTCGTGGCCCACCAGCGTCCGCCCCAGGTCGGCGTACCGGGCGTGGCCCTGCGCCAAGGCGCCGGAGCCAAGCCGTGAGCCTGTTCGCAGCAGTGCCGAGCTTGTCCGGCCTTTTCGCTGCCACCACTTTCGTCACTCCCCACGTGGACTACGTGGCGATCCTTCCCGAGCTGATCCTCATCGGCGGGGCGCTCGTGCTGCTCGTCTCCGGCCAGCTCGTCTTTTCCAAGGTGCCGGTCGCGTTCTACTCGGTGGGCTCTGGGACCGTGGCGGCGGCGGCGCTCGCCGCCTCGCTCGTGCTCTGGCACGACGTGCAGGCCCGGGGTCCCTTCACGGCGGTAGCGGACTCGGTGGCCGTCGACGGCTTCGCCATCGTGTTCTTGGTACTCGTTTCCTGCATCTTGATCGTGGGCTCGGCGATCGGAAACGATTTCCTGGTCCGCGAGAGGATCGAGGGGCCCGAGTACCACGTGCTGGCGCTGCTGGCGGGCTCAGGCGCCATGCTGATGGCGGCTGCCAACGACCTCATCTTGATCTTCCTCGCCCTCGAGATCATGTCGATCCCGCTCTATGTCCTTGCCGGGATGGACCTGCGCCGTCGCGAGTCGGGCGAGGCGGCCATGAAGTACTTCATCCTCGGGGCGTTCTCCTCCGCCATCTTCGTCTACGGCATCGCTCTCGTCTACGGGGCGACGGGCTCGACCAACCTCCCCCAGATCGCGGACTATCTGAGCAAGAACATCATCACCTCGAACGGCGTCCTGCTCGCCGGGCTCGGCCTGCTGCTCGTCGGCTTCGGCTTCAAGGTGTCGGCTGTGCCGTTCCACATGTGGACCCCGGACGTCTACCAGGGCGCCCCGACGCCCGTGACCGGTTTCATGACCGCGATCGCCAAGGCAGGCGGCTTCGCGGCCCTGCTGAGGGTGTTCTTCTCCACTTTCGGCACGCTCCGCGCCGACTGGCAACCGGTGTTGTGGGTCATGGCGATCGTCACCTTGCTGCTCGGCGCGGTCCTCGGCCTCGTCCAGCGCGACGTGAAGCGGATGCTCGCCTACTCCTCGATCAACCACGCCGGATTCATCCTCGTCGGCCTGGCGGCTGCCTCCAGCCAGGGCATCTCCGGAAGCGTCTACTACGTCTTCGTGTACGCGTTCTTGGTGCTGGGGAGCTTCGCTGTGATAACCGTCGTGGGCGGGCGGGGAGACCGTACCCACGACCTCGACGCCTACCGCGGCCTCGGCCGTCGCCAGCCGGCGCTGGCGTTGGCGTTCGCGCTGCTTCTCCTCGGCCAGACCGGGATGCCTTTCACGACGGGCTTTTTCGCCAAGCTGTACGTGATATCGGCCGCGGTGAAGGCCCACTCGTACGCGCTGGCCGTCATCGCCATGCTGTCGGCGGCCGTGGCCGCCGCCTTCTACTTGCGCCTCGTCTTCCTCATGTACGGAGTCCGGATCCCCTCCGGGACCGCGAGCGACCGGGGCTCGTTGTCGTTGTCGATCGGCGACGACGTGCCCGAGGCGCTCGAGCCTGCCGGGGCGGCGCCGCGTCGTGTGGACCTCGGTCCCGTGAACGTGCCGCCGGCGACCGCGGTCGCGATCTTCGTCACCGTCGCCGTCACGGTCGCGTTCGGGATCTGGCCCGCCCCGGTCGTCGACTTCGTGAGGGCCGCAGGCTTCCTCTTCTGAGACAGGCGCCCGCTATCGGCGGCGGACCGACCCGCCGCCGATCACCCCGAGCGGTGGCCGGCCGGCTGAGCCGGTCTCGGCGCCCCGGACGCGGCCGCGCCCACGCGCTCGGGCTCGTCGTCGGTGCCCGGGGGTTGGAAGAACCTGCCGATCAAGGGCAGTTCCCAGAACGACTCCGCTCTCGCGATGGCAAATGCCATCGGCAGCGTGTTCTCAGCCGCGTCCCACACGACGTATCGGGGCAGCCAGTCCGGCCCGAACTTGGCGTTGAAGCGCCAGAGGGACTCGATCTGCATCGAGTCCGACATCCGCCTGAGCAGCCACCGCTGGATGCCGTTGCCCTCTTCGCCGGCAAGCACTGCCCGCATGGCGGCGAAGTTGAGCCCGAGGTGCTCTTCCCCGGTCGCGCGCAGGTGCTCGATAGTCCGTACGAGAATGAAGTCGAGCAGGCCGTTGGGGTGGTCGCCGTCGTCACGGCGCATGAGATCGAGCGAGAAGCCGCGGATGCCGGGCGCCGGGACGTATTGGCAGAACGCGACCGGAGTGCCGTCTGGACCGTGGGCCACGGCGAGCAGGAGGCCCTCGTCGCGGGGGTCGAAGATCCGCCCGAGCGTCATGGAAAAGCCGCGTTCGACCTCACCACGGCGCTTTTTGACCATGATCTCCCGCAGAGCGTATTCCAGGGCGCTGTCGATCCGGGCCGGATCGTGGAACGAGATCTCGTAGCCGTACTTTGCGATCCGGTTCACCGCCTGGCGCAGGCCCTTTCGGGCGCCGCCCTCGAGGGAGAAGGTCCGCACGTCCACCACGCCTTCGTCGCCGATGTAGCGGTCGTGCATGCCGGATCTGCGGTAGGCGCCCAGCCACTCCTCACCGGCGCCGAGCACGGCGACCGACCAGCCGTGCTCGTCCGCATAGCGGCGAAACGCCGACCAGAGCTCCTCGCGCTCCTCGGGCGCGCAGATCGGGTCGGGGGAGACTAGGCAGATGCCGCCGTAGATGGCGTAAGCGACCAGGCCGTCTCGTTCCAAGAAGGCCTGCTTGTCGTTGCGGAGGGCGAAGTAGTCCAGCGTGCCCATACCTCGGCGGCGGACGACGTCCGCCGCCCTCTCCGCGGTGTTGCTGCGAACGCCGAAGCGGCGCCGGTCGACGACGGGCCGGAACACGAGCACGAGCGCGACCACTGCCAGCCCGCACCCGATGGCCAGCAGGGCGGGGTACAAGAACGCGTCCACGCGAGGGTTGAGGGCGACGGTACGGATGCCGACGAGGCGCCCGGCGGTGGCCCACCAGGCGTCGATCCATGTGATGGGGCGACCGCCGCGGTGGGTCGGGATCACGCTCCAAAGGATCGTCGCCCCGATGCAGGTGATCCCGAGCACTCCGCCGAGGAGCGTGACGAGGCCGGCGCGCAACGAAGGCAGGTCGAAGCGGGCCCGGAAGGACTTGCGCTCCAACCACAGCACGGCGACGAGGGCAAGGGCAGCGATCGACTGCACCACGTCGCCGTGGCGGACCAAATGAAGCGCGACCGTGCCTGCGAGCAGCAGGATCGAGACGAGCCAGGCGAGGCGCTGGCCGCGCCTGACGCCGCGGGCGACCGCGAGCAACCCGACGCCGGCGAGGGCGACCAGGGCGCCCGCGGCCTCGCTGACCCCGAGAGGGATGTAGCCGAGCAGCGGATGGAGCCGACCACGGACCTGGGGTGGCACAACGGCTGAGACGAGGTCGAACAGACCCAAGATCGCAATGCCCGCCGCAGCCAGCCTGCGCACCCTCCGCAGGCTGCGCGCCGGATCGGCAACCCGTGGCCACACGAGGCCACCGGGGAAGGACGCCACGACCGCAGGTGCTCCGCTGCTGCGTGGCAGGCGTCCGGCGGCGAAGCGCTCGAGCACAGTCGTCGGGCGCAGGTACCTCCGTGCCAGCAGGAGCCTCGCGTGAACCTGCGCGCCCCCTTCGATCTCGACCCAGGAGACCTGCTGGACATGGACGAAGACCGGAGGCAGGCCAAGGCGCGAGGCCCGCTCCTCGACGACTTCTCCGCACGCGCCCGAGTTTGCGTAAAAGCCGGTGCCCACCCGGGCGAGCTCGGGTTGGAGCGTGTGACCGGTGACCAGGCCCACGCCGCCTTCAGCCAGGATGGGGCGGGCCGCTTCGCGGGCGCTGTCGTTGGCCCGGTAGGCGGGCGGTCCCAGAAGGGAGCGCCCGGCCGAATGCCAGATCCGGTGATTGACCACGGCGAGCCCGATCCCGGCCACGATCACCTCGGCCACGAGGGTGAGCCCGATCCCGAGCAGCCTCGACGAGAAGGGCTCGATCCTTCGCGGCACGCCGAACAGCCAGCCGACGGGGAGCCTCGCCAAAAGAGCGACCGCGATCGGGACCAGGAGCCACCAGAGCCATCGGACGACGCGACGATAGGTAAGTCGCGAGGCCACGAAACGGGGCAGGCCGGAGGGGTCCTCCAGGCGGTCGATGCCGTCCAGCCAGCGTGAGCTCGATCCGGCCAACGCCGGGAGGATCTCCGCCGCGGCGTGCTGGCCGAGCGGCGTGTCACGCCGATCGCTCGGGTCGACGAAGGCGTTGCGCTCGTCGAATCGCCAGCCGGGTTCTATGCAGACCTGCTTGGGCACGCCAGCCGTAGCGACCTGCAGTACCGCCCTGAGCGCGACCTCGAATCCGGCGGCGATAACTGCGGCGTTCGCGGACGCGTCGTACAAGACGGCCCGATCGCGACTGCCAGGAAGGAGGATGGCCCGGCGGCCGCAATCGGCCGCGAGATAGCCGGCGAGCGCCTGGCGCAGCTCCTCGTGCGCCCCGAGGGCGGCGGCCGGGTCGCCGTCGGGAGGCACGAGCAGGTCGAAGGCGT
This sequence comes from Acidimicrobiales bacterium, assembly GCA_052146595.1. Lineage (GTDB taxonomy): Bacteria > Actinomycetota > Acidimicrobiia > Acidimicrobiales > Bog-793 > Fen-455. The sequence goes on from JBKQMT010000187.1 coordinate 17,130, forward strand.
TGCCCGCGACGACAAGGGCGCCGGGTCCCTCGACCTGTTCGAGGGCGTGGGCGAGCTCCAGCGAGGCAGCTTCGGATGCGTCCGTTCGCTTTGCTCCGAGGAAGAGGTCACTGACGACGATCACTCGCCAGCCGACAGGGACCTCCAAGCAGGCGACGGCGGCGTACTCACACATGTGTACTCCATTGTTGCAGCCAGCCAGGCCCTGGTTGGTAGACGGTCGGTAGACATCGCATCACAAGAGTGATGCAGGACCGTTAGCTTGAGGCACGGCGAGCCGGCCATCAGCTGGTGCGGAAAGGCGGCTCTGCGCGGCGAGGACGGAGGGGACGATGAGCGACACGACCGGAACCGGCGACGAACGGCACAGGGCCGCGATCGAGGACTATCTGGCGGAACTGAGGACGTTCCCACCGCCGGAGGGTTTCGCCCGCTCGGCAGTGGTACGGGACGGGACGATGTTCGAGCAAGCCGGGGCCGACCCCGAGGGGTTCTGGGCCGAGCAGGCCAGGGCCCTGAGCTGGTTCGAGCCCTGGGAGCAGGTTCTCGACTGGAAGCTGCCTTTCGCAAGGTGGTTCACCGGAGGCCGCTTGAACGTCGCCTTCAACTGCCTTGACCGTCACGTCGAAGCCGGCCTCGGTGACCGGGTGGCGTTCCATTTCGAGGGCGAACCCGGCGACCGCCGGACCATCACCTATGGAGAGCTCCTCGACGAGGTGGGACAGTGCGCCAACGCCCTGCGCGCCCTCGGCATCGAACGAGGCGACCGCGTGGCGATCTACATGCCCATGATTCCCGAGCTCCCGGTCGCGATGCTGGCGTGCGCGCGGATCGGCGCCGCGCACTCCGTCGTGTTCGGTGGTTTCTCCGCCGACTCCTTGCGCGACCGGATCGAGGACGCCAGCGCCCGGCTCCTCATCACGGCCGACGGCGGCTGGCGACGCGGGCAGGCCGTCGAGCTGAAGCGCAACGCCGACCACGCCCTCTCGAGCGGCGCCCGGTCGATCGAGAACGTGCTCGTCGTTCGCCGGCTCGGTGACGCCGCCAGGAACCTCGTCATGCAAGAGGGGCGGGACCACTGGTGGCACGAGTTGGTGGCCGGCCAGGACCGCCACAGCCCGCCGGAGGCGATGGACTCCGAAGACCTGCTCTTCTTGCTCTACACCTCGGGCACGACGGCGCGCCCGAAAGGGATCATGCATACCAGCGGGGGCTATCTGACCCAGGTCGCCTTCACGCACCGGACCGTCTTCGACCTCAAGCCCGAGACCGACGTCTACTGGTGTGCCGCTGACATCGGTTGGGTCACGGGCCACAGCTACATCGTCTACGGCCCGCTCGCAAACGGGGCCACGAGCGTCCTTTACGAGGGGGCACCTGACTTCCCCGACCGGGACCGCTGGTGGTCGATCATCGAGCGCTACGGGGTCACGACGCTCTACACGGCACCGACGGCCATTCGCACATTCATGAAGTGGGGGGCCGATCTTCCCGCTGCTCACGACCTGTCCAGCCTGCGGCTGCTCGGCTCGGTCGGTGAGCCGATCAACCCCGAGGCCTGGATCTGGTACTGGAAGGAGATCGGCGGCGGCCGTTGCCCGGTCGTAGACACGTGGTGGCAGACCGAGACGGGCGCCATCATGATCTCGCCGCTACCCGGCGTGACGACCTTGAAACCGGGCAGTGCGACCTTCCCGTTGCCCGGGATCGGCGCCGAGGTCGTCGACGACGCCGGCGTGGCCGTCGAGCGCGGGGGCGGGTACCTGACCCTCACCCTGCCCTGGCCGTCGATGCTGCGGGGGATCTACGGCGACCAGGAGCGCTACCGGCAGACCTACTGGAGCCGCTTCGAGGGTCGTTACTTCGCGGGTGACGGCGCCAAGATCGACGATGACGGCTACTTTTGGCTGCTCGGACGGGTCGACGATGTCATGAACGTGTCGGGCCACCGGGTCTCGACGACCGAAGTCGAGTCCGCCCTAGTCGACCATCCGAGCGTGGCCGAGGCAGCCGTCATCGGAGCCAGCGACGCCACCACCGGCCAGGCGATCGTCGCCTTCGTCACCTTGAGGCAGGGCCTCGAGGTGGGCAGCGGGCACGCAGAGCTGCTGCGAGCGCACGTCGCCGAGAAGATCGGCGCCATCGCCCGGCCACGGGTGGTCATCTTCACCGATGATCTTCCGAAGACGCGCTCGGGCAAGATAATGCGCCGGCTGCTGAGGGACGTGGCCGAGGGCCGTGACGTCGGCGACACGACCACCCTCGCGGACCCTGGCATCGTCGCCGAGCTCCGCCGCCGTGCCACGACGAGCCCCGTGGAGGAGTGAGCACCGGCCCGGATGGGGACTCGGCCCTACCGGTCCGCCCGGGCGGCAAAGCCGGGGGCCTCAGTCGCGGAAGTTCCCGAACTGCAGGGGGATGTCGAGGTCCTGTTCCTTGAGGGCGGCGATGACCGCCTGCAGGTCGTCACGCTTCTTGCCCGTGACGCGGACCTGGTCGCCCTGGGTCTGGGACTGGACCCCCTTGAGCCCGAGATCCTTGATGGCCTTGTTGATCTTCTTGGCGTGGTCCGTGGAGATGCCGGCGTTGAGCGTGACGGTCTGGCGCAGCGTCCCCTTGGAGGCCTCCTCGATCTTGCCGTAGGAGACGGCCTTGAGAGAGACCTGCCGGCGGACGAGCTTCTCCTCGAGGACTTGGACGAGGGCGCGCCGGCGGTCCTCGGTCGGCGCGTTCAGCTCGATCTCGTTCCCCTTCAGCTCGACGCTCGCGCCGGTGTTCTTGAAGTCGAAACGAGTCGCGACCTCCCGGCTCGCCTGGTCGACGGCATTGCGCACTTCTTGCATATCGACCTCGGAGGTGACATCGAAGCT
>JBKQMT010000188.1:0-9006 GCA_052146595.1 Acidimicrobiales bacterium
AATGCGGCGAGAGACTCTGGGCGAATGTCCCGGGGTAGTCGAAGACAGGACGAATGGCGTCCGCGACGATCTGCGCGACGGCTGCCGGATCCTCATGGTCGTACAGCAGATCGGAGGCGATCCGCGCCGGCCGAGTCACCGGCAGCCCTCGCAGCTGGATCCATTCCCGATCATCCAGGCGACGCCGATGCAGCCGGACATCAGAACGCTTGGTCTGTTTGCGGTGTTGGACAGTGAACTCGTGCTGGTCCGCGGGAAGGTGGCCGAGCCCGTACAGGGCAGCCGCCGATCTGTGGGAAACAACACCCTCGGCTGCTTTACGTTTCCACGCCTGCACCTCGGGGGCGAGTTGGAGCCAAGCCGCGCGCAGCTCAAGGTGATCTGGTGTAGGAGCCCCCTCCAGGCGATAGACACCGTGGGCCACCCGCTCGAGCGTCGACTCCGGAGCGGTCAGCCGTTCGACCGTGGTCTGAGGCACGCCTGCAAGTGCCAGCTGCCTTCGAGTGACGAGACCCCACTGCTCTTCGGCGATCTCTGCAATCCGCGTCATAGTTGTCCTGCGTTCCACTACTGCAATATACCCCAGTATCAGTGGGTATTGAAGTAGTCATCCAGACTGAATACTGCTATAACCCCTGGAAACGGGGTATATAGCAGTATCAAATGACTAACTCGGAGGTCGGCCGGCACTGGCGACCCACCTTGGCTGCCTTGCTGGCCGTCGGCGTGCGGTCCTGTTGCCTGTTACAGCCCTCCTCTACCATCGCTTCGTGGCCGAAGCGAAGTCAGGGCGCGCCTCGCTCCTAGAGCGGGCTCTCTCCCCAGACGAGCGCGACCAACTGCATGTGCTCAGGGCTGCGACCGAGCCGTCGGCCCCGCTCTATGGAGCGATCCTCGCCGTGCTCGTCGCGGCGAAGGAGCGCTACCAGGTGCAGGTCCGCACCGAGCAGATCGCCTTGGCCCTTTCCGCCAACGGCGTCGACACCTCGAGTCTGACCTCGGCGCTTGAGCAGCTGAAGGATTGGGGGGCCGTCACCTGGACCCAGGACACGGGTCGGGTGTACCGGCTCGAGGATTTTCACAAGCGACGGGAGCTCTGGCAGCTCACCGCGGCCGGCCACGCCGCACACGAGAGCGTCCTGCGTGTGCTCGGCGCCGCGGAGCAGGCGGGCTCGCTGCAGCGGGCGCTGTTCAGGGACATCCTCGAGAACCTCCACGCTCTCGGTCTCGCCGTCGACGGCGGTGACGCCACCGCCACCTATCTGAGGCTTCGCGACCTCGACGGATCACTGCGCGACCTGGCGGCGAACGCCCGCGACTTCCATGCCACGATGGGAAAGCTTCGCAACGACAACGACCTCGAACCGGAACGCTTCCTCGCCTACAAGAACCTTCTCATCGCCTACCTACAGGAGTTCCTCGACGACCTGTTCCGCTTCCGCGGCCAGATCGCCCGGCAGGTGGACGCCGTCGAGGCAAGAGGCATCGAGCAGTTGATCGCCCTCGCCGCAGACGGGGACGACTCGGCCGGGCTGTTCGGCGATCCGGACCTCCCCCTTCGCTGGAGACAGCGATGGGAGGGCCTGGCGGCCTGGTTCCGCCGGGACCCCCTGCGGATCAGCACAGGAGCAGATGAGCTCGCGGGCGCCACGACGACCGCCATCCGAGAGCTGATGGCGTTTCTCCGCAAGCTGACCGAGAGCGCCACCCGACCGATCACGCGATCGTCGGAGTTCTTGCATCTCGCCCGATGGTTCGCGCGAAGCGAGCCTCGTGAGGCCCACCTGCTCTTCGACGCCGCCTTCGGCCTCGGGGTGCCCCACCACCTTGGGCAGGAGGAGGAAGACCCCGACCTCATCTCCGCCACTTCGAGCTGGTGGCAGGCGCGCCCGGTGACGGTTCCCGTCATGCTGCGGGAGTACGGCCGGCGTGCACCTGCACCGCCTCCGGCGTTCGCCTGCGACTACCGTGAAGCCAAGGCTCATCTGGCGATCGAGCACGAGATACGCCGCGCTGCACGAGTCGAGGCCGCCGCCCGCCTGACCGCCCGCCCCCTGGCCGGGCGCGAGCTCAGTGCGAGCGAGTTCGCCCTCTTCCTGGAACTGCTCGAGCGGGCTCTCCACCAGCGCCCACTCGAGGAGGAGTTCAAGGTCGAGATCGAGAGCGAGGGCGTGAGGATGATCGTCGCTACCGCAGAGAGCTCCATGACGGTCGCGACGAGTGCCGGGGTCTTGAGCATCGCCGGGGTGCAGATCGAGGTGCTGCGCCCGTGAGCCCAGTCAGGACCGTCGTCGCCCTCGACCCGGCGCTCGAGCTCGAAGACTTCCAGGCGGCCGCCCGGATGCTCATCGCCCACGGCATCGTCACCGAGCGCTACCCCGAGGCCGGGGTCCTGGCCCTGGTGCGGCGCTTCGAGGAGCCGCTCCGCCGGGAGTTCAGCCGGCTTTGCCATTGGCGCCTCGACGTCGGGCCCAGCTGCGCCCGCCTCCTGCGGCGCCCGAGCACGCTGTCGGTCAACCGTCCCGCGCGCACGGCGACCCAGTCCCGCCGGGCTTTTAGCCCCCAGGCGTACGCGTCGCTCTGCATGGTGCTGGCGGCACTCGAGCGACTCGGGGGCCAGACGACGATCTCCCGGCTGGCCGACGAGGTGGCGAGGCTCCGGGCCGGAGACGAGTACCTTCCCTTCGACCTCACCCAACACGGGCACCGCCGTGCCTTCGTCGACGCCGTCGCCTGGCTCGAGCAGCGCGGAGTCCTCGGACTACTCGACGGCGACACCGAGACCTTTGTCTCCGGCACCGGCGACGCCCTCTACGACGTGGACCAGGACGCGGCGAGCTGGCTCCTGCTCTCCCCGCCGAGCGTGCTCAGCGGCCTCAGGGAGCCGTCGGACTTCCTCGTCGAGGCCTACCCGCCAACTGTCGAAGGTGCGCAAGCTCGGGCGCGCCATCGCGTCCACCGACGCCTGCTCACCGAGACGGCTCTCTACTACGACGAGCTTCCCGAGGACGAACGCGACTTTGCCCGCCAGCGTCGGATCCGTGTCCGGGAGGACCTGGAACGGCTGTCCGGACGGACCCTCGAGTGCAGGGCCGAAGGCCTGGCGGTAATCGGCCTGCCCTCGGGCGAAGTCTTTCCCGCCGCCGGTGCGGTCGCCCAGGCGGCCCTTCTCTTCTCGAGCGAGCTCGTCTCTTGCGTCCTCGACGACGCGTCCTCGACCCCGGGCGGCCCGGACTCGGGACCGGGGGAGCGCCCGGTCGCGCCCGAGCAGGTCCGCGCCGCTTGGAACCGCGTTCTTGTCGCCTACGGTGGGCGCTTCACTGCTGAGTTCCGCGCCGAGCCACAGCGACTCGAAAGGGAGGCTCTCGTGTTCCTCGAGCGCCTCGAGCTCCTCGTGCACAACGCCGACGGCTCGGTCATGCTGCGGCCCGCCATCGCCCGTTACCGCTCCGAGATCCGCCTGCCGGAGGCGTTCGATGTCTGAGACCGTGGCCGCGCCAGTTTCGCGTTGGAAGCCGGTGCGCGCCGGGATCCGCAACGTCTGGGAGTACGACGACCAGGTCTTCGAGTTCGCTGAGGGACGGCTCGTGCTGCGCGGCGCCAACGGTTCGGGGAAGTCGAACGCGCTGGCGCTGCTCGTGCCGTTCCTCTTCGACGGCATCATGGCTGCGAGCCGCATGGACAGCATGGGCGGCGGCCGTTCGATGAAGACGCTCCTGTTGTGCCTGAGCGACGACGAGCGGTCGGCCCGCTTCCGCCACGAGCAGCGGACCGGTTACGTGTGGCTCGAGTTCGTCCGCGGCGAGGAACACCTCACAATCGGCTGCGGAGCGCGCGCCTCGGTGCAACGTGACGCGGAAGCCTGGTTCTTCGTGACGCCGATGCGGCCGGGCATCGATCTCGACCTCACCCCGGGCGGGGTGCCCCTGGCCAAGTCCCAGCTCGCCGACCGCCTCGGTCCGGCCGCCGTCTTCGAATCGGCCGAGGCCTACCGGGAGGCTGTCGACCGAGTGCTGTTCGGCATCGGCCGGCACCGCTACGAGAACCTGCTCGAGCTCCTTATCGTCCTGCGCCGCCCGCACCTGGCGGGAAGGCTCAACCTCGAGCAGCTCTCCAAGGCCTTGAGCGACGGACTGGCACCTCTCGACGCCAACCTGATCGCGAACGTCGCCGCAAGCTTCGAGGACCTCGAGGCGGTGCAGCGTGACCTGCACAATCTGCAGGCCGCCCACCGCAGCGTGCAGAGCTTTCTCCCCACCTACACGGGCTACCTGCGCGCCACGGCGCGTGCCCGCGCCCTGGCGACGACCGACGCCGCCCGAGCCGTTCGTGCGGGCCAGCGGCGTCTTGCAAGGGCAGACGAGCGGCTCGTGGCGGTGCAGGGCCAGATCCAGCTCCTCGCCGAAGCGCGCCAGGCGACCGCCGAGCGACGCGAGATAGCCGAGCAGCGACATCGCGCAGTACTGGAGTCGCCCGCCTACAGGGAGGCTTCCAGTCTCATCGAGGTCGAGAACCGCGCTGAGGACGCCGAGCAGGGCGCGAGACGCGCCACGGCGCAGGGCGAAGCGCTCAAGACGAGAGCCGGAACAGCTGCAGGCGAGCTTCTCGAGGCCGAGGCCGAGGCCGGGCACGCCCGGTCGCATGTAGCGCGCGAGTACCAACGGGCGGCGGTCGCCGCCGACGAAGCCGGCGTGAATTGGAGCACGCGCCCCGGGGCGATCGAGCCGGCGATCCTCGATCGCGATCTGAAGGCGGCCTGCGCCGCGCGCCGTCAGCAGATCTCCGAGGTACGTGACGGGATCGAGGCGGCCGACCGTGCCAGCGTCGAAGCGAAGGGCCTGACGGAGGCCGCCGGTCGCTCAGAGGAGGCAGCCGTCGAGGCGGACGCGGCTCGCGACGCCGCAGCTTCGGCCGTCGACGCTGCCCGAGATGCACTGCGCGACGAGGTGGCGGCCTTCGTAGAGCAAAGCCGGCTGCCAGATCTGGAGGCGCTCGATGAGGCGGTCACGCTGCTCGCGGAACCCGGTGCCGCCACTCTCGAGGACACGCTATCGGCGCTGTTGTTCGCCCGCCGGGAAGAGCTCTCCAAGCGCGACGCCAGGGCGGCCGATGCCTCCGAGCGAGCCGGGGCCGCCCGCGCCTTTGCGGTCGAGGAGCGGCAACGGGTCGCTTCCCAGACGATCGTCTCGCCCGAGGCTTTGGTGACTCGGCCGGCAGACCGCTCCGGCCGGACGGGCGCGCCCTTGTATGCGACCTGCGACTTCGCTGCCTCCCTCGACGAGGCCGACCGGGCAGGGCTGGAGGCCGCCCTCGAGGCGTCCGGTCTGCTCGACTCCTGGGTCGGCGAGATCACCGGCGAGCTCGACGCCTGGCTCGAGCCGGCAGGCGCCGTGGCGGGGCCTTGCCTTGCCGACGTGCTCGTGCCCGATCCGCCACCTGGCAGCGGCCTTGGGCGAGACGAGGTGGCCGCTGTGCTCGCCTCCATCGCCCTCGCGGACGCCGGCATCGCGGTGCTTCCTGACGGCACCTTCCACCTCGGTCCACTCGCCGGTCGCTACGCCAAAAGGGACGCCCAATTCATCGGTGCAACCGCCCGGGAACGGCATCGTCGCCATGTCCTCGAGCAGATCGACGGGCGGATCGCCGAGCTCGACGCCGAACTGGCGTCACTTCGAGCGAGACGCGAGGGCATCGTCGAAGAGCAGGAGAGGCTCGACGAGCTGTCGAGGTCACTTCCCTCCAGCGAGTGCCTCCGCGAGGCGCGAGACAGCTTGCTCAAAGCGGCAGCCGTGGCGTCGTCACGACGCGAGCAGGCCGGCGAGGATGCCGATAGGGCGCTTGTCGCCCGCCGCCGGGCGGACGAATGTCGCGCTCGCGTCCTCCAGCTCTCGTCGGACCGGCGCCTGCCGTCGGATAGGGCGGGCCTCGAGGAGGCAGAAGGACGCCTCCGCCTCTACGAGCAGTCTTGCGCGGAGCTCCTGAGGGCGGCGGCGGTGCTCCAGGAGCGGGAGAGGAGCGAGGCCACGGCGAGAGCCGCTCGGGAAGAGGCGGAGTCGATGCTGTCGCTCGCCCTGCATGAACAAGAGGAGGCGCAGCTTCGTGCCCGCGGGCTAAGGGCGCGCGCCGACGAGCTGCGCGCCGGGCTCGGCGCCGAGGCGGAGGCTCCCCTTCGTGAGCTCGCCTTGATCGATGCGGAGCTCTCTCGTCTTCACGACGAGGCCGAGCGCGTCGTCGAGTCGTCGTCGGCGGCCTTCGAGGAGCAGGGCGCGGCGAAGGCCGAGCACGAGGTGGCCGGGGCGTCCCTGACGGAGGCGGACCAGGCGGTCGCCGCGGCCGCGGCCCGTCTCGAGGTGCTTCGCCTCAGCGACATCTGGGCGGCGGTGTCAGCCTCGCCAGGCGCTCCCCCCGGCGATGACGCCCAGCTCGCCTCGATGCTCGTCGAGGCCACCGCGGACCTTGGGGCGGAGCCGGACGAGAACGCCCTCCAACGTGGCTTTCGCGTGCTGCTCGACGAGCTCGGCCGCGGTCACGAACCGAGTCTGTCGTGGATCGACCATGTCGGTGTAGTCGAGGTCACCTCTGAAGCGGGCACCTTTTCCCTCCTCTGGCTCGCTTCCGAACTCGGCGCCCAGATCGACCGTCAAGAGAAGCTGCTCTCCGAGCGCGATCGCGAGATCTTCGAGCGACATCTCCTCACCCGTGTTTCGGAGGCCTTGCGGGAGCTGCTCAACGATGCCGAACGACTCGTCGCCGGGATCAACCGTTCCCTGGCGGACCGCCCGACGGCGAGCGGCCTCAGCGTGCAGCTGCGCTGGGAGCTGGAGACGAGCGACCCGTCGGTTCGTACCGCCGTGTCGTTGCTGCGCAAGACGCCCGAGCTGCTCGGCTCCGACGACCGGGAGCAGTTGCGGAGCTTCTTCTCGAGGGCGATCGCCCAGAGGCGTTCCGAGGACGCGGCGGTCGGGTACGCGGACGTGCTTCGTGCAGTGCTCGACTACCGTTCCTGGTTTGTTTTCGTGCCCTTCGTCCGCTCGGCGGCCGGCGGTTCGCAGCGCCTGACGAAGACGCTCTTCCGCTCGCTCTCGGGTGGTGAGCAGGCGGTCGTCCTGCACCTTCCCTTGTTCGCGGCAGCCGCCGCCCATTACGACGCCGCTCCCGAAGGCCCGCGCATCATCGCGCTCGACGAGGCGTTCGCAGGCATCGACGAGGTGATGCGTGGCGAGCTGATGGGACTCCTGGTTCGTTTCGACCTTGACATGCTGCTCACAGGCCACGAGCTGTGGGGGGCCTATGGACAGGTGCCGGCGCTCATGACCTTCGACCTGCTCCGCAGGCCCCCACTCGAGGGCGTGTCCGCCTTCGCCCTCCGCTGGGACGGGACAGCTATGGCGGAGGCTTGACACGTGGAGTCCCTCGGCGGGCTCGGCCTGCAACCGCTGTGGCGCGTAGCGCGCCGGCGCCTCGAGTCGAACGGCCTTGTTCTGGGCGGGGCCCCGCTTGTCTTGAAAGACCTTACGAGCGAGCAGTCCGACGCCATCGCGGGGCTGCTCGGCGTTCGCGTGCCGCCCGATGGCGTTGCCATGCGCGTGAGACTCGAGTTGCTCGACGAGGCGCTTCGCCGCTCCTCGATCGGGCGTGGCCTGCTCGAGGTGCTGAGTGAGCTCGGAGGCCCGCTCATCGACCGGCGCGCAAGGAAGCGTGCCGCTGAGGATGCACGGATCGCCGAACGGAAGTCTCTTTCCACTCACCCCGCGGTGCTCTCCGACCAGCGGCTCGAGGCCTGGCTCGACGGGATATGGGCGACGGGCGCCAATCGCCGCATGGCGCGTGGCAACGAGGCTCTGGCGACGCTGTCGCTGCGCGCTGCTCTTGATGTTCTGGCGCTCATGAGACAGAGGAGTGGCGGGCAGCTGCTCGCCGTGTTGGCCGCCGACGCCACCGGCGACGCGCACGCGCTCGACCGGGGAACTCCCGTCGGAGGGCTGGTCGTGCAGGCCCTCTCGGCCCTTTCTGACAACCCTGTACCCGAGGACGCTGCTAGTTGGCGAGGTGTCTGGTCTGACGCCGGTATTGCCTGTGACGACCTGTCGTGTGACGTGCTAGTCCTGAACCTGCCGGACTGGCCTCCGGGTCCCTGGCGGCTGACCTTGCGCCAGGCGTTCTCCTGGGCACGCCGGGGACCATGCCCCGAGGCGACCGACGATACCGGTGCTTGCCGTCTTCGCGTCTTTGTCTGTGAGAATCCGGCGGTCCTGGCTGCGGTGTCGGACTCGGTCGGCGAACGCGCGGCTCCTGTGGTCTGTCTCGACGGGATGCCCTCGACCGCGGCTCTTGTCGTGTTGACCGCGCTCTCAGGCGCGGGCCGCACGCTTTGCTACCACGGCGACTTCGACTGGCACGGCCTCAAGATCGCGGGCGTCCTCGCCCACAAGCTGCCGGGGGTGGTCCCGTGGCGTTACGCCGCGGAGGACTACCGGTTGGCAATAGCAGCAGGACTGGACGCCACACCGTTGACAGGGCGCACCGTGGCTTCCCCCTGGGATGCCGCCCTGGGTGACGAGATGGCTGCGGTAGGAGTCGCTGTCTACGAGGAGCAGGTGATCGGGCAGCTCGTCCTGGACGTTGGCGAATGGTCTGCGCCGATGCGGGCATCTGGACCCAGCACCTCAACCGGTGTGCGGAATTCCGGGTAGTTCTGCCAGTTCCCACGAGAACAGGGCCCCAAGGGTGATGCTCAGACCTGTCGATGCGTCATCGCCTTCCGTCTGGCGCAATGAGTTTCTCGAGCGTGGCGCCCGGCCAGGCCGCGAGCTCCCGTTGATCGCCGGCGGGCGCAAACTCCACGCCGTTCTTTCCTTCACTGTTGGCTGTCACTCACTAGAGTAGGACGATGGCGAAGGCCACGAAGTGGGAGGACGTTAAGGCGGACCTTCGTGCCAAGGGAAGGTTCGATGACGAGAAGGTGCAGGCGAACATGGAGCGGTTGCGCTCCGAGATCCGCATGCA
>JBKQMT010000189.1:0-10729 GCA_052146595.1 Acidimicrobiales bacterium
CGTATGGTCCTCGCTTCACCCGGTCCTTGCCGGCGCCGCGCCCGAGCAACGAAAGTCGGTCGCAACCGCCGTCCTCGACCACCTGCGGCGCGAGCTCGCCATCAACGTCGAGCAGCTCGACCCTGCCAACCACGACACCCTCTACACGCGTTCTAACCAGAGCCTGATCGCCCCGTGGGCGATCGACGAGACGGATCGTTACAGCCTTGCGCAGTCTCAGGTCGTGTTCCTACGTCGACGCGAACGCACTGACCACCGCAACTGGCTGTGCGTCTCGACCCGGAGCCTGATCGGCCAGCACCTGCGGCGCCGGGCGTTCGGCCAAGCGCTCTCGACCGACGACCTCGAACATGTAATCACCGAGTTGTTCAGCGCACTGCAGACGGCCGGGTTGTTCGACCCGGTTCTCGCCAACCGTCGCCAGGACGGCACGACGGAGACCGGATACCAGCTCCCTGCCCGAGCCCTTCGTTGGGTTGCGGGCGATGGCAGCGAACCGGCCCGAGACCTCATCCGGGTACCACATGCAGGCGTAGAGGGGCGAGTCGCCAACCCATTCTTCGTCGACTTCTACCAGACTGTCGCCCACGCGCTTCGCGGCCTCGAAGCTCGGGAGCACACCGCGCAGGTGAAGATGGAGGACCGGCTCGTCCGCGAGCGGCGCTTCCGCGAGGACGAGCTCCAGGTACTCTTCTGCTCTCCGACGATGGAGCTCGGCATCGACATCGCCAGCCTCAATATCGTCGGCATGCGCAACGTCCCGCCCACGCCCGCCAACTACGCGCAGCGCTCCGGACGGGCCGGACGCAGCGGCCAACAGGCGTTCGTGTTCACCTACTGCTCGACGGGTTCGGCGCACGACCAGTACTTCTTTCGCCGCCCGACGCTCATGGTCTCGGGCAAGGTCCGCCCGCCCCGACTTGACCTCACTAACGAGGATCTCGTCCGCAGTCATGTCTACGCGATCTGGCTGGGAGCGGCGCGCATGAGCCTCGGCCGCTCGCTCGGGGACGTCCTCGATGTGTCCGGCGTCCCCCCATCGCTCGAGTTGCTGCCCGACAAGGTCGACGACCTCGCGAACGCTCACTTCCGTTCACAAGCCCGTGCGGCGGCGACTCGCGTCCTCGCCTCGGTCGAGGAACTGGCGAGCGCTGACTGGTGGAGTGACGACTGGCTCGACGAAGCATTGAACAGCCTGTCCGCGCGCTTTGACGGAGCCTGTGGTCGATGGCGCGACCTCTATCGCGCCGCGCTGGGCCAGCAGGCCACGGCCAATGCCGTCGTCCTCGACCGAGGACGCAACGCGGACGACAAGGCGCGCGCAAAGCGACTCCGGGCCGAGGCCGAGCAGCAGGCCGACCTGCTACTCAACGAATCGAAAAGTGATTTCGAGTCCGACTTCTATTCATACCGCTACTTCGCTTCCGAGGGGTTTCTGCCGGGCTACAACTTCCCGCGTCTCCCGCTGTCGGCGTGGATCCCCGCACGGCGAGGCCAGGCAAACCAGGAGTACCTGTCAAGACCACGCTTCATTGCCGTCGAGGAGTTCGGCCCGCAAGCCCTCGTCTACCACGAAGGCTCTGTATACCGGGTGAACCATGTGATGATCCCTGTCGGGCTCAACCCGGAGGCGCCTCATGATGACTCGCTCATCACGAGCGCGGCGGTGCAATGCGCGACTTGCTCTTACCTACACGCCGCGCCAGGAGGCGCAGCCGTCGATCGATGTGAGCGCTGCGGCGCGGTGCTCGCAGACTCGAAGTGGCGTTTCAACTCGTTGTTTCGGATGACGAGCGTGTCGACCACGCGCCAGGACCGGATCAACTCGAACATGGAGGAGCGGCAGCGACGCGGCTACGAGATACGAACCGGGTATCGCTGGGCGGAGGTGGATGGACGCCCGAGCATTCGGACCGCCACCGCCTCTCGAGACGGCATTGTGGTCGCATCCCTCGCCTACGGCCACACGGCCACGCTCAGCCGCATCAACGTCGGATGGGCACGGCGCGCCAATCGCGACCTGTACGGCTTCGTACTCGACGTGGAGCGGGGCACCTGGGGAGCACGTCCAGGTGACACCCACGCTGATGACGACCCGCTTTCGGGACGTCAGCGCATCGTTGTGCCCTTCGTCGAGGACCGACGCAACATTCTGCTCATCGACCCGGTCGGAGCAGAGCCCGAGGCCGCTGTTCACGCGAGCCTGGAACAGGCGCTCAAGGTAGCGGTCCAGGCCGTTTACGACCTGGAGGACACTGAGCTCGCGGTCGTGAGCGTCCCCGACCGCGATGAGCGGACACAGATCCTGCTCTACGAGTCCTCCGAGGGAGGCGCCGGCGTGCTCCGCCAGCTCGTCGAGGACCCCCTCGCTTTCCCGACGGTCGCGCGCCAGGCCCTCGAGCGACTGCACTTCGACCCTGACACCCTCGAGGACCTTCGCCGCGCCCCCCGGGCCCGAGAGGACTGTGAGGCAGCCTGCTACGACTGTCTCCTCGCCTACACCAACCAGCCCGACCACCAGCTCGTGGACCGCACCCTTATCTCGGACTACCTGGCGACCCTGGCCAGCGCCGAGATGGAGCTTTCGCCCACCGAGCGACCCCGGACCGAACACCTCGAGGCGCTGCGGCGCCTGACGCAAAGCGGTCTCGAGCGGGAATGGCTCACATTCGTGGCCGACCGCGGTCAGCGTCTGCCCGATCGAGCTCAAACGCTCATCGAGGCGGCCAGAACCCGACCGGACTTCAGCTACGACGACGCTCGATGCGCCATATACGTCGACGGACCTGTGCACGAGTACCCTGATCGCGCGGCACGCGATGCCGAGGCGGCCGACAAGCTCTTCGCACTGGGGTGGTCGGTGGTGCGCTTTGCGGCAGCCGCCGATTGGGCAAGGATCCTCGACGCCCACCCTGGCACCTTCGGCCGGGCAATCGGATGACACCCTCATCGCTTTTTCCGGGCGCCGCGTCTGTCACTTGCTCCGCTGCCCCGCTACTGGTCCCCAGCGCGGCGGCTTTGCTTGCCAGCCAGTTTGCTCGCTACGACCCCGTGTACGACGAACTCTTTTGGGAAGTGCACTCCCGGATCACGGCCACTGGCCACGCGACCAAAGCGGACATCGGCGCGCTCATCTTCTGGAAGCACATCCAGACGGCTCGGTGGATGACGGATCTCATGCTCACGCCAGACAAGGCCGTCAAGGTCGCCACGACAGCAGCCTTCGCACGGAAGAGGCGCGACACGCAGCGCCTCCAGGCGCTGGCTACCTTGTCGGGCTGCGCATCGGCAGGTCCCACTAGCACCGTTCTGCTGGCAGCTTTCGACCCGACCACGTATGGAGTCTGCGACAAGCTGGCGGTGAAGGTCCTGCCGAAGGTGCTCAGCTCGGTCTGTCGGTGCATCGCCAGTAACACGGCCACACATCCAAGCCACCAGAAGACGACGACCTACCTCGAACACCTGCGTGTCATGGCCATCGAACTCAACGCCAGCGGCGGCGCATGGACGCCGCGTGCGGTTGACATGGCCCTGTTCAAGCTGGGTGGCGGCTGACGGTGGCTACGTTCGCCCCTGGAGCTCTCGTTCGTGCCCGGGAGCGTTCGTGGGTGGTGCTGCCCGAGTCGACCGAAGACCTCCTCGTCGTCCGACCACTCGGTGGCGGCGCAGACGAGACAGCCGGAATCCTTCTCGACTTGGAGCGCGTCGAGCCGGATGAGTTCTCTTGGCCCGACCCGGCATACGCCGGCGACCATCTTGGCGCCCGGCTCCTCGCCGACGCGGCGCGGATCGGTTTTCGATCCTCGGCGGGCCCGTTCCGCTCGTTTGGTGCCATCGCCGTCGAGCCCCGCCCGTACCAGCTCGTGCCGCTGCTCATGGCGCTTCGCCTCGATCCGGTGCGCCTGCTCATCGCGGACGACGTCGGGATCGGCAAAACGATCGAGGCAGCCCTCGTCGCCAAGGAGCTCCTCGTCACCGGACAGGCCAAGCGCATGGCGGTGTTGTGTCCGCCGCACCTCGCCGAGCAGTGGCAGGCCGAGCTCGCCGCGAAGTTCCACATCGACGCCGAGCTCGTGCTGTCCTCAACAGTGAACCGCCTCCAGCGGGCCTGCGCCTTCGACGAAAGCCTCTTCGACGTCTTCCCCTACACGGTGGTCTCGACCGACTACATCAAGGGCGAGAGCCACCGCGACGAGTTCCTTCGCGCCGCCCCTGACCTCGTGGTGGTCGACGAGGCCCACACCTGTGCAACCGATGTGCGCGGACGGGGCGCCGCCCACCAGCGCCACCTCCTCTTGCGGGATCTCTCTGCTGATCCGACCCGCCACCTCCTGCTTGTGACGGCCACCCCACACTCGGGTAACGAAGGGGCATTTCGATCCCTACTCGGACTGCTCGACCCGTCCTTCGCCGATCTGCCCGAGGACGACTGGATCGACGAGCGAACCCGCGCCCGGCTCGCCCGCCAGTTCGTCCAGCGCCGCCGCGGTGACATCAAGGCCTATCTCGATACCGACACCCCGTTCCCCGAGCGCAAGGACCTCCCCGAAGAGGAGGGCAGTTACAGTCTCAGCCCCGCTTACCGGGCCTTTGTTGATGACGTGCTCGCTTGGTCGCGTGAGGCGGTGGCGGACGACTCAGGAGGCAAGCACCGCCAGCGAGTGCGGTGGTGGAGCGTGCTCGCCCTGCTTCGCTCGATCGCCTCGAGCCCGGCCGCGGCGGCAGCAACCTTGCGCAACCGCGCCGCACCGGTGGCAACCACCACGGTCGAGGAAGCCGACGAGGTCGGCCGGCGCAGCGTGCTCGACCAGGACGAGGCCGACGACGCTGGTCGGCCAGACGCCGTGCCGGGCGCCGACCCGGATCCCGCCGAGGAAGGTGTCGAAAAGGCGGCACGCCGCCGCCTGCGGGCCCTTGCCGATCGGGCCGACGCTCTTGGCGGTGCCGAGGACGTGAAGCTTGCCCACGCCACGCGGCTCATCTCCCACCTGGTGCACCAGGGCCACCAGGTGGTCGTGTTCTGCCGGTTCATCCCGACGGCCGACTACGTGGCCGCCCACCTTCGCCACGTCCTCGGCGCGAGCGTTGCCGTCGACGCCGTAACGGGGGTGCTCCCACCTGCAGAGCGTGAGCAGCGCATCGGGGTGCTCGGAGCAGCTGAGCGTCGCGTCCTTGTCGCTACCGACTGCCTCTCCGAGGGGATCAATCTCCAGGAGTTCTTCGACGCCGCGGTCCATTACGACCTGCCGTGGAACCCCACCCGGCTCGAGCAGCGCGAGGGCCGTGTCGACCGCTTCAACCAGCCGTCTCCGACTGTACGGGTGGCCACCATCTTCGGGGTCGACAACGTCATCGACGAGATCGTGCTCGAGGTGCTGCTGCGCAAGCACAAGCAGATCCGGTCGCGCCTCGGCATCAGCATCCCCGTCCCGGGCTCCAACGACGAGTTCATCGAGACGATCTTCGAGCGGCTGTTCACGCCCGAGAACCAGCAGCTCAGCCTGTTCGCCAAACCGGTACACGAGGCCCAGCAGTCGCTGTTCGAGGCGTGGGACCAAGCAGCAGACAAAGAGGAGCGCTCCCGCAGCCGCTACGCGCAGCACGCCATGTCGACTACCGAGGTCGCCACCGTACTCGCGGAAGCGCGCGCCGCGGTCGGCTCGGCAGGCGACATCGCCCGCTTCGTGCGCCACGCCGTGATTGCGCTTGGCGGCACGGTGTCGGGCGATGGGATGACCGCCTCGGGAGACCCGGTGCGCCTCGACGTGAGCGGGCTGCCCCGGGCGGCTCGGGACCTGTTCGGCGCGGACAACGACGTGTTGGTCGGCCGGTACCAGCCGACTGTGCGGCCGGGGGAGGCGTACCTATCCCGCACTCATCCGCTCGTCGAAGGGCTGGCCTCCTACCTCCTCGACACCGCCCTCGACGACGTCGCGGACAGCCCCGCGGCGCGCGCCGGCGCCATCCGTACCGGCGCCGTGACGACGACCACCGCCCTCCTCCTCGTGCGTCAGCGCTTCGAGCTCGCCGTGGGCCGTCGTGCCGATCCCGACAGTCAGCTTCTGGCAGAGGACCTCGCCGTCGTAGCGTTCGAGGGCTCGCCGAGCGCGCCTGTCTGGCTGGAGTTCGCCGCCACGGAAGCGCTCCTCGCCGCCGTCCCGACGGGCAATTTGGCGGCGGAGCAGCGCGTCGACTTCGTCCTCCGCGTTGTCGACCAGGCCAGCGCTCTTACCAAAGCGCTCGGCGAACAAGCCGCCGTACGTGCCGAGGCCTTGGCGGGCTCGCATCGTCGAGTGCGCCGCGACGCCGTGGCCTCCGCTCGGGTCACGGTCCGACCTCACCTGCCTGTCGACGCCCTCGGCGTCTTCGTCCTACTCCCCGCTTAAGTTAATCATGGCGACCCAGGGCCTCTTCACCACCGTCACTACGGCTGGAGGCCTGCTCCCGGCCGACTTGCTCGCCCGGCTTGCCCAATCCCCCGATGATGTCCCCGGTACCTCGCCGGCCGACTACCACCTGTCCGGGGGCCAGCGTTTGCGCGACGCCGTTAACCGCTCGTGGACTGAGCTCCAAGGCGCCTGGGCGGCCTTCGGTGCCGAATGGGCCAAGCTCCCCGCCGGCGAGCGCGCCACCACCGTCACCCGGGAGCGCTGGCTGTTGCCGCTGTTTGCCGAACTTGGCTTCGGGCGGCTCGCTCGGTCCCCCGCGATCTCGGCCGGCGGCCGTGAGTTCCCGGTGTCGCACGCATGGGGGTCCGTGCCGATCCACCTCCTCGGCGCGGACGTAGATCTCGACCACAAGACAAAAGGAGTCGCCGGCGCTGCCGGCGCGGCCCCGCACTCCATGGTTCAGGGACTGCTCAACCGCTCCGACGACCACCTTTGGGCGATGCTGTCAAACGGCCGGCAGTTTCGTCTGCTGCGAGACAACTCGAGCTTCGCCCGAGCCGCGTATCTCGAGTTCGACCTCCAGGCGATGTTCGACGGGCAGGTCTTCACCGACTTCGCCCTCCTGTGGCTGGTCTGCCACCAGAGCCGCTTCGAGGCGGCCCGTCCCGAAGAGTGCTGGCTTGAGCGGTGGGTCGCTTTGGCACGCGATCAGGGCGTGCGGGCGCTCGACTCGCTTCGGACCGGGTTCGAGGAGGCGATCACCGCCCTTGGCGCCGGTTTCCTCGCCCACCCCGCCAACGCCGAGCTGCGAGTTCGACTTCGATCGGGAGGGCTTACCGCGGACGAGTACTTCCACCAGGTCCTGCGCCTCGTCTACCGTCTGGTGTTCCTACTCGTCGTCGAGGACCGGGACCTGCTCCATCCGCCGGACACACCCGAGGAGGCGCGCCGCCGCTACGGTTGCTACTACTCAGTCGGCCGAATCCGCGACCACGCCAGGCGACACCGCGGCGGGCGCCATGGGGACTTCTGGGAATCGCTCAAGCCAGTCTTCGCCGGCCTGGGCGGGGCCGGTATCGCAGCAATTGGGGTGCCCGCGCTCGGATCATTCCTCTGGTCGGAGGGGGCGTGCCCGGACCTTGACATAGGCCGCCTGGCCAACAGCGCCCTACTTAGCGCGTTACGCCAACTGGCATACATCCAGCGCGATAAGGCGTTGCACCGAGTGGACTTCGTCAACCTGGGTCCGGAGGAGCTTGGGAGCGTGTACGAGAGCCTTCTCGAGTTGCACCCCCGCGTCGAGGCCGACCCCGGGCGCTTCGAGCTGGAGGCCATCGCCGGGAACGAACGCAAGTCAACCGGTAGCTACTACACACCGACCGCCCTCATCTCGGCGCTACTTGACCTGTCCCTCGATGCGGTTCTCGACGAGGCAGAGGCTTCAGGCCGCGACGGCGTGCTTTCGCTCACGGTGCTCGACCCGGCGTGCGGATCCGGACACTTCCTGGCCGCCGCGGCACACCGGATCGCGACCCGACTGGCAGCGATCGATACTCGTGAGCTCACCCCCACCCCCGAGGCAGTTAGCCACGCTCTACGAGAAGTGGTCGGACGCTGCGTATATGGCATCGACGTGAACCCCATGGCCGTGGAGCTAGCCAAGGTGAATCTCTGGCTCGACGCGATGGAGCCCGGAAAGCCGCTGTCGTTCCTGGAGCACCACGTCGTGTGTGGCAACGGCGTCATCGGCATCACCCCGGCGATGCTGGAGGCTGGGATCCCCGACGCAGCGTTCACCGCGCTCTACGGCGATGATAAGAGCATCGCCAGCGCGAGGCGGAGGGCGAATTCAGCCGAGCGGGCCCAGTCCAACCAGGGCGTGTTCGCTTTGGGCTCCCCGGTCCTCGACGCGCTGAAGACCCTGACTGAGCGGGTGACAGCTATCGACGCCGAGGATGACGCGACCGTGGCCGGGATACGTCGCAAGCAGGAGCGGTGGGCCGAGTTCCAACGTTCGAGTGAGGCAGTGTTAGCCAAGCTCATCGCCGACACTTGGTCAGCGGCGTTCTTCGCTCGCAAGACCCCCGACCTACCGCCCGTGACCCAGAAGACGCTCCAGACCATCGAGCAACATGCCACTGGGGACGAGGCGGTGATCGCGCTGGTCACGGAACTCGAGCGGTATTACCGATTCCTCCACCCTCATCTTGCCTTCTCAGGTGTGTTCGAGCCGACGGAGGCAAGTCCCGAAGGGTGGGCCGGCGGCTTTGACCTCGTGCTGGGCAACCCTCCGTGGGACACGCTCAGCCCTGATCGCAAGGAGTTCTTTGCCGCCTACGAGCCCGGGGTCCGCTTCGTGGACAAGGCCGGGCAGGACGCCATCGTTGCTGAGCTCCTCGAGTACCCGGAGATCGCATCTCGCTGGGACGCCCACCAGAGGGACCTCTACGCGTCGGTTCACTTCATGAAGGCAAGTGGACGCTACCGTCTTTTCGCGCCCGGCAACCTCGGCAAGGGAGACTTCAACATCTATCGGTTGTTCGTCGAGGCCGCCATGCAGCTCACTCGGCCCGGTGGATATGTAGCGCAGGTGGTGCCATCGGGCATTTATGGTGGCGCAAATGCGGCATCAATCCGCCGGGAACTGTACGAGCACTGGTGTTTGGAACAGGTACTCGGGTTCATCAACAGCGGCGAGCACTGGTTTGGTGGAGTCGACTCCACCACGCGCTTCGCTGCCTACACGGCCCGCAAGGGTGGGATAACACAGAAGGTCTCGGTGGCCTTCGAGCTGCGTTCGGACGGCGACCTGAGCAAGGCGCTCGCTGGTGGAAGCACCCTTCTCGCCGTTGACTCGATCCGTGAACAGTCACCGAAAGCCCTGGCCATCCCCGAGGTGACAGACGCCGTCGACGCCGCGCTCGCCGCGCGCATGTCGGGATGCTGGCCGCCCTTCGGCGACGAGCGGGCCGGACCGCCGATTCGTCACTTCCAGGCAGAGCTCCACATGGGCAACGACCGGAACCTCTTCGGCGATTTCGAGGTGGGGCTTCCTGTCTACGAGGGTCGGATGGTCGACCAATTCGATTACCGAGCCAAGGCCTATCGTTCGGGCCGCGGCCGCTCGGCGAAGTGGGACGAGCTGCCATTTGGCGATCCCGCGAAGGCCATCGTCCCGCAGTGGCGACTCCCGGCGGACCGGATACCCGACAAGCTCGGGGACCGCACGACTCATTACCGGGTTGGTTGGTGTGACGTGACCGCTCCACGCAATGAACGCTCGCTCATCGCGGCGCTCATTCCACCGAATGTGATCTGCGGGCACAAGGTCCCGACGCTCACCTTCCCCGATGGCTTCGAGTGGGCCTACATGTCATGGCTGGCAGTCGCGAACAGCTTCTGCATGGATTACCTGGCCCGCAAGAAGGTCGCGTTGAGCATGTCGATGACCGTGCTCGACAGCCTGCCCTTCCCGCGGCTCCCCATCGACCATCCGGTGACCGATCGCCTAGCTCGGCTCGCCTTGCGCCTCACTTGTACGGGTCCCGAGATGGACGCCTACTGGAACTCAATGGCCAAATATGGCTGGTGCGAACCGGTCGGGGAGGGAACCACTCCGCCCGGTTATGTCGACCAGGATCTGCGGGCGGCCGCCCAGGCCGAGATCGACGCCATCGTGGCCCATGAGCTCTTCGACCTGAGCTCGGAGGAGCTCGCAAGCGTCCTAGCCACCTTCCCGGTGCTTCGCCGCCGGGAGGAGAAGCAGTGCAACGGGGAGTTCGTAACGAAACGCCTCGTCCTTGAGCAGTACGACCTTCTTGACAATGCGGGAGTGCTCGCGTCGTATCCGTCAGTACTAGCATCATGAACGAGAAGGGGAAATGCGATGACCATTCCTTCGTGTTCGGCACATCAGACTGCCTGATCCACAACACCTTTGCGTTTCCGAGGAAGGGACATGAGCCCTCGCCATGAAAGCATGCGGGTCGGGCCCAGCCCGGCGGGTGCTGAACATCTCGCGTGGATCCAGCCAGACGAGTACGAGCCCGTCTATCTTGTACAAGCGAGTGCAGCCGCCGCCCGCTTCGTCGCTCAGCCAGGCAGTGCTCGGGGTTTCCATGGAGCTGTCGTTCAAGACGCAGATGCTTAGGACCGTTTGTGAAGAAGAAGCCAAGGCTGTGTCCATGCTCGGAGTCGAGGCGGCAGATCGACTGCGTAGTCGACTCGCGGACCTGAGGGCGGCGGGGACCGTGAGCGATCTGGTAGCAGGCAGCCCCAGCTTTAGCGGCGACCGGAACTCCGAACTTAGAATACGGCTTGACCAGGGGCATGATCTCCTC
>JBKQMT010000190.1:0-4161 GCA_052146595.1 Acidimicrobiales bacterium
CTGGCGGCACGACTTCCATCGACGTTCGGGACCGTCTTGACTCGGACCGTCGCCGGCCCCGGCGACCGGAGTCGACTATAAAATTGTTTCTCCAATCGAAGGATTTGCTGTCCTAGCAAATAGAATATCTGAGTAAAACTTTCCTGTTATGCTATCTTTACCATGACGGGGAATCTTGTACCAGAGGAAACAGAACTGCTGGAAAGGGCGGCTGAATGGCTGCGGTCAGTTCTGCCTCCCACGTGGACGGTCGAAATAGCTGACCGGACCGTCGCCACGCCCGGCGGCACGGTTCGGATTGACGGCGTGATCAACGTCGCGACTCCGCAGGGGTTGGGCAGTTTCCTAGTGGAGGCGAAGCGCAGCCTCACGCCCAAGGATGCGGAGCAGATGTTCTCCGGCATGGCTCGGCGGTATCGCCAACTCAATCCCTACACCTCCGCGACACTGGTCGTTGCGCCTTGGCTGAGCTCCCGGACACGCGAGGTGCTCTCTGCAGAAGGAATCAACTACATCGACCTCACCGGCAACGCACGGATCGAGGTCGCAAGCCCGGGTCTGTTCCTGAGCTACCAAGGAGCCGATCGGGACCCCCAACCCGCTTTGCGGGGCAAGGCTCGTGTCCGCGGTCCGAAGGCAGGCCGTCTCGTGCGCTTCTTGTGCGACGTCACGCCTCCGTACACCGTGAGCGAAATCGCGCTCGCAACCCGGCTGACTCCCGGATACGTCTCTCGCCTCTTGGAATCGCTCGACGGTGAAGCGCTGATCGAACGGACCAAGCGTGGGCAAGTCGTCTCCACGGATTTACCAGGGCTTCTGCGCCGCTGGACTGAGAGCTACGACGTCTTCAAGACGAACCGCTCCCAGGCGTTCGTGGCGCCGCAAGGACCAGCCCATCTCCTGAAGCGCCTTGTGGACGACAGTTACATCGCCGTTACAGGGTCCTTCGCCGCCGTCCGCCTAGCCCCGGTTGCCGCACCCGCCCTGCTCGTGGCCTACGCAGGCGATGTCGAAACCACCGCTACTGCCTTCGGCCTGCTCCCAGCTGATCGCGGCGCCAACGTTGTGCTGCTCAGGCCCTTCGACGAGGTCGTGTGGGAGCGGACGATGGTGGCGGACGGGATCTGTTACGTATCGCCTTCGCAGGTGGCGGCTGACTGCCTCACCGGGAACGGCCGCATGCCGTCTGAGGGGGAGGCGCTGGTGACCTGGATGGTGGACAACGAAGCGGAATGGCGGACGCCCTCCGTGAAGGAAGTGACAGCAGTGGAAGAACGCCGTGGTGCCCCCGGGGCCGCTTGATCCCCGTTATGTGCAAGCCCGCCGGGTGCTGCTCGACGCACTGTTCGCCCTTGCGCCGCATGGTGCGGCCGTCATAGTTGCCGGAGCACAGGCGATCTACCTGCGCACGGGCGATGCCGACCTCGCGATCGCGCCATTCACGCTCGACAGCGACTTCGCGATCAACCCGTCGCTGCTGGGCGACGATCCTCGACTCGAAGCCGCGATGCGCGGGGCGGGGTTTGAGCTCACACAGCGGCCCGAGGGTCACGTCGAGCCCGGCATCTGGGTGACACCAGCCCTGGTCGAGGGCCGCCAGGAACTAATCCCCGTCGACCTCATCGTTCCGGAGGGCGCGGCGCCTCCCGGCGGCCGACGGGGAGCGCGCCTTGGAGTGCATGGCAACCGCGCCGCGCGCCGCCTTCTCGGACTGGAAGCGGCGCTGATCGATCACTCACCGATAGAGATCATGCCGCTCGGGGCTGAGGACACGCGTTCGATCACTGCAGAAGTTGCCGGAGCCGCAGCGCTACTCGTTGCCAAGGCGCACAAGCTCCATGACCGTGTCGAGGACGATCGGTCACACCGCATCAAGGACAAGGACGCATCTGACGTCGTCCGCTTGATGCAGACCACCGTGCCTTCCACACTCGCAGCGGTCTTCGAGAAGCTTCTCAACGACCCGGTAGCGGCATCGCCCACTCGTGACGGCCTCGATTATCTGCGTCAGCTCTTCGGGCGGCGGGGACGCCCGGGCGTGACCATGGCGATGAACGCACTTACGATCGCAATCGATCCCGACACAGTGGAGGTTATCTGTACCTCGTTCATGGCACAGCTGGACGGCGCACTCGCCGGGCCACCGCGGTCGTAGCAACAGAGCCCCATCTGGTAGCCGGTGCTGCAGGTGGTCCAGAGGATGCGAGCGTCGCTCAGTGCTCCGGAGGAGCCTGGGCATTGCCGGTGGCGCGGCCTAGCCTCCTGGTTCGTGCCAGTCTTGGAACGAGCACGCGGCGTCCGATCTTGATCGACGGGATCCGCCGCGGCGCAGGCCTGGTAGGCAAAGGCTCGGGCAAGGGCTTTGGCAAGCCAGGCTTCCCGCCACTCAATTCCTCCGAAATTGTTGGGTGGAATGTTGGGTGAGAGGCTGGCTACCAGGTAGGTGTCGCCCAGCCGAGAAATCTTGTCCGAACTACTGCTTTGGTGGTGGGCCGCCCGGGGCTCGAACCCGGCACCTTGGGATTAAAAGTCCCCTGCTCTACCCGATGAGCTAGCGGCCCTTTCCGGCAATTCTCCCCGCGTCGTCCTTCGCGCCCGGAACGGCGGCGACCATCCTTGCATGCCGAGGACTCCCAGGCTCAGCCCGTAATGGTGGCCCGCAACGCCCACCCTCACCCCGGAAACCAACAGTTCGCTTCATCCGGTCGCCCGACATCCGTAATGGCTACGCAATAAAGGAGTGGACATTTCCGGCCGCGAGCGCGAAGATATGGCAGGTTCATGTCGAACTCGTTACGAGTTTTACGAACTCATGAAGAGAGAGACGGATGAAACGGTACTGGATCGGAGCGTTCTTGTCCTTGGCGGCGCTGGCCCTCGGAATCATGATGATCCCAGGAGCGTCGGCTGCGGCCGGCGTCAGGCCTCGTTGGGACGCACTGTACGTGGCACCGGCAACGGGCCGGTCCAGACTCTCCTCGGCATGCCAAGCAGCTGCATACACCGATATCAACGCTGCCATTGGAGCTGCCGTAGCAGGTGACAGCGTCGTGGTCTGCCCAGGCACCTACACCGGGTCGGTAACCATCATGACAAGCTCGACGGTCCAGCCGACGATCACGACCGGTGCCGAGATCAACAAGCCGATCGACCTGGTCGGGCTGCAAGGCGCGGTCGTCGATGCGACCGGCCTCGACAACGGCATCACGTTCTACGACGTCAGCAGTGCCAGGCTCGAGGGCTTCACCATCACCGGATCCCTCGGCGAGGGCATCTTCGCCGTGGCCTCGACCAAGATCACGATCGAGGACAACGTCGTCAGGAACAACGATGCCGGCACCATGACCAGCGGCTACGCCGAGTGCAAGACCAAGGACAACCTGCTGGGCAATTGCGGCTACGGCGTCCACCTGCTCTCGGTCACCCACTCGCGCGTGTCGAACAACACCGTGGAGTGGAACTCCGGCGGCATTTTGCTGACCGACGAGTACGGCCCGACCCGGGAAAATGCCGTGGACGGCAACCTGGTCGAGGACAACGAGGCGCGCTGCGGAATCAAACTGGCCGGTACCGGCGTCGTCGCCGTCAGCTCTTCGGGTCTACCGACACCGGCATCTGGCGGCGTCTACGCCAACACGCTCAACAGCAACATCGTGATCTCGAACGGGGCTGCGGGCTATCCGACCTCGAACGGCGCCTCGGGCTACGGCGGTGGCATCGTCTTGAGCGCGAACGCCAAGGGCGGCTCCTACGACAACCTCGTGACCGGGAACGAGGTCGTCGGCAACGGCCTCAGCGGCGTCAGCATCGACGAGAATTACGCACTCTCCGACGTCTCGGGCAACCGGATCGCTGACAATTGGATCGGCACCAATAACCTCGCCGGCACTTTGACGACCGGCGTTTTCGTCGGGCGTGACTCAGCCTCGTTCCCGCCAGTCTCGGTGACCGTGTACGACAACACGATCGCCTTCGACCACTACGGCATCCTCGACAGCGATGGCCCCGGCCTGAACCACTTCGGCAACCACTACGTGAAAGACGGCATCGGCGTGGAGCTGTGACGGATCGACAGCCCTGACAGGCCACAAGAGCCTCCTCACATCGTCGCGGCCACCCGGGATTCCGGGGGGCCGCGAAGGGCTCGTCATCCACGCAGTT
>JBKQMT010000191.1:0-3147 GCA_052146595.1 Acidimicrobiales bacterium
CGCCGGCGGAGCGCGAAAGAGCGTCAGGATACGGTGCTCGTCGGACCCGCCGTCGAGGGCGGCGCGAAGCTCGCGGGCGAAGACCTGGACACCACGGGCGACGTCGCATGGCAGCACGTGGAGCACGCGGCGCCGTGCAGTCCCGATCTCGGCACGGCCCGCCAGTTGAGGACCGGCTCCCGGTTGAGGACCGGCTCCCGGTTGAGGACCGGCTCCCCCCGTCTCCCCGCTCGCGGCAATCTCGCCGAGCGTGCGCACGTAGCGAGCGTCCTTGCCCGTCGCGCCTCGTAGCCCGGCCATGAGACCGTGGACGATGGCTGAGCGTTCCGCCTGGGACGAAGCGAGCTGAAGGCGGCGCGCGGAGTAGGCGAGGTGGGCGACGACCCAGGTCGGCGACCCGTGGCGGCGGGCGAGCCGGAAGTAGTTCCGGGACACGTAGAAGGCTCGCCACGGTTCGTCGCTGTCCGCCGGCCGTTCTCCCTCGAGCGCCTGGTCACGGCCACGAAGCGACATCTGCGAGGCCACACGGAAGGCGCTCGCTCGATCGAGCAGGATGCGAAAGCCTGCCTCTTTGACCTGGAACCAGAAGTCGAAGTCCTCGTAGCCGAAGAAGTAGCCGTCGTCGGGGAGCACGCCGGCGTCGAGCACACTTCGCGAGACGAGGCTCGCTCCCCAACTGGCGACGTCGACCTCGTCGAAGCCGACGGCGCCGTCGACCTCGTGGATCGTCGTGTGACCGGTGCGGTGGTGCAGGTCGCGGCCGTAGGCGACGATGGCCCCGACCGGCCCTGCCCCATTCGCGTCAAGGCGCTCACCAGCTTGCACCAGGCTCTCTATGCGCGGTGAGGGCAGGTCGAAGAGCAGGACGTCGTCCTCGCAGAGGTAGAGCCACTCCACCTCTGGGAGGGAGCAGGCGACGGCCATCCCCTCCCGGAACCCGCCGGCAGGGCCGAGGTTCTCCGCCAGGGCGACGACGCGGACGGCGGCTTGCAGGCCGGGGTCCTCCAGGCCGCCTTCGCCGTTGACGACGAGCACGATCCGCTCCGGGGGAAGTCGCTCGACCTCGACGAGGTTGCGAACCACCTCGGTGGCGAGCCGGGGACGACGGTGCGTCACGACGACAGCGGCGACGGGCGGCGACACCCCAGGCGGGACTGTCGTCGAGCTGCCAGAAGGGCGGCCCAGGGCGAGGACCGGATCGGGACGGCTGTTCTCGGGACGTGACCCACCTGCTTGGGGTGCTCTCGCCTTCTCGGGCCGACGAGGGGCCTCGTGGTGCAGTTCGCCGAGGGCGCGGAGGTGGTGCTCGATCCGCCGACCGCTGGTCGTATAGCGCAGGTCCGACAGGAACGAGAGCCGGGTCGCGAGATCGAGCTCCTCCGCCAGGCTCGAGATGCCGAGCGCGATCCGGAGAAGGCGTCCGATGAGCATCCTGCTGGCGAGCAGCGAGTCCGCCGAGCGACGAGCCAGGTGCCGCCCCATCTCACGATTCCACAGCATGACGGTGATCGGCTCTGACGCCAGAACATTGGCGGGTGACTGCAGCGGCGAGAGGAGGCGGCGCCACTCGTACCAGAGCACCGGAGCGATGCGCTCCCTCGGGAGGGCGTGACAGCCGTGGGCCGCGACGAGATCCCTCATCAGGTCTTGGCCAAGGGCGGCCCAGGAGAGAAGGCGCCAGTCCTCCTGGGCTGCGAGCGCGGCGTCCTGGGCCTCGATCCAGCCCCTGAGCAGCGGGGCGCCCGGTGAGGCCGCGAACAGGTTGTTGTAGAAGCGCCCCCCGAGGTCCGAGCCCCATCCCACCACCTCGTGACTGCCCAGAGGTTCGAGGAGCGAGCGAAGCGGCGCCATGGCGATGCAGTCGGCATCGAGCCAGAGACCGCCGTGGCGCTCGACGAGGCGCACCCGGGCGTAATCGGCTCGTCGCACGGGCGTGCCGAGCTTCTCCCAGACCTCCGGCGAGAGATCCGGGAGCCACTCGAAGACGCCCTCCTCGTCCAGGGCGTGCAGGCACATGTCCTCATCGAGATGAAGCTTTATCGTCTCGAGGCACAGCTCGAGATAGGGGGCCTTGTGCTCGCCGGGGACGTCTTCCCAGTACATCCAGACGTGGGCCTTGCCTGGTCCGGTCACCGCTTCGCGGTCCAGCTCGTCGATCGTGGCAGGGGCAGCTGCACCAGAGCCCGCTAGGCGCTCTCGGCCTCGGCAAGCGGCGCAGGCGCGACTCCGGCTTCGATGGTGCGCCGTGAGGTCTCCGGTGCCCTGCTCGCAGCCGGCCAGCTGACAAGGACGAGGAGCAGCGGGAGCAGTGACGTCCGCTCTCTCGCCAGGATCCCGAGGTTCCCGATGCTTGCGAACAGGACGATCCACATCAGCGAGTAGAGCGCAGCGAGAAGAAGGTAGGGGCGGCGTCGCATGCTCATGAAGGCCGAGGTGAGCCGGCGCCACGACGTGACGAGAAGGCCGGCGAGGAACAGGTTCTCGAGCGAGCTCGCGAGCTGTGTCACCCCGTGCGCCTGGAAGGGCAAGGGCCGGATGAGGACGTAGTAAATGTCCTTCGGGACGCTGGCCGGCGAGAGCGATACCGAGGTGGCTCCGCTCGAGCCGAACTGGCCGACCTGGCCCTGAGACGCCGCACCTGTGTTGATCGCGTTCTGGTTGAGCACCTGCTGGATCGAGTTGGCGTCGAGGCTCTGGATCCCGAAGAAGTGCGCTGTGACCTTGGCGAGGACAACGCCGCCCACGATCAGGACGGCCGCGCCCAGCAACTTCGCCAGCGGGTTCAGCGGAGAGGGATTCTTCGACTTGTTGACGAGAAAGGCGACAGCGAGCGCGGCAAAGAGCATCAGGGCGACGTGAGGTCGGATCAGGGCGGTCAGGCCGAGGCCTATGCCGAGAAGCAGGAAACCACCCCGCGCCCGGGTCAGGATCCTCGCGGCACCGAGAGCGGCGAGACCGAGCCCGAGCGAGATGAGCGCGTCCTTCCCGAGGGCGGAGGTCCAGAAGACGAGCGAGGGAAGAAAGAAGACGAGAAGGGCGTAGCGCCGATGATCGCCGTCCGGCAACGCCACTCGGAAGGCCCGGTAGAACAAGGCGAGGCTCACGAAGGCGAGGAACGCGAAGACGAAGAAACCGCCGAGCGTGTTG
>JBKQMT010000192.1:0-14944 GCA_052146595.1 Acidimicrobiales bacterium
GCAAGCCAGGCCAGCCCGCCGGCCCAGGTGCAGGCGCCCCCCAGACCCTGGGCAAGGCGTGCCGAGTCGAGCACCACGATCGAGGTCCCAAAGCCGAACACGAGCGTGGCCCCGCTCATCAGGCACAGCCCGAGAACCACCGCCCGGCGGACACCGAACCGGCTCGCGACGACGCCGCCGGGAAGAGCGCCGGCCAAGGTGCCCAAGGGATACGCCGACACGAGGATCCCTGCAGCGGCCTTGGACAGCCCGAGGCTGTGCACATAGTGCGGCAACAGTGGCGTCAGGGCCGTGAAGAAGACGGTGTCCACGAGCACGAGAACGCTCACGAACACCAAGAGGGCGCGGGCATTCACCTTCGAGGGGCCATCGCCCTCCTCGTTGTCGCCCACCGGCCCAGTATTGCCGGGCCGATGAGCAGCATCGGGCTTGCCCTGTGCCGGACTTGCCCGTGCCGGGCGAGCGGCCGTCTACTCCAGTGTCGGAGCTGGCGTCGGGACGCCCGTGGGCCCGAGCGAGCTGGCAGACCTACCGGTACTCGCATCTGCCTCCGTTGAAGCCCGTGCCAAGACCGAGTCCATTTCCGCCAGCTTGCCCGGCCACCAGTTCCAACGACCTAGCAACGACACCGTCGAGGGGACGAGCAGGCTCCGCACGAGAAACGTGTCCATCAAGATCCCCAGCGCCAGGCCGAGACCGATGTCGCGAATCTGGCTTCCTCCCGGTTGGCCGCCAGCGGTGATCGCGAGCACGAGGAACGTCCCCGCCAGGACGAGCCCAGCCGAGGTGATAGTCGGGCCCGAGGCGCCGACCGCGGTCACGACGGCGTCGCGAAGCCGGCGTTCGTGCGCCTCCTCCCGGATGCGAGTCATGACGAGGATGTTGTAGTCCTCGCCGAGGGCTAAGAGGAAGATGAACATCAGGAAAGGTAAGAGGAATGTGAGCCCGCCGCTGTGTCCCAGCTCGATGAACACGATCGACGAGAGGCCGAGCGCCGCCAGGTAGGACAGCATCACGCTCGCGATGAGATAGAGCGGAGCAATCAGACTCCGCAGGACGAGCGCCAACAAGAGCCCGATGGCGATGATCGCGATCGGGACGATGTGGAACAGGTCGCTGTCGGAGATCGAGCTCACGTCATAGAGTGCCGGGGCCTCGCCGGCGACCCCGCTCGCGGTCGCGCCGATGTTGCGCTGCACCGTCGTGAGAGCAGCGCGGATGGCCGGCACCGCGTTCAGTGCCGCCGTCGAGCTGGCGTCGCCGGCTGTCAGACCGGTCTCGAACTGGATCGTGTCCCCGTCAGGACTCACGAAACGTGCCGTCGCGCGGTAAAGGTCGTACAAGGCCATCGGCACGTTCGCGCCCGGCGAACCTGCAACCGGCAGTGGCGGAAGGAGCTTGGGGTCTCCGAGCGCGGAGTGCAAGCTCACATAGGTCGCCGGGGGGATCGGCGTGCCCGTGGGATCGAGCGGACCGGGCAAGGTCGTGAAGAGACCGGTCGCCCGCAGCTCCTGCGATGCCGTCACGACGGCACCGGGGTCCTTCCACACGGGAGTCGCGAGCCTCAAGATGAGGTTGGTCGGGTTCGAGCTCGCCTGCGGGAAGTACTTGGCGAGGGCCGCGTTGCCGCTGGCCGCGTCGCTGCCGCTCGGGGCGCTTGTAGCTCCGCCGAACCCCGCCGGCGTGTAGAACAGCGCCCCGAAGGCGAGCGCCCCGAAGACGAGGACGCCGATCGCGAGCGTGTGTGCCGGACGCTGGATCACGCGCTGGGCGACCTTGCCCCACCAGCTCTCGTTCGCGTCCCCCGGTGCGATCTTCGCCGGCCAGAACACGGCGCGCCCGAGGATGGCGAGCAGCGCGGGCAAGAGCGTCACCCCGGCGACGAGCATCACGGCGATCCCGACCGCCAGCGGCACGCCGAGGTCGTGGTAGATCCCGAAGCTTGCGAACAGCAAGGTCAAAAGTGCGAGGACCACCGTGCCCGCCGACGCGCTGATTGACTCGCCCACCCGCGCCACGGCGCGGGCCACCGCATCATGCGACGACAGGCCTGAGCGGAGGCCTTCTCGGACCCTGAACACGAGAAAGAGCCCGTAATCGGTCCCGGCGCCGAGGATCAGGACGATGAGGAGCAGCTGGGTGATCTGGGAGATCTTGAGCCCGTTGGCGCCGAGCTCGCCGATGAGCGAGCCCGACAGCTGCAGGACGATCGCCGCCGGCAGCAAGGTGATAAAGGGCGCGAGGATCGAACGGAAGACGAACAGCAGCAACACAATGATGAACAGGATCGAAAGCAACTGGGTCCGGTTGCCTGTCACGCTCGACTGCTTCTGCTCCGCGACGTTCGTGGCGACGACACCTGCCACGTGGAAGTGCAGTCCGGGGGGTGCTCCAACCCTGCCGAATGCGGCCATCAGCCCGTTGACGACGTCCTCGGACGGGCCAGGGCTGAACCCGGCGACGTTCGCCTCGGCGACGAGCTGTACCGCGTGACCGTCCGGAGAGATCCCGACGTACTGCACCACCTCGACGTTGGGGACCCTTCTGGCGGCGCTCGCGAGGCGACCGGTCGCCTCGGTGTCTGCCCTGGTTATCGGGCCGTGCTGGCTGACGCCGACGATGATGACGGGTTCCAGCGTCGCCTTACCGACCAGGGGCTCGGCGAGGTTGCCCGCCATCGTGCTCGGGGCGCTGTTGGGCAGGAAGGCCGAGTTGTCGTTGTTCACCTGGCTCGCCAGGGACGGAAGGAAGTGAACCGAGGCGAACGTCCCGACTACCCATACGACGACGATGAACCAGCGAAACCGGACGGCGAAGCGTCCGAGGCCATTGAAGAACACGTTCATCCGTCTGGGGTCTCCGTCTCGAGCTTGGTGGGGGTCAGTCCGCCGTGGGTCTCAAATCACAGGCCGAGGCGGACTTCTACAGCGCATTATGCCGGGGGCGGTGATCGCTGAAAAACCTAGCGTCTCGCCAGTCCCGCCAGTGCTCACCATCTTCTTGACACTGTCACCAGAGAGAATCCCCAAGGCGCCGTCAGTGGAAGTCCCTCGACCGGCCGACCGCCATCGCGAAGTCGATCTCCTCCAGGTACTCGGCCACTACGTTCGAGGATGAAGGTGCCCTCGGCTCGGCCCCCTCTCCCCGCTCGAGCCGCCCACGGACGAGCAGCACCACCGCCGAGCGCGCCGCCTTGCGATAGCGGGTCCAGCATCCTGGCGAGCAGATGACGTTCACGAGCCCTGTCTCGTCTTCCAGGTTGAGAAACGTCGTCCCCCCTGCCGTCGCCGGCCGTTGACGATGGGTCACCACGCCGGCAACGAGGACCTTGGCACCATCGGGTACCCGTACGAGCTCGGCGTTTGGGACCACTCCGCGGCTGGTGAGCTTCGCCCGGACGAAGGCCATCGGGGACGAGCCCGGTGACAGCCCAAGGGTCTGCAGGTCGGCAGACATCTCCTCGATCTCGTCCATCTCGGGAAGAACTGGGGCCTTGGTCCCGACCACGGTGCCGGGAAGACGGTCCGGGCGAGCCTCAGCGGCTGCACCCGCCGCCCAGAGCGCCTCGCGACGGGTAAGGGGACGGAGTCGGGCCCCACCTGCGCCGGCCGCAGCTCTGCTCTGCCCAGAGCGAGTCGGAGCCCCGCCGAGCCCGGCGAGTGCTCCCGAAGTGGCGAGAGACTCGAGGGCGGGGCGGCCGATACCGCTTCGGCGCACGAGATCCTCCATGTCCTCGTACGGCCGGCCGCTCGCGATCTTCTCGGCGAGGTTGGCGCCCATAGCTTTCACCGAAGCGAGCCCGAGCCGTACCGACGGCCCTGGTCCCGGTCCGGGCTCGAGCGATGCTCCGGGCTCGCTCTTGTTCACGTCCGGGCCGAGGACGACGACCCCGTGGCGCCGGGCATCCGCGACAAGGGTGTGCGGCGCCCAAAAGCCCATCGGCTGGGAGTCGAGAAGTGCCGCGAGGAACGCTGCCGGGTAATGCAGCTTCAGCCAGGCACTCACATAGACGAGGTAGGCGAAGGACACCGAATGGCTCTCAGGAAAGCCAAAATTGGCGAAGGCTGCCAGCTGTTCCCAGATGGTGTCCGCGACCTGGCCGGTGATCCCACGCTCTGCCATGCCCTTATAGAGGCGAGCACGAAGGCGTTCCATGCGCGAAGCGGAGCGCTTTGCGCCCATGGCTTGACGGAGCCGATCGGCCTCGGCAGCAGTGAACCCGGCGGCGTCGATCGCCATCTGCATGAGCTGTTCTTGGAACAGCGGCACCCCGAGGGTCTTCGCCAAGCTGCGCTCGAAACACGGATGCAAGTACGTCACCGCCTCGGCCCCGTTACGCCGTCGGAGGTAAGGATGAACCGACCCTCCCTGTATCGGGCCAGGGCGGATAAGGGCGACCTCGACTACGAGGTCGTAGAAGCAGCGCGGACGCAATCGGGGCAGCGTGGCCATCTGCGCCCGGCTCTCGACTTGGAAGATCCCCACCGAGTCGCCACCGCACAACATGTCGTAGACGGCCTCTTCCTGAGGGATCAGCGCGAGGTCGATCTCGTCGTGGTGATAGGCGCCGACTGTGTCAACGGCCCGGTGGATCGCCTCGAGCATCCCGAGGCCGAGAAGATCGAACTTCACCAGCCCGACCGCGGCGCAATCGTCCTTGTCCCACTGGAGCACGGTCCGGTTCTCCATGCGGGCCCACTCGACCGGGCAGACCTCCGAGACCGGGCGATCACATATGACCATGCCTCCGGGGTGGATGCCGAGGTGGCGAGGAAAGCCCTCCAGCTCGGTCGCCACCGCAAGCACACGGGCCGGGATCCCGAGCTCGCTTGCTGCTTGCTCGGGACCGGGCTCTGAAGCGACGTCGTCACGACCTGGGCGAGTGTCACCGACCGCGTCCACCGGTGCGTGGCGCCGTGCGGCCTCACCCTCAGCGGCAGCGCTCCACCAAGTCCAGCGGTCCTTGCGGTGCGGCGCCGTCGGGTGATGGCCGTTGCCAAGTGACCCCCACCGCTCGATGCGCCGTGCCCAGGCGTCGACCTGCCCAGGCGAGTGGCCAAGGGCCTTGGCGGCGTCTCGCACCGCAGACCGGGCCCGGTAGCTCACGACGACGGCAACGAGCGCTGCCCGCTCGCGGCCGTAGCGCCCGTAGACGTACTGAATGACCTCCTCGCGCCGCCCGCTCTCGATGTCCACGTCGATGTCGGGGGGCCCGTCGCGCTCTGGTGACAAGAACCGCTCGAACAGAAGGCCGAGCGAGACGGCGTCAGCATTGGTGATCCCGAGCACATAACACACGGCCGAGCTCGCGGCGGAGCCTCGGCCCTGGCAATAGATCCCCGAGCGCCGGCAGAACTCGACGATGTCCCAGACGACGAGGAAGTAACCGGCGAAGCCCAGCTCCTCGATCATGGTCAATTCGTGCTCCAGCTGTCGCCACGCCCCGGGCACACGTTCAGCCCCAACCGGGCCGTAGCGCCGGGTCGCCCCTTCTTCGACGAGCTGGCGCAGGAATGTCATCTCGCTCTGGCCCACAGGTACGGGAAAATCGGGAAGCTTTGGGGCAACGAGGTGGAGGTCGAAAGCGCACGCGCGCCCGAGCTCAGCGGCAAGCTCGACGGCCCCCGGGTAGCGGGCAAAGCGCCTCGCCTGCTCTGCCCCCGAGCGCAGGTAGGCCGCCCCTGCAGCGGGCAGCCAGCCGTCGAGCTCATCGAGTGGGCGTCCCGCTCGGACCGAGGCGAGCACCGAGGCGAGGCGGCGGCCAGCTGGCAGGGCGTGGTGGACGACATTGGTGGCGACGATGCCAAGGTCCCTCTGCGCGGCAAGAGCGGCAAGGGCGTCGTTACGCGCCGAGTCGAGAGGGTCGCCATGATCGAACAGCTCGACGACAACGCTCTCGCGATCAAACCGGTCGACGAGCCGGTCGAGCTCTCTTGCAGCCGCAACAGGACCGGCTTCGACGAGCGCGGCAGGCACCGCTCCCTTGCGACAGCCCGTCAGGACGAGGAAATGGCCTCCCGCGAGCCCTGCCAGCCGGTCGATGTCGTGGCAGGGGCGCCCCTTCTCGCCACCGGCGAGATGGCCCTCGCTGATGGCGCGGGCAAGACGCGAGTAGCCCTCGGGATCGCGGGCGATGACGACCAGGTGGGAGCCGGGCGGGTCGGGAGTCCCGGTGCGCGGCGGTGCCGGGACGGCAGTGCCGACAAAGCCCGGGTGGCCGGCAAGGGTGAGCTCGGCCCCGAAGACGGTGGGCACTCCCGCCTCCTTTGCCGCCTCGGCAAAGCGCACCACCCCGTAGAGCCCGTCGTGGTCGGTCAGCGCCAGAGCCCCGAGCTCGAGCCGGGCAGCTTCCGCGACGAGCTCCTCGGGGTAAGAGGCACCGTCGAGAAAACTGAAATTCGAATGGCAATGGAGCTCCGCGTACCGGACCACCGGAACAGGATAGTGGTCTTATCGAACATTTGTTCGTAGAGGTTGCCCCCTCCTGGGGCGGCTCGGAACCCGTGCCCCCCTACAATCTCCACATTGGACATTCAGCAAACTCCCAGACTGATCGGCCACAATGGTGAGGTGGTAGGAGGACAAGCAGGACCTCGCGTGCTCGTCGTCGATGACGAGGAGTCCATAACCGAGCTCGTCTCGATGGCACTTCGCTACGAGGGCTTCGACGTCGAGACCGCTTCCAGCGGTTATGGGGCGCTCGAACAGATCGACGCGTTCCGCCCCGACCTCATCCTGCTGGACGTGATGTTGCCCGATATCGACGGCTTCAACATCGCCGAGCGCCTTCGGCGCGACCGGCGTGACATCCCAGTGCTCTTCCTCACGGCCCGCGACGCCACCGAGGACAAGATCAGGGGCCTCACGATCGGTGGCGACGACTACGTGACCAAGCCCTTCAGCGTGGCCGAGCTCGTGGCGCGCACCCAGGCCATCTTGCGTCGCGCCGGCAAGGGTGGACCGGACCGAGAGCTGCTCCAGCTCGCGGACCTCGAGATGGACGACGACGCTCACGAGGTGCGGCGGGCCGGCCAGCTCATCGACCTGACGGCAACGGAGTACCGGCTGCTGCGCTACCTGCTCTCGAACCCGCGACGGGTGCTCACCAGATCCCAGCTCCTCGACCACGTCTGGAACTACGACTTCGGCGGCGATGCCGGTGTGCTCGAGACATACGTCAGCTACCTCCGAAAGAAGATCGACTTCACCGAGCCCCACCTGATCCACACCGTGCGCGGGGTCGGCTATGTGCTCCGCCCGCCCCGCACCTGACGAGAATGTCCTGCCCAATGCGGGTTTGCGGAATCGGCACCGACAGCCGGGAGTGCCCATGTCGTTGAAGGTCCGGCTGATAGCGGTCCTGTGCGCATTCGTGATCTTCGCGTTGGCGGCAACGGGGGCCATCACCTACACGTCGTTCCGGAGCTACGCCGTAGGCCAGCTCGACCAACAGCTCTTCAGGTCAGCTGACCTGGTGCTGCGGGACCTCGGGGGTTCGGGGCAACTCGGGGAAGGTGGACCGGGGAGCTTCGCCAACCAAGTCGTGACACCCGGCACCTCGGCCGCGGAGCTCACGACGAGCGGCCAGGAGGTCCTGCCTTGGCAGTCCTTCGAATCCTCGATCGTTTCTTCCCCGATCGTCCCCTCGTCGCTCGCGAGCCTGGCCGCCGGCGGCTCCTCGCCCGTCTACGCGACGGTGCCAGGGAGTGGAGGCGTTCATTCCTACCGCTTGCTGATTGCCCCTCTTTACAGTGTTTTCACTGGCCAGAAGACAGGCAACTTGCTCGCGGAGGCGATACCGCTCACCGGAACCGACGCCGCCCTGCACCACCTGCTCCTGCTTGAGCTCCTCGTCAGCTGCGCCGTCCTGATCGCCCTTGCGATAGCGGCCTGGCTCATCATCAAGCTCAGCCTGCACCCGCTTCAGAAGATGGCCGACACCGCGGACGAGATCGCAGCCGGTGACCTGAGCCGACGCGTCGAGCAGACCGACGGCCGTACCGAGGTAGGGCAGCTCGGCAGGGCGCTCAACGTCATGCTGGGACGCATCGAGACGGCGTTTCGCGAGCGCGAGGCGTCCGAGGCGCGGCTGCGGCGTTTCGTGGCGGACGCGTCACACGAGCTGAGGACGCCGCTCACCTCGATCCGGGGTTACGCGGAGCTGTTCCAGCATGGACTGGCCGATCGTCCGGCTGACCTCGACACGGCGATGCGCCGCATCGACAGCGAGTCGACCCGGATGGCCGGGCTTGTAGACGACTTGCTGCTGCTCGCCCGCCTCGACCAAGGACGCCCGCTCGAACGAGAGTCGGTCGACTTGACGACGCTCGTCGCGGACGCTGCCGAGGACGCCCGTGCAGTCGACCCGTCCCGCACGGTGACGTGCGAAACCCCACCTTCCTGCCCGATCGTCGGGGACGAGGCGCGCCTGCGCCAGCTTCTCGGGAATCTCGTTTCGAACGCCCTCGCCTACACGCCGACCGGTAGCCCCCTCGAGATCATCGCCGCTTTCGAACCTGCTCGAGGCGGTGTGCAGGGTCAGGCGATGATCATGGTCGTCGACCACGGCCCCGGGATCGCGCCGAATGCCGCTGCACACGTGTTCGAACGTTTCTGGCGATCCGACCCGGCCCGGGTCCGGGCACAGGGCGGAGCCGGGCTGGGGCTCTCGATCGCGGCGGCCGTTGCCGACGCCCATGGCGGCCGCGTCGTGCTCACAGAGACTCCTGGAGGCGGCGCCACCTTCAGCGTCGAACTGCCCGTAGAGCCTGGTCCAGGACACGGCCATTGGGGCACCAAAGAGGTGCCTGCTGAGGAGGCCACCGCCAACGGCACCGCTCCTGCCGAGGGACGGCCCCTTGCCGATGGCGGTGCCGATCGCATCGCCCCTCACCGTTAGACGTCTTCTTGAGCCAAGCGGCCAGCGGACCCTTGAGCACGCCGAGCCCGGCAGCTGGATGCCGTCGCGATCGCCTAGGGGATAAGGACGATCTTGCCCCGCGTGTGCCGCTTCTCTAGCTCTGCGTAGGCCGCTCGAACCTGGTCGAGCGGGTAGGTGGCGGCGATCGGCACGGTGATCCGGCCGGAGGCGACGAGATCAGCCAACTCAGCCAGGACCTCGCTGCTCGCAGCTGCCGCGCTTCCTTCGGCCTTGACGCCCGTCTGCTTTGCAAGCTCGAACGCAGTGATGGTATCGATCCGGTCGCGTGCTACGCGGAGGTCGATCGCCAGTCGGACGTACTGCTCGCCGAAGGTGTCGATGAAGGCGTCGATCCCGCGAGGTGCGGCCGCTCGGACACGCTCGGCCACCCCGTCGCCGTAGGCCACGGGCGTGACCCCGATCGAGCTCAACCAGGCGTGGTTGTGCTCTGAGGCGATGCCGATCACGGCGGCACCTTTCACCTTGAGGAGCTGCGCCACGATCGACCCGACGCCACCGGCCGCGGCTGACACAACGACCGTGTCGCCCGGACCGGCGCCCACCGCCCGAACAGCTGCGTAAGCGGTGGTACCAACGACGAACAGCGAGCCGGCAACCTCCCACGGGAGATTGCCCGGCTTTCGGACCAGGTGGTCTTCCGGCACGATGGCGTACTCCGCCTGGCTCGATCGACGGTCGCTCCAGCCCAGCACCTCGTCGCCGACTGCGAAAGACGCGACGCCGTCGCCAGCCTCGCTCACTACACCCGCGAGGTCGCTGCCCTCACCTGAGGGGAAGGTGGCAGGGAACCTTGAGTCCAGGTAGCCCTCGCGGATGGCCGCCTCCCCCGGATTGATGCCGACCGCGCGTACAGCCACAAGGAGCTCTCCCGGGGACGGGTGACCTACATCGACTTCGGCGATGTACAGGACGTCGACGTCACCGTAGTGATCAAATCTGACTGCCTTGGACATAGTTGCTGCCTCCTTGTCGTCCGATCGTTGGAGCGCTCTTCGGCTTCGGCTTTGCCGACGATGGCGGCCGAGGTCCGCCACCTCACCGTGCGCACTCGACCGCTGATCTAGACAGGTGGCGCCGCAGCAAGGGTCACGGTGACAGTCTCGGTGCCACCGATCAGGTTGTCGAAGGTGACATGCGCGCGATCACCGGGACGCAGCCTGTGAATCA
The DNA here is from genome assembly GCA_052146595.1 of Acidimicrobiales bacterium. Classification (GTDB taxonomy): domain Bacteria; phylum Actinomycetota; class Acidimicrobiia; order Acidimicrobiales; family Bog-793; genus Fen-455. Next base: position 10,109 of record JBKQMT010000192.1, read on the forward strand.
GCGTCGCCAGCTGGCTCAAAGTGGGAGTGGCGTGGCCATCGAAGGCGACGATGACGTCACCTTCTTGAATACCCGCCAAATAGGCGGGGCTTCCCGGGTCGACATACTCCAGGCCCACACCTGTCTCCGAAGCCGAACCCTGTTGGAGCGAGACAGTCTGGCCCTCGACTCCGAGGAACGCCACGGCACCTATGACGATCCCTTGGCCACCTTTGCCATGGGAGATGTCATTCGCGATCTGCAGTACCCGGTTGATCGGCAGTGCGAACCCTATCGGGGTCGCCCCGTCCGCACTTGCCGCAGCAGTGTCCATGCCGATGACGTCGCCCGACGAGTCGACCAACGGGCCGCCAGAGTTCCCGGGTTCGATGAGAGCGTCCATTTGGATCATGCCTGTCAGCGTCTCGGTGGTGCCGCTGTCGTTGCTCGCCATGATCGTCCGGCCGAGTGCCGTCACGGCTCCTGCTGTGACGGTGGACGGGAATCCCTGTCCGCCGGCATTGCCGATCGCCACGACCGAGCTCCCGATGCTGACAGCTGACGAGTTGCCAAACTTCACCGTCGGCAAACCGCTCACGCCTTCCAGTTGCAGGACGGCCACATCGGCTGCCGCATCGGTCCCGACGACGGTTGCCGTGTAGGTACCCCCATTGTCGATCGAGACTTTGATGCTGCTCGCGTCTTCGATGACGTGGTTGTTGGTGATTATCTCGCCGTTGGACGTCGCGATCATGCCCGTCCCCTCGCCGACATTAGTGTCGATGTCTACGACGGCAGGATCGACGGCGGCCGCAATCTGAGCCGTGGTGAGCGAGTGCCCGGCGGGCGAGGCAGCCAACCCTGCTGCTGAGCTCTGATTCGATCGGGACAGGTAGGCGATCCCGACTCCGGCTCCAGCGCCGATCAACATGAGCACTACAGCGACAATGGCTACAACCTTCCGGCCGCGCCGCGGATCTCCCGGCACGGTTGACCAGCTGTTAGCCGGGATGTAGCCGCCGGGGCCGTAGCCGCCGGGTGGGTAGGTATCGGAGCCGTAGCCGCCGGGGCCGTAGCCGCCGGGTGGGTAACCGCCGGGGCCGTAGCCGCCGGGGCGGTAGCCGCCGGGGCGGTAGCCGCCGGGGCCGTAAGCACCCGGTCCGTAACTCTCAGCACCGTAGCTGCCCGGTGGGTCGCTCTCGGGTACATAGCCATCAGGCGAGTAACTGCCGGGGGCGTAGTCGCCGGACGGGCTGACAGGAGGATTCCCCTGTTCGGCTGCCGCCGGCCAAGGAGCTTGAGAAGACGCCGGGCTGAAAGGTTCGTCTGAGGACTCCGGCCGGACTGTGCCTGAGGTCCCGAGTTCTGTCCAAGGAGACACGGGTTCGGTCGGTTGGGTTCGCTCTTGCTGTCCGTCGTTGCGTTCGTCCATCACTCTCACCTTTGGTCAAGCGCTCGCTAGAGCGCCAGGGGCAGATCCCCTCTTCAACTCCCAGCTCGCCTGGCGCGGCTCGAACGTCGATGTCCAAACAATGCGGCCTGCTACTCAGCTCTTCCTCCACGGACACTGTGAACTTACTGAGATCCTCAAGCTTGCGGGCAGGTCTTCCCAGGCCTGCCGAAACATAAGACCAATCAATCGTAGGTGGCTTCGAGGCGCCACCGTCCCTGCTCGAGAACAAGCAGGTGCGCAGACCCATCGTCGAGCAGCACCTGCAAACGCGCCCGCCGCCTGGCAGCCGCGGGGTCCCACCAGCGCTCGTCGGCCGGCCACGGTCCTGCCCAGCCCATGATCCCGAGAGAGGGGCCACCGGTGATCGGCAGCATCAAACGCGAAGGAGCCGCCGTGCACCGCCCACGACCGGTGACCCCGACCGGAGACCCGTCGGGACCGAGGATCTCGACGGGAACGGGCATTAGATGGACAAGAGCCGGCGAAGGAGGCGGGAGGTGCCCTGGCCAAGGTGGCGCGTCCCGGGCACCGGCCGCGTCCCGGGCGGTTCGGCGTCCCGGACGGACGGCCCTGGGTGCCCGCTTTCCCCCTCCAGAGCGAGCCGTCTTGGAGCTGGGGACTCTGGCGTGGCGATAGTGGTCCTCCCCAGGCTCCTCGCCCCAGGGTACGAAGCAGATCTGTTCGCCTGGGCCCCTCCCGCCTGTGCGTACCGCGGTCAGGACTGCCTCGTGGCCGAGAAGGCCCTGGACTCGTGCCAGGCCCCGTTCGACCTGCCGACTCGCTTCTGCTACACCACCTTCGAAGTTCAGCTGCCGTCCGTCGTCGGGCACTGCATCGCCGACCGTGAGCCGCAGCATGGTGACACCGGCAGTCGGGGCTGTGACCACCGGCCCCTGCAGCCATCCCTCGAGTTGCCACCGGACCCGGTCCACCATGGCTCGGGCTGTGAAAGGGCGGTCACCTCTCCAGTAACGCTGCAGTGACTCGCCATGTTCGGTCTCTGCCTCGACGAGCAACTGGGTGGCAGCAAGCCCGTGCGGAGCAAGGCGCCCGACAAGCTCTTCGGCAAGCCCTATCGCAACAAAGGCCAAGGCGTCCGCCCGATCGGCGGGCGGGTCGAGAGCCTGGCAAGCCGTGAGGTCTGCTGGAGGTTCCCCGAGAGCGAGCGGTCGCTCGTCGAGACCTCGGGCAAGGCGGTGAGCAAAGCCTCCTTCGGTACCAAATCGGGCCAGCACGGCCGCCTCGTCCAACTCGGCAAACTCACCCAGCGTGCGGATCCCGAGCCGCCGGAGCACCTCGGTGAGCTCAGGCAGGCCGAGAACCTCCACCGGAAAGTGACCGAGCCACTCCGGCGTCGCAGAGCGAGGCACGATCTTGCCCTCGCGCGCGGCGAGCCGTGCCGCGAACGGCCCGTCGGCTATCCCCACCCTGCACGGTGGCTCAGGGGCCGCAGTGCCAGCCGCACGGGAAACGGCCACGACGGCAGCACTAGCCGCGTCACAGACCTGTTCGGCGAGCGAGGCCTCCCCGCCGAAGTAACGGGCGGCGGCCCGGGCAGGTATGGCACAGGCCCCTGGCCTGGTGAGCTCCACTCGGGGAGTGAAGCCCGCAACCGCTACGACAACGGGTTCAAAACTGCGCGCGTCCCGCACCGGTTCCTCGCTCACCACGACGAGCTCCGGGCAACATGCCTGAGCCTCCCTGCGACGCTGGCCGAGACGCACCCCTTCGGCCCGGGCAAGGGCAGAAGAGGCGACCACCCGGTTGGCGGAGACCACCACAGCCGGTCGGTCTGCAAGCCCGGCGGCAACAAGAGGCCAATCAGGGCACCAGACGACGAGAGTGCGAAGCGGGGGCACTTTTACAAGCCTCGAGCCGGGAGCCGCAGCCGGCCTCGTCTCGGTCGGCTGGCTGCACCACGACCGCCGACTTCCGCTTCGAGCTGCCGGGAGCTGAGCAGCCCGTGGCCATGCTCTAGCCCCGCCCAGCTCGAATCCATCACGGTGCACCTCAGATCAGAGGGACCCGGCCAACGTGCCACGACTCGTCCCGCTCGCGCCTGGCCACCGCAGAGGAGTCCTGTTGCAACTCCGATGGGGCCCGCTGCGTCCAACACGACCAAAGTCGTACGGCGTTCACGCGCACGAGCGGAAAGCCGCCTGGCATCCGCTGCCCGCACCGGGGTGTCCGGGACGAGACAGACGAGGTCGACGGCCTCGAGCAATGTCGTGACGACGCTTTGCCAGCGGCCCTCTGAACCCGGTCGAGGAACGAGGACGAGACGGTCCAGATCGGCTCCCAGCTCGACCGCTGCCATAAGACCGAGCTCTGGCAAGCCGACCACGGCGCACCAGTACCCCCGAGACGATGTGCCCGCGAGCAGCAAGAGCAGCAAGCTCGTCAATCCCGGCGCCCACCTTGGCGGGGCTGAGTTGATACGGGACGTGCCGGCAGGGCCGAGGGACGTGTCCGGCGCCGACGGCGGCCCGAGCAGGACGGTGCCACCCCTTGGGAGCCCGCCGCCTGGGAACAACCCGGCCAGCTCCGGAGGGACCGGCAGTATCCGCTCGGCCGGCAACGGACCCCGAACAGGACGGGGGTGAGGGCGCGGGGCGGCGACGCCCGTGGCCGGAACGGCAATCCCGGGACCCGGCGTGTCGATGCCGGTAGCTGTGAGGGTGCCAGGCAGTGACGTCGACCCGGCAAGAGCAGGCGTGGCCATGGGCGGCAGTATACGAACATATGTTCGACGAAAAAAGGGGCGCCTTGGCGCTCTGGCGTGCTCGGGGGATTGGCGGCAGTGGCAAGATCAGCCATGGACCCTGTCGTGCGTCAGGCAGAAGTGACCGATGCGGCCGCGATCGCGTCCTCACATGTACGGTCCTGGCAGGCCGGCTACGCGGATGTGATCTCGGACGAGTTCCTGCAAAGCCTGGGCTCCGAGCTCCCACAGCGCATCTTGCATTGGCAGACGCGGATCCTCGGCGCCGAGGCGGAGAGCCGGTTCGTGCTCGTCGGCGAGCTCGAGGGCGAACTGGCCGGTTGGCTGAGCGGTGGCCCCTGCGCTGACGCGGGGCGGGGCGAGCCACCACTGGGCGAGGTGTACGGCTGCTACGTCGATCCCGCCCACTGGCGTCAAAGGGTCGGGAGCGCTCTCATGGCCGCTGGGATCGAACAGCTCACCCGCGCCGGCTACCGCGAAGCGGTGCTTTGGGTGCTGGCCGACAACCCGCGTGCGCGGGCGTTCTACGAGCGTCACGGCTGGCTTCCCGACGGGGCGCGAAAGACCTTCGAAGTGGGCGGAGGGCGCTACCTGGAGGTGCGTTACCGCCGCTTGCTGACCTGAAACAGGTCAGCGGCAACCCAAGCGGCATGGAAGCGGGGCCGCCGTCATGGAAACGGCG
>JBKQMT010000193.1:0-9138 GCA_052146595.1 Acidimicrobiales bacterium
AGTAGGTGGCGCTATGCGTTGGCTTCTGTGCGCCGGAAGCGAAGTTCTGACAGTTCTGGATGATCGAGTCGTTGCTCGACCACGTCTGTCCAGGCGCAGGAGTGGAGCGGCCGAGCGGCACAAAGCCCGCGTTCAAGAGCCAGTCGTTGTTGCCAACCGACGCAGAGGCGCTCACGCTCGCCGTGGCCGGAGAAACGAGGCCTGACCGGACGTAGAGCCGCACGCCGGCGCGGACGAGCGCGAAGATCGGGACGCAGGCGGCGAAGGCCCAGCCGCTCCTGCGAATGAGTGTGCCGAGCGCGACGCCGAGCATGAAGGCGAAGAGTGCATAGGCGACTTCGACGATGCCAGAGACGTCGAAGGTCGCCGGCTGGATGTGACTGCGCTGTGCCGCCTCCGTCCACCACCAGGCCAGCGGTGTCAACGCGCCCACGATCACCACAGTGAACAACGCGCCAACCCCGATCTTGACGAGGAGCCAGCGCGTCCTTGTGATCGACTGGGTCCACGCGAGGCGGTTCGTCCGCTGCTGGATCTCTGAAGCCACAAGCGGCACACCCAAGACCAGGCCCAGCAGCGCCGGGAGCGCACCACAGAGCGCCGCATTGGCCGAGCTGAAGTTGCCCACACCCGAGAGGCTGTTCATGCAGACCAACGAGCTGCCGGGGAAGTCGATCGAGCAGTGATGACCGGTGAAGACCGCCCAGGAGTTCGCCTCCATCGCTCCGGTGATGGCGAGCCATATCGCCAAAGCGACGGCGACCACGATCGAGGAGATGAACACGGAGCGGTGCGTCCGCCATGTCGCCCAGATCATCGAAGGTCTCTCGAGCGTCCGCCATCGCCCGGTTCACCGAAAGCAACGCTCCTCGGGCCCTTCTCGCGCAAGTAGGCGATCACTATCTCTTCGAGGGTCGGCTCGATCACCCGCCATGCGGGATCGGTGACCGGTTGCTCGACTCGGACGAGGAGGCTCGTCTGGCGCTCGCTGCTCCTGGTAGAGACGACGACCACACCCGGCGGGAGCGATGGAGCCTGCTCGCTCGATGCCATGAGGAGCCGGTGACTGGCGAGCACGTAGTCGAGGTCGTCTGCGACGTACACGCGCGCCGCGGAGAGGATGATGACGTAGTCACAGATCGTCGCGAGGTCGGCGACGGCATGCGAGGAGAGCACGACCGTCGTGTTGTCGTCGACCACTGAGCGAAGAAGGATGTGCATGAGACCCTCGCGGGCGACGGGGTCGAGCGCGGCGACCGGCTCATCCAACAACAAGAGGGCGGGACGCTTCGCCAGGCACATCGTGAGGGCGACCTGGGCCTGTTGGCCCACCGAGAGCTTCCCGACCTTCGAGGTGGTCGGAATCTCTAGGGCGTCGAGGTAACTACGGGCGGCGGCGTCGTACCAGTCCGGATTGAGCTTTTCGCCAAAGCGCAGCATCTCGTCGACACGAAACGAGCGGTAGAGGGGACGCTCCTGGTCTAGGTATCCGATCTGGCGGAGCACCGCGACGGTCTGGTCTTGTGGTGAGCGGCCGAAGACACGGACGTCGCCGGCCGTGGGTCTTGTGATACCCGCCGCCATTCGCAAGAGCGTCGACTTCCCGGCGCCGTTCGGGCCGACGAGCGCGGCGATTCGTCCTGTTGGAACCCGGAACGAACAGTCCTCGAGCGCCCACTTGCGACCGTAGCGCTTGCCGAGTCCCGCTGCTTCGAGCGCCGGAGCTGGTTCACTCACGGACGATCGGTTCTTCGGAAGCCATGACGGCCGCCACGAGCGCAGCGATGCCCTCGGCGTCGAGACCAATAAGGCGCGCCCTGTCCACCCAATCACGCAGGCCAGAAATCAGATTCTCGCGGTCTTCCGAAGCCAACTGTGAGGACGAAGCCACGACGAAGGTACCGAGGCCGGGGCGGCCTTCGACGACTCCTTCATGCTCGAGGTCTCGATACGCGCGATGAACGGTATTCGGATTGATTGTGATCTGAGTTACGACCTCGCGCACCGAAGGCAGCCGATCGCCAGCTCGCAACAGGCCAAGACTTACCGCTTGGCGGACCTGGTCAACGAGTTGGCGATAGGGCGCAACACCGGTCCGAGGGTCAAGCCTGAAACTGATCAGAGGTGCTTCAGATTCCACAAACTACTGTACTAATACATTGGTACAGTTCTGTCAAATTGCTGACACTTCGGCTCGATCCAATCAGGGGAGAAGACCACCCATCAGGGCTTCTCTGTGCTGTCGAGGACGAGGGCACCGATGGGCAACATGTCCATGACAAATAGCCTGGATCTCCCAGTGCTTCCTATATAGGAGAGGTCATCGGGATCGCTCCGAGAGGAGGGACGCCATGACCGCCCGAGTCGCCTTCGACGGCGCGGACCTGCAAAGCCTCGCCAGCTTGGTCGCGCCGTGACAAGAAGAAGTTCGAGCCCACTGCTGTTCACCGTCGCCGAGGCGGCCGAGACCCTCGGGATGGGGCGATCAACCCTTTACGCCGCAATCAAGTCCGGATCCTGCCCCCTCACCGTGACCCGGATTGGAAAGCGGATCCGTATCCCGCGCGCGGCGCTGGAGCGCCTCGCGGGAGACAGGGGATCGTCAGATGGACGCGCCCACGACGATCACGCTTTCTTGCGTGAGCTCTGCCCGACCTGTGGGCGATCCTCGTCGAGCAGCCGGCCGACGAACTCGGCAGCCTTCTGGTCCTCCTCGGTCACGGCATCTGTGTAGTGGCGGGCCATGTGCACCGTCGCCCAGCCGAGCCGTGCTTGCTTTTGACGTTCGGAGACGACCGAGTCGAGGACGGTGGCCTGGAAGTGACGAAGCGAGTGCAGGTGGACGTCACCTGCGACCTTCGCCCTGTCTCGCATGCTCGCAAAGGCGTGGCTCATCACGTCTGGATAGGGAGGCGTCGCACCCCCGGGCTCGAAGGAGAAGGCGAAGCTCTCGTCGGTCAGCTCGGTGTCGCACATCGCGGCAAGCTCGCGTTGTTCGTCCCGGAGAGCGTCGAGGACCTCGACCGTGCCGGTGTCGATGCTGAGCCGGCGGACACTCGCTCTGGTCTTCGGGCCTTTCACGATCGCCCCGCCACGCGAGGCCACGATCGACTCGTCGATCGTGATCGTCCTCGCCTCGAAATCGACGTCGCTCCAACGCAGAGCACAGGCCTCGCCCCTTCTCACCCCGGTCGCTGTCACGACGCGGACGAACGCCGCTACGCGCGGGTCCTCCTCGGTGCACGCTCGGAGCAATGCGGCGACCTCGGTGGCTTCAGGTGCCCGTACGACCCGGTCCGCGTCCATCGACCAACTTGGAAGTTCGGTCTCGGCCACCGGGTTCGGGAGAACCCCTCCACTCCAGCGCCGGGCGAGACGGCAGGTGCGGTTCAATATGGCGCGGGTCTGTCGCACACTCGCCTCTGCGAGTCCATCGGCCTTCAGCTTGCGAAAGAAGCGCTCGAAGTCATAGGCGCTCAGTTCGGCGATCTTGCGACGCCCGATCGAGTGCTCGACGTGAACCTGCCAGATGCTCTCGTAGCGGCGCGTCGTAGACGGCGAGAGGTCCTGCCACCCGTTCAGCTTCCATGCGTCGAAGGCGGTGTTCAAAGTGGTGCTCGACGCCCAGATGTTTTCGGGATCGGCCTCATTCTCCTTGGCTTGCTCGACTTCGGTTACGAGAGCGGCGAGGGCGCGTTGTGCGGAACGCTTGTTGCCGATGAAGCGCTCGTAGCGATGCTTAACCCGTCCGGACCGGTCGCGACCGACGTAGACGCGCAGCTCGTACACGTCGGGCGCTTTCACAAGCCGCAGGCTTCCCGCCACTCAGTTCCTCCGAAATTGTTGGGTGGAATGTTGGGTGGAAGCTAGCAGGCCTGATACGGCTTCGGAGTAAAAGAACTCTGACCTGCGAGTTTATCTGTGGGCCCGGCAGGGATCGAACCTGCGACCAAGGGATTATGAGTCCCCTGCTCTGACCGCTGAGCTACGGGCCCTTGCTGGGTTACGCGCCACCTGCCCTGGCTGCTCGCACGGATGCTAATGCCTCCGGCCAGCTCCACCGTGAGGGGGCGCTCGGGTCGAAGAGCTGGTCCGAGTCGGCTAAGAGTCTCGGCCGGCTCAACTGCAAGCGCGCCCGTATGGACGACCTCCCGATGGCAACTCGCTGGTCACACTTGCCGACGTGAAGCTGCTCGCACCTATTGGCATGAGTTCCACCTAATAAATAGTAAAACGCGATTTGGGCCGGACACCCTGTTTGATTAACATCCGGCCGTGCGATCGCAAGGCAGCAGCAGCCCTTTGACGGGCCGGTCTGTCTGGCGTATCGCCCTTTGGTGCGCGTGCGCGGTGGGGCTCTTCGGGATGGTCGGCTTGCTTTATCTCGCGTCGGTGCATTCACTTCCCCCGAGCTCGGACGGGGCCACGGTGGTTCTCGAGGGCAAGGCCATGAGCAGTGGGAATTTCACCCTCAACCACTGGGCGCTTTCCCTCGACTCGTTCTGGTTGGTCGACGTGCCGGTCTACGCCATTGCCATCCTCATCGGCGGAGTCCACAATCAGCTGCTCAACCTCGTCCCGGCGATAGTCGCTACCGCCGTCGTCGCCACCGGGGCCTGGATCGCTTGGCGGGGTCACAGTCGGTGGGCGGGCGTGTTCGCGGCAGGGACCGTCGTGGCCATTCTCGGCCTGCCGACGCATGCGTTCTCCGGCTACTTCTTGCTAGGCCCGCTCCACGTGACGACAACGCTCTGGTGTCTGGCTGCGTTCGTGGCGCTGCGACGGGGCCGGTTCGGCTGGGGCTGGGCGGCGGCCGTGGTACTGCTCGCCGCAGGCTTGGCCGGCGATTTCCAGACCTTGGTGCTCGGCGTGGTACCGATTGGCCTTGCGGGGTTGGTCGGCGCCCGCCGGGCTGGGCGATGGATGGCGGCTGTTCCGGCACTGGCGGCCGCACTGGGTGGTTTGGTGCTCGCCGAGGTCGTGCGCCGTATCGCCCGGTTGATAGGTACCTTCACGATCGCTCCCGCGAACCCGAGGGCGCCGTTCCATCAGATGACCCAGAACCTCTACCACGTCTTCACCTTTGGGGCGGCACTAGAGGACGTAAAGCCGGGCGTGTTCGGTCCGCCCGCGGTGCCGCACGTCCTCCAGCTCGCGCACGCCGTGGGGCTGGCAGTGGGTGCGTTGGCCATCGTCCTCGGGCTGGTCTCCGTCGTCAGCTCGGTCGTTACCGGTGCGGCACTGCACCTGCCAGGCGAGCCCCGCGGCCGGGACAGCCGGGAGGCCCTCTGGTTCGAGGACGTGCTCGTTTTCGGCCTTATTGGCGGTTGCGGCACCTTCGTATGGCTGTCCTTCGATTCGTCGATCGCCTTCGCCCGCTACCTAAACGCGCCGGTCATCTTCGGCGCGATCCTCGCGGGATGCCTCGTGGGAAAGATTGCGGAACTGACGCGCGAGAGATGGTCGAAAGCCCTTCTCACCGGGGTCGCTGCGCTCGTGGTCGCCGGCTGCGCGTCGACCTTCGTCACCTCCATCACAATGGCGCCCCCCGTACAACCGGTCTCGCAGCTGGCGAGCTATCTCGAGGCGCACCATCTCACCAAGGGCATCGGTGACTACTGGAGCGCTTCGATCGTGACGGTGGTCTCATCGGACGCGGTGGTGGTCCGCCCGGTCTCCACCCTTATCGGGGGACAGCAGATCGGCCGCTACCTGCGGCAATCGAGCTCATCGTGGTACGGCGGAGGCTTCGAGTTCCTCGTCTACAACTCAGCCGCGCCGTGGGATGACGTCGAGGCGCAGTCCGCCCTGGCGTCGTTCGGGCCGCCACGGCACGTGGCCGTCGTCGGCAAGTACAGGGTGCTGACCTGGGCTCACGACCTGACGATCCGAACTGACGGGAGCTTCGCGCCCCAGCCGTGGGCGCACCCGCATCGGGCCGGCTAGCAACCAGCTCGCTTGCCCGCCAAGCGCAGGTGGGTTGCGGGCCAGCTCCGGTGGGACCCAGCTCCGGGGGAGAGACTCGAACTCTCAACCACACGATTAACAGTCGCGTGCTCTGCCGATTGAGCTACCCCGGATCAGAGCGCAGACTAGCCGGGCTGGCGGTCGCGCTGGCAATCCTTGGACGTGCGAGGTAAGAAAGGCGGATGCGATTCAGGACCGGGTTCGTCGTGGGGTGCGCAACCTGCCTTTACCTGACCCACAAGGTTCGCCAGCTCCAACGGCCGCTCGGGGCGCGTAGCCCGCACAGGGCATCCAGCTCACAGTGGCGGGGCCAGAGGGGCCCGGGCCCGGGCTCGGCCGATCTGAGGGCCGAGAAGGTGCTCGCGCTGGGTGACTTGGCTCGGGAAAGGGCAAGAGACCTGTTGCGGGGCCCGGTGGGCAACATTGCCCGTGAACGAGTCATCGCCCTGTTCGAGGACGCCATCGCCGCTCAACGCGCGCAATCGTCCAGGAGGACCTGGGCAAGCTAGAGCTGACCCGGCTGGCCGAGCTGGGCCGGACCCGGCAGTCGGCTTCAGTCACCTTCCACGTAGTCGCGCAGCGGGCGGGAAACCATCGGCTGGCGCAACTTGGCGAGCGTCTTCATCTCGATCTGACGGATGCGCTCCCGGGTGACCCCGAAAATCTGTCCCACCTCCTCGAGGGTGCGGATCCGGCCGTCGTCCAGTCCGAAACGGAGCCTCACCACCTCTTGCTCACGCTCCGTCAACTCGCTGAGGGCTCGCTTCACGGCCTCGTTGAGCAGCATCCGCGTGGCTGCGTCGACAGGCACCTCGGCGGTGTGGTCCTCGATGAGGTCCGAGAGGCTGAAGTCCTCTTCCTCGCTTATCGGCTGTTCCAGGGAGATGGTGTCCTGGCTGATCCGCTGCAGCTCGCGCACGCGTTCGACCGGGAATTGAGTCCGAGCGGAGATCTCCTCGACCGTTGGCTCGCGGCCCAGCTCGAGGGCCAGCTGGTGCTGGGTGCGCACGATCTTGTTGATCGTCTCGACCATGTGGACGGGGATCCGGATCGTACGGGCCTGGTCCGCCACCGCCCTTGTGATGGCCTGGCGGATCCACCAGGTGGCGTAGGTGGAGAACTTGAAGCCGCGGCGGTAGTCGAACTTCTCGACGGCACGCATGAGCCCGAGATTGCCTTCCTGGATGAGGTCCAAGAAGGCCATGCCACGATTGCGGTAACGCTTCGCGATGGAAACCACGAGCCTCAGGTTCGCCTCGATCAGGAGGTCCTTGGCCTCCGAGCCTTCGTGGACCGCTCGTTCGGCCGCTCGGCGTTGCTCGAAGGGAACCTTGTCCAAGCTGCCCGCGGTCCGCCAAGCCTCCAGCTCGGCAACCGCCTCCTGGCCGGCCTCGATCTTTCGCGCGCACAGGACCTCGAGCTCCGGCGACAGCAGAGAGACGCGCCCGATCTCCTTCAGGTAGGCGCGGACCGGGTCGGTCGCCTGCGTATCGCCGTTCCCGCCGCTGAACGGCGCCATGGAGACGAGGCGTGGGCGCGCCTTGGGGGCTGCGGCAGCGCGCTGGCTCGGGTCCGCGGGCGGTGGACCCTCGACTGGGAGGTCTTCGAGGTTCGCGAAGAGCGGTTCGGCAAGCTCAGGTTCGGCCAGCTCAGGTTCGACTGCGTCGGAGGCGACTTCGGCCGCGACGCTGTCAGTGGGGAACCCTGTGACGCTGGACGTGGGCGCCTGCTCTGTCGTGCCGGTCATCTCGCCTCCAGATCGCGCTGCAATAGCCACCCTACCAATCGATTCGCAGCCTCACTGACGGCCGGTGGCATATGGTCAGCCGCTCCCGGTTCTTGCAGGATCTCCAGCTCGGACTTCAACCAGCTGATGGCACCTGCGGCGGCCGTGAGCCGGGCCGCGTCACCCTCAGCCTCGGCCTGGCGGGCGTCGGCCTCGATCTCGCCGAGCGAGACCTGGGCAGCGGCCCGTGCCAGGGCGATGACCGTCTGGTCTGGGTCCGCTTCGGGTTCTGTCACGGCCAGGCGCCGCAACAGCTCCGCGGCCTCGTCATCGGCGCTCTCGATCGCCTCGTGCAGGCTTGCCGAGCCCAGGAGAGCCCTGAACGCGGTCCGTTGCAGAGGATCGGCGAACAACGCCTCGTGCAATCGGCCCGCCATGGCGCCTGGCTCGCGAACGGCGAGCACGAGCGCGTCCCGACCGGCGCGCTCCCCGGGAGCAGCCGGTCCCGAGCGCCGGTGGGCGTTGGGGCCACGTCCGGTCGTTCCCGTACCATCGCCGGGCCGGTCGAAGCTCGCCTCCTCGTCCGGCTCCCACGGCGGTGCCTCGTCCGACGGTTGCTTCAGGCCCCCTGCTCCAGTCCTGCCCGGGTCGCCGGGAGAGCTGCGACCCGAGGCAGCGAAGGCTTGCACGAGGGCCTCCAGCCGTGGCCGCAGTCGTTCCGGGTCGAGCCTCGTCCGGTCCGAGACGGTGACGAGGAACTGATCGCGCACGAGCTCGTTCGGGTGCTCGGCGACCACGGCGAGAGCGGTCTCGGCCGCACGGGCCCGCCCTTCACCGGTCCTGAGCTCACTGGAGGCCAACGCCCGATCAACCCTGAAGGAGAGAAACGTCTTCGCGTTCTCCACCGCCTCTTTCAAGACCTGCGGCTCACGCATCGCCAGGTCCGCCGGATCGCTGCCCGGGGGGAGGGCGGCGACGGCCACTTCCACCTCGTGGCGTTTCTCCCACTCGTAGAAGCGGGCGGCGGCGGACTGGCCGGCCGCGTCGGCGTCAAAGGCGAGGACGACGCGCTTGGCGAAGCGCCCGAGAAGGCGGAAATGCTCCTCGGTGAGCGATGTCCCGCAAGTGGCGACCGCTCGCGGCAGCCCGGCGGTGAAGAAGCCGATGACGTCGGTGTAGCCCTCGCAGACGATCACTTCGCCTGCCTGGACGATGGCTTGCTTCGCCCAGTTGAGGCCGTACAGGGTGCGCCTTTTCGAGTAGATCGGTGTTTCGGGCGAGTTGCGGTACTTGGGCCCTGCTCCCTCGCCTGCACCGGGAAGGATCCTGCCGCCGAGCCCGATCGCCTTGCTCGCCGGGTCGAAGATGGGGAAGACGACCCGGCCCCTGAAGGCGTCCCGCACGCCGTGCTCGCCCTCGTGGGCGAGCCCTGCCTTCACGAGCAG
>JBKQMT010000194.1:0-16822 GCA_052146595.1 Acidimicrobiales bacterium
CAAGGACGCGTCCGCCTCGACCGTGCGCACGTGCCTAGTCATCACCGAGTCCACGGGAGCGGAGAAATGGTCGCGGGCCACCGTCACCAGATCGCTGAAGGCGCGGAAGCTGTCCGCCTCGCTGATCTCGGCCACGGTCGGGAGGACCGCCTTCAGAAGGTCGCGTTCGGTGACGATCCCGAGCAGGTCACGCTCGCTCACTATGCCGACCAGCTCGCCTCCTTCGACGACAAGGGCGCACTCGGCGTCGTGGAAGAGTAGGCACCGGGCCACGTCGGCGATCGTCTCGCCGCGTTCCACGCGGCAGAAGTCTGTGTGCATCACATCCTGTACACACAGCATGGCTGCCCCTTCCGGAACTGATTCTAGTCCTGGAGGTCTGTTCGGAGGAGGTCGGGTTCAGCCCCGCCGGCCTTCGGCCCTTCAGGCGACGCAGCCGTGAACCTGTGGTGCTGCCCCAGGCCTTGGGGCCAGGCGGGAGCGTCAGCCCGCTCCGCTCCGGGGCATGATCGCAAAGCAACGGTCCTCGAGCCTGCCCAGCGCGTAAGAGGGGTACATGCCCCAGAAGAGCGCCCGGCACTTCTCGGACCAGGCGAGGGCGGCCGGCGACGACAGCCGGCGGTGGACCTGCAGGATCCCGCCCTCGAAGACGCGATACTCGGCCCAGCTGCCCGGGAAGTCCTTCACGCAGGCCACCTCCGCGTAGGGGACGTCACCGGTCTCGGGGAAACGGCGCACGCGGTTGCGGTGCGTGTGCCCGGCGAAGTAGCCGGCGATGGAGGGACGCCTCGCGATCAGCGCGACGAGGTGCTCGGAGTCGTCCGGGTTGATCCCGAAGTAGTCCCCGGATCGGTTCGAAGAGCCCGGCTGCCAGGGGTGGTGGTGGCCGAACACGAGCACCGGGCGGTCGGCGCGGGCGGCGAGCTCGTCGAGCCACTCCAGCTGCTCGTCTCGAACCTGGCCCGAGTCCCGGCCCTCGATGACCGTGTCGAGCAGTGCCAGGATGACGCCGGGCAGCACTCGTTCCTGGCAGGACTCGGACGCAAAACGGCGCCCCGTGAAGGCGTCGTGGTTGCCGCGCACGTGCAAGAGGCGGTCGTCGAAGGTGTCGAGGTAGCACTGCAGGAAGGCGTCGTACTCGGCCACCAGCCCCGAGGCCGTGAGGTCGCCCTTGACCACGACCGCCGCCGGGTCGAAGCCGACGATCTCGGTCACGGCGGCATGGCTCATCATCTCGGGGTACAGCGTCGCCCCCACCGGCGACGAGCACACCACGAGGGGCCCGAGCTGCTCGAGAAACTCCTGCAGCTTGTCCCTGATCACCCCGAGGTCCGTCCCGGCGGCGGCGAGGTAGCCGACGGCCTCGGTGACGTCGGCGAGCTTGCCGCACTCGGTCTCGCCGAAGTGGAGGTCGTTGACGGTGGCGAACCTGCACAGCAGCTCGCCCGGCGGCCGCTCGAGCGTGCGCGCCTCGATGCCGTGGCGCACCAGGCTCGCGCCTGGCTTGAGGCCGGTGATGACCTCGTAGCCCGGTCCCCAGTCGTCGGGCGCGTCACCCGTCGTGAGCAGGTCGGGGGAGTGGAGATGGAAGACGACCTCGTCGTCCGCCACGCTCGTCAGGTCCCAGACCTCCGCCCCGGGGGTCACCGGGGCCCTCCTTCCCTCCACGGCTGAGCTTGGCGTAGGGACACCGGCAGGCGCCACCACCGACTCGAGAAACGCCACGCCTGCTCCCGAGCGCCCCCCGCTCTCTCACGCCCGCCTCGGTACTGGTCCGGTCGTGTGCTCGGCGCCTTGGGCCAGCACATCGCCACGGCCGCGGCGATCGCTTCGGCCACTTCCGGCGGAGCGCTGAGGGGACGGGCAGGGATGCCCGGGTGTGCCAGTGGGCGCTGGCTCAAAGCGGGACGTTCCCGTGCTTGCGCTTCGGCAGCTCCTCGCGCTTGGAGGCGAGCAGCCGCAGTGCCCGGGCTAGAACGGCGCGGGTGTCGGCGGGATCGATCACGGCGTCGACATAACCGCGTTCGGCGGCGACATAGGGGTTCGCGTAACGCTCGGCATAGTCGTCGACCAGCTCGGCGCGGCGCGCCGCCGGATCGGGCGAGTCCACGAGCTCACGCCGGTACACGATCTCCACGGCGCCCTGCGGGCCCATGACCGCCAGCTCGGCCGAGGGCCAGGCGTAGGCGAAGTCGGCGCCGATGGACTTCGAGTCCATGACTACGTAAGCGCCGCCATAGGCCTTGCGCGTGGTCACCTGCACCCGAGGCACCGTTGCCTCGCAATACGCATAGAGAAGCTTCGCTCCGTGGCGGATTATGCCACCGTACTCCTGGTCGGTCCCGGGCATGAAACCCGGGACGTCGACGAAGGTCACAAGCGGGATGTTGAAGGCGTCACAGGTCCTCACGAAACGGGCCGCCTTTTCCGAAGAGGCGATGTCCAGCACCCCGGCCAGCACGCTCGGCTGGTTGCCGACCACCCCTACGGCGCGCCCGGCTATACGAGCGAAGCCGCACGTCAGGTTGTTCGCCCAGTGGGGGAAGTACTCCAGGTACTCACCGCCGTCCACCACGGCTGTGATCACCCGTTTCATGTCATAGGGCTGGTTCGGGCTGGCCGGGACCATGTCGCGAAGCTCGACGAGCTTCGCGTCCAGGTCCTCGGGCTCGTCCAGGTCCGGCGGAGTCTCGAGGTTGTTGGAAGGCAGGAACGACAACAGGTAGCGGACCTCGTCGAGACAGGACTTCTCGTCGGGCGAGACGAAAGTGGCCACTCCCGAGCGCGTGGCGTGGCTCATCGCCCCGCCGAGCTGTTCCAGGGTCACGTCCTCACCGGTGACTGTCTTCACGACATCGGGCCCGGTGATGAACATGTGACTCGTCTCGTGCACCATGAAGATGAAGTCCGTCATCGCCGGCGAGTAGACGGCCCCGCCCGCGCACGGGCCGAGGATGACGCTGATCTGGGGCACCACGCCTGACGCCTTGACGTTGCGGTAGAAGATGCCGCCGTAGCCGTTGAGCGACACCACGCCCTCCTGGATGCGTGCGCCGCCCGAGTCGCACAGGCCGATGATCGGCACTCCGACCGAGAGCGCGAGGTCCATGACCTTGTGGATCTTCTCGGCATGCGCCTCGCCGAGCGACCCGCCGAAGACGGTGAAATCCTGGCTGAAGACACAGACGCGCCGGTCATCGATCGTCCCGTAGCCGGTGACGACGCCGTCGGTGTACGGACGCGAGCGCTCGAGGCCCATGCCATGCGAGCGATGGCGAACCAGCATGTCCAGCTCCTGGAAGGAGCCCTCGTCGAGCAGGTAGTCGATCCGCTCGCGGGCGGTCATCTTGCCCTTTGCCTTGTGGGACTTGACCGATCGCTGCGATCCCGCGTTGATCGCTTCCTCCCGCCTGGCTCCGAGCGCGGCGAGGCGGGCGCCCATCGAGTGGTCAGACGTGGGTTGCTCCGTCATTGCGGGAAGGCTACCGGGCGCCGGGTGCGTAGGCCGCCCGTCACCGGTCGCGCCGTCGCCCGTGACCGGGCACGCCGGCCGCCCGTGACCGGGCACGCCCTCCAGTTATCGCCGGTCACGGTTGCCGCGGAAACAACCTCATCCCGCGCGCCCTACGCTGCGGGCGTGAGCGATGAGGACCTGGTGCGCCGGTTGCGCTCGGGTGACGAGTCAGCCTTCACCGAGCTGATCAACGCCTACCACCCGTCGATGGTCCGCCTCGCCCAGAGTTTCGTCTCCAGCCGCGCCGTCGCCGAGGAGGTCGCCCAGGATACCTGGCTCGCCGTTCTGAAGGGCATCGATGGCTTCGAAGGCCGGTCGTCGCTCAAGACCTGGGTCTTCCACATCCTCGCCAACAGGGCGCGCTCGACCGGGACACGCGAGCAACGCACGACGCCGGTGGACCTCGGGGACGAGGGGAGCGTCGACAGGCGGCGCTTCGACGAGAAAGGCGTCTGGTCGGACCCGCCGGCCCACTGGTCCGACGAGATCGTCGAAAGGCTTTCCAGCGGCCCCCTGTTCGCTCAGGTCCAGGCTGCGGTCTCCCAGCTGCCTGAGAACCAGCGTGCCGTCGTAACACTTCGCGACCTCGATGGACTGTCCAGCAAGGAAGTATGTGACGTGCTCGGGATCAGCGAAGGCAACCAACGGGTTCTCCTGCACCGCGGGCGCAGCCGGATTCGAGCCATCTTCGAAGACGAGGTGGCGAGGCAATGAGACTGCTCACGCGCCGGCGCGACATCGTCTGCCGGGAGGCGGTCGAACTCGTGACCGACTACCTCGAGGGCAAGCTCTCGCGTCGTGACGCGCGGGCTTTCGAGGCTCACCTCGGGGCCTGTGACGGCTGCGAGGAGTACGTGCGGCAGATCAAGGCGACCATCGAGATCCTCGGGAGTGTCCAACCTGAGGATCTCGCCCCGGAGACCCGCCAGGGCCTGGTGGAGCTCTACCGCCAGTTCCGGGGCGAGCACGCCTGAGCGGTCGCTCCCCGGGTGGCCGCCGGCGCCCGGCAGATCGCGGTCGCCGCGGCGATGGGCGCCGCGCGCTCAAGGCCGCGCACCTCGGCGGGGCGCACTTCGGCCGGCCGCACTCAGCCCTGCTGCTCCTGGACCAGCTCGATGAGCGTGCCGAAGGCGCTGCGCGGGTGCACGAATGCCACCGTCGTTCCGCGCGATCCGGGCCGGGGGCTCTCGTCTATGAGCTCGGCGCCCGCAGCTCGCAGGTGCTCGATGGCTTCGGCGCAGTCGCTCACCCTGTAGCCGACGTGGTGGATGCCCTCGCCTTTGCGCTCGAGGAATCTCGCGACGGGAGAAGTGTCAGAAGTCGGGGCGAGCAGCTGGATGAAGGACTCGGCGACGCTGAGCAATGCCTCTTCGACCTCATCGCGCTCGACCCGCTCCCGATACGCCACCCGGGCGCCGAGCGCTGACTCGTACCAGGCGATCGCGGCCTCGAGGTCACGCACGGCGATGGCGACGTGGTCGATCTCGGTCACTTCTCCGAACGGCTGCATGAGCGGGCACTCTACCGCCAGCGCCCCTCGAGGCCCCGGGGGCGAAGGCGAGGCCGCCGCGGCCTAGCCTTGGCCCATGCAGGAGCGCTGGTCCTCGTTCCCGACGATGCGGAGGTCCCGATGCCCGGTTCGCTGATCGTCTCAGGTGCCCGTACGCCGATCGGCAAGCTGGCCGGCGCCCTCTCCGCTTACACGGCCACGGATCTAGGTGGTGTGGCGATCGCGGAGGCGCTCTCCAGAGCTGGCGTCGCCCCCGAGGATGTCGACTACGTCGTCATGGGCCAAGTGCTCGGGGCCGGCCAGGGCCAGATCACCGCCCGCCAGGCTGCTGTGAACGCCGGCATACCGATGGTCACGCCCGCCACGACGGTCAACAAGGTATGCCTCTCCGGCCTGCACGCCATCCACCTCGCAGACCTCATGATCCGGGCGGGGGATGCCGCCATCGTCGTCGCCGGCGGGATGGAGTCGATGACGCGGGCGCCCTACCTGCTGCCCGGTGCCAGGTCCGGGTACCGCCTCGGTGACCAGAGGCTCGTCGACTCGATGATGCACGACGGGTTGTTCTGTGCCTTCGACCATGTCGCGATGGGCATGAGCGCGGACCTTTACAACCGTGCGCTGGGAATCTCCCGCGAGCGTCAGGACGCGCTCGCCGCCTTGTCACACGAGCGTGCCGCGGCCGCGATGAAGGCTGGCCGGCTCGCCGAGGAGATAGTCCCCGTTTCTGTGCCTCAGCGGAAGGGCGATCCGATCGTCGTCGAGAACGACGAGGGAGTACGGCCCGAGACCACGGTCGAGTCGCTCGCCGCGTTGCGGCCCGCGTTCGATGAGGAGGGGACGGTAACGGCCGGCAACGCCAGCCAGATCTCCGACGGCGGCGCCGCAGTCGTGGTGATGTCGCCGGAGCGGGTCGATGAGCTCGGGCTCAGTCCCCTCGGCGAGATCATCGGGTACGGCCAGGTGGCCGGGCCGGACGCTTCGCTTCTCACCCAACCCTCCCATGCCATCCAGGAGGCCGTCGCCCGTGCCGGGCTCGGGATCGTCGACATCGACCTGTTCGAGATCAGCGAGGCCTTTGCGGTCGTGAACGCCGCCTCGATGGACGAGCTCGGTGTCCCCGGTGACATCGTCAACGTGAACGGTGGTGCCGTCGCCCTCGGCCACCCGATCGGGATGTCGGGCACCAGGCTGGCCATAACCATGCTCTACGAGCTACGCCGCCGCGGGGGTGGCGTCGGGGCCGTCGGGCTCTGCGGAGGTGGCGGCCAGGGGGACGCGGCAGTCGTGCGCGTAGTGGCCTGAGCCTGCTGGCTCGAGGCGAGAGGCCTCCGTTTCCTGCGGGCACCATGCTTCCCGGCGGCACCGTGCTTCCCGGCGGCACCGTGCTTTTCGGCCACACCCGCCGGCTCAGCCGCTGACCTCCCGACGGCCCTCGAGGGCACGCCCGAGAGTCAGCTCATCGGCGTACTCCAGATCGCCACCTACAGGCAGCCCGCTCGCGATACGCGTCACCTTCACCCCGAGCGGCACAAGCAACCGGGCTAGGTACATCGCTGTCGCCTCCCCCTCGAGGTTGGGGTTCGTGCACAGGATCACCTCGACTACTCCCTCGGTGCCCAGCCGCACCAAGAGCGGCCTCACCCGCAGCTGCTCGGGCCCGACCCCGTCGATCGGGCTCAGCGCACCCCCGAGCACGTGATAGATGCCGTGGAACTCCCGAGTTCGCTCGACGGCGATGATGTCTCGCGGGTCCTCGACAACGCAGACGATGCTGCGGTCACGTCGCGAATCGGAGCAGATGGTGCAGAGCTCGCTCTCCGCGACGTTGAAGCACCGCTCGCAGAGCCGGATGCGGTCCTTCACCTCCGCGATGGCCTGTGCGAGGCGCAGGGCGCTCTCCCTGTCCGTCTCCAACAGGTAGAAGGCGATGCGCTGAGCCGAGCGCGGTCCGATGCCAGGAAGGCGGCCGAGCTCGTCGACCAGGTCTTGGATGGGCCCGACAAACACTGGCACGGGCCGGTCAGACCTGCGGCTCGTCGTCGACTACGTCGTCGTCCGGTTCTACTGTCCGCTCGTCGTCTTCGTCTTCGTCTTCATCGTCGTAGTCGTCTTCGATCTCGTCGTCGCCTTCGTCGTCTTCGTCGTCGAACACGTCTTGGCCGCGCAGCGCGGTACGACTGCCGAATTCGCCCGGATCCAGGCCCATACCGAGCCTTCTCATGAGGGCGTTGACGTCGACGCCGCCCAGGAGTCCCTCGAGATCGAGGTTGCCGACGAGCGCACCGAAATCCGTCTCTCTCCCAAGTGGCGGCTCGATCTGTGCCTGCAGGGAGGACCTCAGCTCGACGATCCGGCCGAGGGCGTCGCGGAACGCCGCCAGCACGGCGTCCTCGAGAAGGGATGGGTCAGCCGGGTCGATGATGGAAGGGTCGATTCGCACAGACTCGGCCTCGAGCGAACCGGTCAGCCGTACCACGACCGCACCGCCGGCCGCGCCGCCCTCGACAACGGTCGCGTCTATCGCCGCCGCCTGGGCTTCGAGGCCTGCCTGGGCAGCCTGGAGCTGCGAGAACAAATCGCCCAAGCCTCCTGTCGGAGACGAGTCGCCCTCTGCCATCTCAGACCTCCTCCGCTCCGGGGAAAACCTCCATGAGGCGCTCTTGTGCCCAGGAAACGGCGTCGCCGGGAACGTGCTCGCCGAGCGGGTCGAGGTCCTCGGGGTCGAGCATCTCCTCCCCGGCATCGTCTGGATCATGGCTCACGGCGGTCCGGGGCACCGCGGTCGCTCGGATCGGGTCAGATGAGAAGGATCCTGAGCGGTTGGCTCCTCCCGATCCTCCGGCTCCTGGTGTTCCTGGTGTCGGGACTGCACCCGGCATGCCAGTCGCCCTCGGGCGCGCCGGCGCTGGCGAGCCGTAGGGGCCGGGATCTGCTTGCGAGACTTCTCGGGTGCCGCCGACAGCCGAGGCCGACGGCAGGTGAGCAGCCCCCACGTCGGTCTCGGCAACAAGCCGTAGGTGAACGGGGCGGCCGAAATACCGGCCGAGAGCTTCCGCAACCTCCTCGGAGTGCTCTTTCGCTCGATCGACGTGGGTGGAATTGGGGAGCGCGAGGATCGCCGTCGCACCTTCGCTCGCGAGAAACCGGCCCACTGCGAACACGGCGCGCACTCGGGGACGCAGCTGGGCGAGAACGTGGTCACCCCACGCCTCGACCAGTTCGTCCCTGGTGGGAGGGGGCAGGTCGCTCTCCGGCGGTGGCTCCGTCACGGCGCTGGCGCTCACTGTGGGCACTGGTTGCCCTGGGACCTGCGACGGCCGAGGGGCGCCCTGGGTGAGGCTGAACGGAGCATTGCCGGGGCCGAAGGCGCCGAGCGCCGGCTGCGATTCCAGGCTGTCGCGACTCGTGGCGCTTGGCTCGCCTGATTGCGGAGCTGTTGGGGCGGGCGGAGCTGGCGAGGGCGGTGGGGTCGGGATCTGAACGGTCGGCGACAGCGGAGGAGGGGGCGGGCCTGCCGGCGGTGTCGTACTGCCGGCAAAGCCGGCAAGGTCCTGGATTCGGCGTTCGAGACGTTCGATCCTTTCGAGCAAGGCACCCGTGTCGTCGTCGACCTCCGGATGAGTGAGGCGGACGATGGCAACCTCGAGGGTGATCCTGGCGTCGAGGGCGTCCCGCATCGTTACTATGGCGGTTCCAAGCACCTCCATCGCTCGGACGCTCCGAGCCGGGCCGAGCAGGAGGCCACCGTGCGACGGCACTGGTGCGGTCGCGGGCGCTCCCGGCCCAAGAACGGCCACCGGCGGTGGCTCACCCTCCCTCGCCAGACCGGGGGCCATGACTGCCAGGAATTGGCCACGCAGTTCGTCGAGCAGTCCAGCTGCTATCCGCGGCGCGTCGAGGCCCGCGACGAGAGCGCTCTCGATCACCTGCAGGGCATGGGCGGTGTCACGCTCGGCCAACGAGACCAGCAGCTCGTGGAGGAAGGCGCTGTCGTCCTCCACGACGCCTGAGGCCACCACCTGGTCGAGGGCGGAGAGAGCGTCGCGCGCCGAGCCTCGCCCACGACGGACGGCGGCCTCCACGGCCGTGTCCGGCAGCTTGAGCTTGGCGTCTCTCGCTATGTCTGCCAGCAGCAGCGCCAATACCTCGGCATCGAGCAGATGGAACTCGTAGTGCTGCGTCCGGCTACGAATGGTGGGTAAGACCTTCTGAGGATCGGTTGTGGCCAGCACGAACACGACATGGTCGGGGGGCTCTTCCAGAGTCTTCAGAAGCGCGTTGGAGGCCGCCTGCGAGAGCATGTGAACCTCGTCGACGATGTAGACCTTCCAGCGCCCGGGCGTGGCTAGCGACGCCCGGGCGACGAGGTCCCGCATCGCCTCGACTCCGTTGTTGGATGCCGCGTCGAGCTCATGGACGTCGAACGAGGCGCCTCTGGTGATGTCGACACAGGAGTCGCACACGTCACATGGTTCGCCCTCGATCGGGTTCGTGCAGTTCAGAGCCTTTGCGAGAATCCTCGCCGTCGACGTCTTCCCGGTCCCGCGCGGCCCGGAGAAGAGGTAGGCGTGTGCGACGTGGTTGTCACGAACCGCGTGGCGAAGAGCGTTGACGACGTGGTCCTGACCACGGACCTCCGCAAACCGCTGCGGACGATAACGCCGGTAGAGAGACTGGTAATCAACCACTGTGCGAGCCTACGACTTGCCGAGAGCGCCGACCGCGGCACCACAAGCGGGACGCCACGGCCACGCGGCCCGGCCTTCAGAGACCTGAGGGCTCTCGCGCTGCCGTGCGCAGCAGCCAGGTCCCCTGCGGCACACAAACGAATCCGCTGAGAGCTGCTGCCTTCCGGCCCTGACTCGGTTCACGGTCGCCCGTTGCGCAGAACCCGGCTACTGCGCGCGACAGCGCCAGCAAGTGCAACGATAGCGTGCTGCAGTCCTTTGGAGGAGTGCGAGAGCGGCCGAATCGGCACGATTGGAAATCGTGTGACCTGCAAGGGTCCGTGGGTTCAAATCCCACCTCCTCCGCGTTGTCATAATCACAACGTTCTGCCAGTTCAACGGGCAGTTCCGCGTCCGTTCGCACAACCAGTAAGTGATCCAGGTTCGAACCCGACACGGGAGCGATTCCTCACCCATCAGCGAGCTGCACAGACGCTCAACCCGCGATCCCTCACTTTCGATGCGAAGGCTTGCGTTGTATGACACCAGAACCTGTCTGAACGGGCGCGCCGGCAGCATATCGACCACGATTTTCTGCGGTCCATTCTGGGCCGCCCTTGATCGGCACGCTCGGGCGTGTGCTCGCCGTCTGCGCCGTCTCTGGCAGGACCGGTCTCGTCCTGTCATCTGCCTTGATGACATTGAGGCTCAGAGCATCGACAGCCCGATCGGTGGTGCACGATGAGCGTCGACGGCTACCCAGTTAGCTTCGACTTCAAGCGCTCGGAGACCATGAGCCGCCCTCATCGAGAAACCAATGTCATCCCGAGATCGTCACCTCTTGACGGACGAAGGACGGGTCCTTGGCCGCCTTCAAGAGCCAGCCCGCAATATCGGCGCGGCTCACCTTGTGGGTGAGCGACAGCTTCTTGTCGTCGGGAACGATCCGGGACGTACCACTGGCCGGCTTGTTCGTCAGGACAGTCGCGTAGACGATCGTCCATTCGAGGTCGCTCGAGCGCAGGAGTCTCTCGCTTGCGGTCTTGTCGGCAATCACCTTGCTCATCGTCAGGTTGGACATGAGCTTCGTCATGGGACCAAGCCGGTCCCTCTCGACGGCGAAGGACGACATGACAACGACCCGACGCATCCCCGCATGGTGGGCCCCGTCGATGATGGCGCGGACGGCGTCAGACATGATCGACGGACCCTTCCCGCCGAGCGTGCTGATCACGACGTCGGCACCGGCCATGGCCTTGGCGAGATCCGTAGCGCTCGTGGCATCTCCGTGGACTAGGTCCACACCGTCGCGTGTGAGCCCGACATTCACCTTCGTGCCGCGGACCAGAGCAATCACGCGGTCGCCAGCGGCTACCGCCTGCTCAACGACGTGCACGCCTGTTCCGCCGTTTGCTCCAAGAATCAGGATATTCACGCCGAGCGTCCCGTCTCTGCATCGCCATCAAATAGTTCGCACCCTAACTGGCCTCGGTTAGCGTCGACTCCCGCTTCATGGTCGAGGGCTCCGACCTGCGGGCCTGGCTCGAGCGGCCCGGTTTCTTCGAGCCGGCCGACCGCCGCGCCGTGCCTGTGCAGTAGCGGCTGCGCCGCGGGCACGTACCCGTTGCGGTCCGGGTCAACGTCATCGATCTCTTGCATCAGAACGATGTATGCAGACATTTCGTCCCTTCTCTCGTGTCGCGTCGCCGAAGAACGGGCGCGCTGGCAAGCTGCGTTCATGGCGGGCCTAGTTGTCCAGTCCAGCGACTTGCATGCGGAGAGCATCGAGCTCTTCGTCGGTCTGTTCGTGGACGGCCTTCATGAGTTGTTCGGCGTCCGGTCCGATCGGTACGCGGATCGGCGCAGGTTCTTGCTGGGCAACCTGGATGACGCGTGCCGCTGCGGTGGGGGCGTCGAGTCCACTGCTCTGCATGCTGTTGAACGTGGCGCTGAACGCAGCGAAGGCGTCGCCGTAGAGCGCGCGCTGCTCGGCCGTCATGGATTCGGCTGTCTTCTGCAGCGCGCGGGCGGTGGCCGCCGGGCCGCCCGTGGCCATGTTGCCTGGCTCCACGATCACGAAGTGGACGCCGAACGGCTCGAGCTCGGCCCGGTAGACGTCGGCGAACGCTTCGAGCGCCGCTTTCGATGCGCTGGAAGGGCCGTTGAACGGAAGGGGGAATTTGCCGGTCGCCGAGCCGATCTGGACGATCCGTCCTCGGGCCCTGCGCAGAACAGGGAGGAAGGCATTGATGACCGCCAGGCTGCCGAACACGTTGACCTCGAACTCGTGGCGTATCGCCTGTAGGGCCAACACCTCGAGTGGGCCCGGGGTGAGGATGCCGGCGTTGCTGATCAGCACGTCGAGCCCGTGGTCGCCGAGCTCACCGGTGGTCTGCTCCGCCCACGAGTGCACCGCTTTGTCGTCGGTTACGTCGACGATCGTCAGTCGCACGGATCCGTCCGACGCCTGCTGGAGGTCTTCGATCTCCTGGGCGGACAACGCGGTGCCGAACACCCGGTAGCCCTGTTCGGCGAGGCCGAGGGCGATCAGTCGTCCCAACCCTGCTCCCGCCCCGGTGATCGCGGCGGCAGGGGTGTTGTTGCTTCTCACATCTGTCATCTTCGGCTCCTCTCTATGGGACGATGACGAGCTTGCGGGTGGCGGTGCCGGCCTCGAGCCGCTTCCACGCCGACGCAGCGTCGTCGAGCGGCACCCGTTCAACCTCGAGGCTCAGCACGCCACTCTGGGCGTGCGTCGCGAGTTGTTCGAAGGCGGCGGCGCGCTCCGCTCCTGAAAAGGCCCAGTTGGCGTGAGGCAGGATGCTGACCAGCTTGTTGCGAAAGGTGGGCGCTGCGAGCGTCGCCGTCGCGCCTGCGGCGTTGCCGACCTGGACGACCCGCGCCCGCGGACGAGCTACGTCGATCGCATGGGCGATGACCGGCCCCCAGACCAGGTCGAGGATCAGATCGGCGCCGTCGCCTAGCACCGCCCGCAGCCGTTCGCTGAGGGTGTCCAGTTCGGCCGTCGACACGGCGGCATCCGCGCCATGCTCGAGGACCACTCGGCGGTTCTCGTCGGCTCGGACCGCACCCACGACCTGCGACGCGCCCAGCAGCCGCGCGAGCTGCGTAGCCAGCTGCCCGACCTGTCCCTCGGCGCCCAAGATGAGCACCCGCTCCCCGGCCATGAGCCGGCCGGTGTTGGTCAGCGAGAGCCAGGCGGCGATACCGGATACCCCGAGCGCTGCCGCGAATGCTGGGTCGAGGTCGGCTGGCACCGTGGCGGTGTCCGCCCCCGCCAGCGGCACGCGCTCGGCGAGGGAGCCATAGGGGAGCCTCGGGCCGGCGAAGTAGGACAGCGTGCCGTCCGCGAGGCGAGCGATGCCTTCAACGCCGGCGACGAACGGAGGAGAGGGCTGCCGGCCGGGCATTTGTCCGGCCGCAACGATCAAGTCGAACGGGTTCAACGCGGCGGCGACGACATCTGCCACGTCATCGCCCGTCGGATCGGCGAACTCCTCGACGATAGGGACGCCACCAAGGGCATCAACCACTGCTGCACGCATGATGCACACCTTTCTGTTTGATTGAGTCCCGCGCGCCGGAAACGCCCGCCGAAGACGTGTGTCGGCGGCAAAGCCGACTTGATCGCCTGCCGGGCAGGAACTGGAGGCGATCGCCGCCTCCTATTTCGTTCCTCCTAACCAAGAGCTCGGCCGCGGCCGGGCGCGGGTCTGCCCGGTCCGAGGTCGGCCGTCGGTTTACGACTCGTCTGTGCCCTCGACCATGCCATTGGGGTTCTGGGCGGGAACAGGCTTTCCGAAGACTGCGGGCCCGAAGGACGGAGCGACGTTGGACTTCGGATCGCCGACTAGTTGCAGTACGTCCCAATGCTCAGCAGCCTTGCCTTCATCGTCCATCCGGAAGATGTCGACAACTGCCATCCCGTGGTCGTCGGGATCGTCGTCGATGAAGTTGTAGAACACGCCGTGTGTGTACACGTAGTCACCGGCGGCGATGGTGCGGTGGTACACGAGGCGGGCGTTCTTACGCTGCGTCGTGACCTGCGTGAAGTAGTTCATGATCCCCTGGGGACCGTCCTCGAGCAGGGGATTGTGCTGGATGTAATCCGGACGCGTGTACTTCTCGATCGCTTCTTTCGGCCGCTTCTGGTTGATCATCATCTCGTTCCAAGCGATGACGTTCTCCAGGTTGCGCACGGCTCGGCTGTCGCGCGGGTCGACGCTCTTGATCATGACTGCCTCCTTCTGGTATCTGACTGACGATATCATCACACATGAGTATATCGTCTGTCAAGAGGGATTCGTCACAAGCGACGAGAACAGCTAAGATGATGCTCAGACCTGAGTGGGAGGCGCGACAGATGGCCGAGGTGACAACCACGAGCAACCGGCTCGAACGGCGCAAGGCGCATACGCGGGCGGCCCTCATCAGCGCCGCCCAGAGCTTCCTCGCCGCCGGGACTCTCGATGTCCCGATCCTTGAGATCACCCAGGCCGCTGACGTCGGGTTGGGTTCTTTCTACAACCACTTCGAAAGCAAGGAGGAGCTGTTCGAAGCGGCGGTGGAAGACGCTCTTGAGCTGTTCGGCGGTCTCCTCGACGAGCTGACCGCAGACATCGACGACCCCGCTGTGGTCTTCACGCAAAGCTTCCGCCTCTTCGGTCGCCTCCACCGTCGCAACCCCGAGATGAGCAAAGTCTTAATCAACAACGGTCTCACCACGGCCGGCTCGGCCCGGAGCCTCGCCTTCCGGGCGCTGCGCGACATCCAGGCGGGTGTTCGTACCGGGCGATTCACCGTCAGCGACCCTGAGCTGACGCTCACCATCATTGTGGGCGCTTCCCTCTCCCTCGGACAGTTCCTCCACGATCACCCTGAACGCGACGACGCCCAGGCCACCGATGAGGTCGCCGAGGACCTCCTCCGATTGCTCGGCATCCCCACCCGGCAGGCCCAGCGGATCATGGCCCTGCCCCTCCCCGATCTCGATGCCCTGGGTGGTCGAGATGGCCAGGCCGCCTCCCCCGACCCCTCGTCACGCTCCGCAGGTCTGCCAGCGGAGGCGAACTTGCCACGGTCAGCCAAGTCTGAGTGATCGGCCGACGCTTCCGCATGGCTCGGTGCCAGTTCGTCGTGACCACCGCCCGGCGACGGCACCATTGCCCGGGATGGCGGGCGTCGAGGAAGCCGCCGGAGGAGCCGGCCGCAGCTGAAGCGATCAGCGAAGGCCGAGCGCCTCGACGGACGAGCGAGAATCGACTGCGCCTCGGGGGTCACGTGCCTTGGCTGATCCTCTCCGGTGCCGGGACCAACGGGCCGCGGACTCCTTGAATCACGCCGTTACACAGAACTTCTGACGGACCCGTCGCTGGGCTCCCTCGAAGTGGCTCCCTGCTGGCCGAGATGGGCGGCGTCGGGCTCATGCAGCGCTTTCGAATCCTGCCGACCTCGACAGGGGTCAGTCGAGGAAAGTGGGCTCGAACCACGATGCCTAGCTGGGCTCACCCAAGCAAATCGTTGATCAAATGTCTGACCTGGTCCCAGGCGTCCTGGTTCAAACGTTGTCCCACCCTCTCCGCCGTTGCCATAATCACAACGTTCGGCCATTTCAGCAGGAAGTTTCCGCGTCCATTCGTACAGGCAGTAAGTGATTCACGTTCGAACCCGACGCGGAAGCGATCCAGACCATCAGCGACGGCTGCACAAGCACTCGGCCCAGCGGTTCCACCTTTGTGTTCCCCGCCAAATGCTCGCGCTCCGACACCGGAACTGAGCTCACCTCCGTCGGCTAACTGAACGTCGTTCTGCGTTCGTCCCCACGCCTCTGACAGACGACGCCGGCTGCCGGCGCTCACGGTGCGTCGATCTCGTCCCCCATCTGGTCGAGTTCGTTCGCAGGCCGCTGACGTCAAATGCTGCCGAGCACCCGTAGCCCTTCGGTGCGAGAGTGTGCAGGTGCGCAAAAGTTCGCTCGCCGCGCTGGTTGTCGCGGCTCTCGTCGCCGCGTCGGTGGGTTATTTGGCAAACGAGCTCGCTACTGGGACCTCGACGCGTGCGCAGCGCTGGACGGTTACTTCCGTCGCCGTGGCCGATGGGTTTGATCAGCTGATTACAGACGGCTCGAGCATCTTCATCACGGGGGATGGATTCAACGGTGTCTGCGACTCGGCCGTCGTGGACCCACAATCACTCAACCTAGTGCCGAACAACGTGGCTTGCGATGCTGTGCCCTCCGGCGAGAAGTTCTCCGTACAGTACGGGAGAATTGGTTCGTTGCGGGACTACTGGAACTGCAAGCCGCAGAGCGCCGCGGTTCGCCTCGTCAGTGTCGATCCTGTCACGCACAAGGACGTCGTCGGGCGGATCATCATGCGCGTGAGCGGCACCTGCTCGCACGATTACCCTCTCACGGTCTACGCGGCCGGCTCGATGTGGGTCTACGACTCTAGTGCTGGCCCCAGTGGGCACTCTGATGCGATCGCGCAACTGTCAGCAAGGACAGGGGCGCTGGAAGGCTTCGCCACTGGGCCGGGCATACCTGCTCCCGTCCTCGCTGCCGATGACGATGGCTTCTACTTCGCGCCTACTGAATTTTATCAACCAGGACAAGGCGTCTACTACGTTGCGCCGGGCTCCTCGCGTGCCCAGTTCCTGCGAAGCGTTCCCGGTCCGATGGCCTGGCTCTTCGGATTCGGCCACACGATGTACGCCGCTCTGCAGCACGACTACGCGCATCCCTGCGCTGATCACGACTGTCAGCTACTGAGTTTAGACGGCCTGTCGGCAACACCGAAGCTGATCAATGGCGACGTCAACCCGGGAGATCAGGAGCCCGCCGGGAACGCGGGGGTCGGGATCATCATCATGAGACCGCAGCCGAGCAGCTACCCGACGTCATTCGAGGTGATTCGGATTGATCCCTCGACTGGTACTACGCAGCTGCTCGCACGCCTGCCTGTGGCACAATTCCAGTACCTCGACGCCACCGCCTATGCCGGCGGCGCCTTCTACGTCCTGATGAACGGCCTCCTCTTTCGGGTGGCTCTAGATCCAGGCGCAGCGCGAACAGAACGCGCGACCGAATGACGACCTCGACTTAGCTTC
>JBKQMT010000195.1:0-12718 GCA_052146595.1 Acidimicrobiales bacterium
ATCCCGCGAGAGGCCGAACGCCCGACGGCCAGCTGACGCTGACGAACGGCAGGGTTGTGGCGATCGAGCTGGACCTGACACCGAAGCGGAGCAAGGACTTCGAGCGGATCCTCCGCGCCTACCGGCAGGAGAGCTTCGACGAGGTGTGGTGGTGGGTCCTGCCCGGGGCCGTCCCACGGGTTGCCCGACTCGTCGCCGACAACCGCGTCGACGACTTCATCTCCGTCTTCCCGTGGATGCCCGTCTCCGAGCCCGCCGAGGAGCGATGACCCGTCGCGGGTTGGCACCAGGGCGCCGGGCCGTCTTTCGGCACCGCCGGTCGTAGCGCGTTCCCCCTGTCGTCCCCGCCCCCGCAGGGGTGGGCCAGGCCCCTACAGCCAGTCCCGTCCGCCCCGCAACTGCCGATGGTCTACCGCGTAAACTACGGGCCTCCGGCTCGCGTCAAACCGGAGGAGGTCCTTGAATCACTGGGGAGTAGGCGGTGACCAGGCTTCGTCAAGCGGCCTTAGCCACCCTGGCGGTGTTGGCGATCGCCACCGTCGGTGCCAGCGGTGTGGACGCGTATCCGTCTCTTCCGACGCACGACCAGTGCGCAGCGAATTGTTGGGCATTCCACGCCTATGTCTACTCACAGTGCGGTGCCTGCACCACGACGGGTACCGGATGGGGAAGCATCGTCCCGACCACCTATTCCGTCCCACAGGATGGCAGCTACTCCAACGTCATGGACGAAGGAGTTTGGCTCATAAACACAGGCACGGCTTCCGAATCGACCGAGTCAGGCTATTTCTCGGGATGGTGGCCGCATAGCAATCCTCAGCGTTGGATCGGCGGTCTGAACCCGTACGGCACCGAAGACAACGATCCCAACAGTGGCACCCAGCGCATCGGCAGCACTTCGCTTACTCTCGGTGACGACGTGTCCGAGTGGGTGCTCGGCAGCGGCACGACCTCTGAGACGGACCAGCAGGGGGTGCTCTTCTGGCACTACACCGCGTTCTCCTCGATCCCAGGGAACCGCTTCAACTTTGCTCAGGGGGAGACCCACGTGGCGGGTTGCGATTCACAGGGGAACAACTGCAACCCTTGGGTGTGGCTGAACAATTGTTCACCCGGCGAGTCGTTCTCGTTGGAATGGCAGGCCCCTAACGGCAATTGGAGCAGTTGGGGTAATACCAACGGCCAGGGGAGCTACTCACCGTATTGGATCGCACCGGAGACCTCCTACTACGAGAACGGCGGATGCTGACGCCGCGCCTTTTCTACAGCACCGCCGTCCTCCTCGGCCTCGCAGGAGTCCTTGCCGCTTGTGGACCGTCTACCAGCGGCGCCGACGTCTCGGATCTACCCTGCGTGGCCAGCACCCCCGGGCTACTGGGGCCGAGTGACCTTCCCTCGGGGATGGTCACCGAAGTCGCTCCCGCCGAGGTGGGGGGGAGCTTCGGGTCCGGGTTCCCTGGCTACGTTGGAGCTTCGGCGGCGTACTTCTACTGGTCCGGCATTCCGTCGCCGACCGCGGCGCCCGATGGAAGGCCCGGGGCGTTCAACGTTCCAACCGGGCTGGCCTTCTACCAACAACACCCGAATCAGGTCGTCCAGATTGCCGAACAGGTCAGTGACTTCGGTTCGGCCAGCGGTGCGGCGTCGTGGATGTCGGAGCAGCGACGTGACTACCCCCCGAACAACGTTGCCGACTATGGGAGTGGCGTCACGGCTGACCCGTCCGTGCCCGCCTTGGGGGACGACGCGTTCATGTATCAAGTTGACGTCGGGGCACCGAATTCGTCGACTCCCTTCACAGGTTCCTTCGTCGGCGATGTGCTCACGGACTACGAAGTACAGGAGGGCGGTACGGTGTACGCCGTCGCGGTGGACGGTGCGCCCGGCGCCAACGGAGCGAGCGTAGCCAGCTCACTGATGAATCAACTCCTCCAGCGCGAGAATTCCGCGTGCGGCGCTACGCTGCCAACACTGAATCCCGGACCAACTCCTACTCCGCCACCCTCTGACACTCCTCAGCCTGCCGCGGGGGAGGGGACCTCCGCCTAGCTCTGGCGGTTGCCGGCGTCGACTCGCGCTCATTCAGAGTGCTGCAGCGTCTCATCGCCGTCCATCGACGAGCAATGACTCTCCGGAGTCAGCGGCGAGGCCACTCGCTTCCACGGTGTCGCGCCACGGCAATCATCGTGGTGACGACCCGGTCACTGACCCGATATTGCGCGAATGCCCGGCCCGACAATGAGACATGGACGCCGTGTCCCACCGCCGTGCGGTGGCGGCTCCATGCCCTCGTGAGGGGCCGCAATGATGCCCCGCCCGGCAGCGCAATATCCGGCGCTCACGAACAACGCCGAGCAGCGCATCGCGAGCACTATCTACCTCGCCGTCGGCATCGCCGGACTCGTGATGCCCGGCGCGATTATTGGCGCCGGGGCCGCCTATCTCCTCTGGCGGGCGACCCGCCCATCTATCCTGATTTCATGGGTGCTGGGAGCGCTCGGAGCGGTGACCGCCATGACGCTGCGGCAGTCGCTCGCGCCCCTCTGGCCGTGGCAGTGGCTGCTCCACGACCTCTCGCCCCGAGCACCGGCGGTGCCCGCCGACGTGCTCCTCGGCTCGGTCCGGGTGGAGGCGCTCTTCGGCCCGCTGCTGCTCGCGGCGCTCCAGTTCGCCACGGCGCACTGGCACCGGACCATCCAGGGCCAGGAGTGGGCGAGGTATAGCGAGGTGGAGGCCCGCAAGAAGGCACTGGAGCGCGGCTGGCAGGGTCCCGAAGGTCCCGCCGCCTCCGGCCCTCCGGCGGGCACGATCCGGCTCGGCACCGTCGCCGACGACGGCCGGCCCTTCGACCTCGCCATCGAGGAGCTGAGCCAGCACGTCTTCCTCCCCGGCGCCTCGGGGTCCGGCAAGACGACGACGATCGCCCGGCTCGCCGACGGGGCGCTCGCCAACGGCTACGGCGTCGTCATCGTCGACTGCAAGGGCTCAGGCCTTGGCGGCGTCGCCCGGACGCTCTCCGCCCGCCACGGCGTCCCGTTCACCACTGTCGACCCCAAGGCACCCGAGACGATCGGCTACGACCCTTGCTCGGGAGACGCCGCTGCTGTCGCCAACAAGATCGTCGGGGCCTTCACCTTCTCGGGTGAGGCCGAGATCTACAAGCAGGTCGCCATGGAGGTGATCCCCGTCCTCTGCCGGGCGATGCAGGCGGTCGGCGAGCCGATCACCCTCGCCGCGATCTACGACGCCCTCAACAAGGGGAGCATGTCGCGCCTCGGTCGCCGCGAGGGGGCCGAGCGCTTCCGGGTCCGTCTCGAGGAGCTGGAGTCGAGCGGCGGCGTCGGCGCCGCCGGGTATGCCGGACTCCAGCGCCGCCTCGGCGCCCTCATGGAGGGCACCTTTGGCGAGCTGTTCCGGCAGCGACCCGCCCTCGACTGGCGAACCCAGCTCGACACGCCCCAGGTCACCTACCTGTCGCTGAGCGCGACCGCCGCCGGTGAGGACGTCGAGCTGTTCGGCAGGGTGATCACCCAGGACCTCAAGCAGGTCTGTGACGAGCGCATGCGTGCCATCGACCGGGGCGCCGATGTGCGCCCGGTCCTGATCGTCTACGACGAGTTCGCCGCGCTGCGCGAGGCGACCCAGATCGTCGACCTGCTGCTGCAGGCCCGCCAGGCGCGGGCGCCGCTGGTCGTCGCCACCCAGTTCCTCCCTGAGGAGGTGCCGATCCGCCGGCCGGTGCTCTCGGCGGGACTGCTCATCGTCCACCGACTGGAGGCCGAGGACGCCGAGCTGGTCGCCTCGCAGTTCGGAACCCACACGACCCCGATGCTCACGGCCCAGGTGGATTACGAGAGCGGAGCCAGCGAGAAGGGCTCGGTGCGCTGGGTCGAGGAGTTCGACATGCATCCCAACGTCATCAAGGACCTGCGGGTGGGGATGGCGGCCGTGGTGTCGCGACCGGGTCGCCGCAAGGCGCTTGTGCAGGTGCAGCAGATCGGCTGAAGCGAGAGGAGGGGTGACGATGGCTGACCCGGCGAACGGCGACAACCCGGAGGAGGCCACGCGACCGCGGCCCCGACGCCGTAGCGCTGCCGTGGCTGCTTCGCCCCCGCCGAGCCTCGGTGATCCGTCCACCGACGGCGACGGCGGGGAAGCGGAGGCATCAGCACCAACGGAGCCGACCTCGGCGATCACCGGGCTCAAGGTCGCCAAGGCGACCAGCCGTCCCCGGCGACCTCGAACACCACCCCGCGCCGAACCGACCGCGTCGCCGGGGGCAGCCGACCTCCCGGAGGGTGCCGCGCTCGCCGGGGAGACCGGCCCCTCCGGCCTCGACGGCATCCCTGCCAGCTACGACGACGGCGTCGAGTGGCTCCGCCACGGCCTCCACCGCCACCGCTGGGGTGTCCTCGTCGCTCTCGTGTTCGGCTGGACCGGCGTCTGGCTCGCACTCTGGGGCGCGGTCATCGGCGTCATCGCCGGAGTCCTCTTCGGGCTCGGGGTCGCCAGCTCGCCTTTCGGGAACACCCTCTTCCACGCTGGAGCGGGCCAGGCCGTCACGATCCTCAGCGTCGTGAGCGGCGCCTTCCTCGGCGCCGTCGGTGGCTTTGTCTACGTGCTGCGTCTCGCCCTCTTCACGACGCCGTGGCAGTTCGCCGTCGCCCTGGCCAGCGGGGCGTTCGTCGCCATGCTCGTGGTGCTCTTCACGGCGTCGTTCGAGCGGCTCGGGCTGCGGCTGCGCGGCTACCGCCGGCTCAGCCGGGACGAGGTCCGACGGGTTGCACCCCTCGTGCGCGATGTCGCCGAGGGGATGAACCTCGACGGGTTGCCCCGATTCGCCATCACCGACGTCGTCCTTCCGAATGCGTGGAGCCACATGCGGACGGTCGTGATCACGAGCGGGCTGCTCCAAACGCTCGACGACGCGGAGTTGCGGGCCGTCCTCGCGCACGAGCTGCACCACTGGCGCACCGGCGACTCGGTCGGGCTCCACATCGTCTGGGCCGCCGCGTGGCCGGTGGCACTCGTCGTGGACTTCGGACTGCTCGTCGCCGGACGGCAGCCCAACCAGGCGGGGCAGCCTCCCGCCCGCTACCGCGGACTGCTCGTGCTGATCGGGTGGGTGATCGCCTGGCCTGCCTGGGTCATCCTCAAGCTCGGCATCGCTCCCGTTGTCGCCGGCACCCAGCGCCGCTACGAGTACGAGGCGGACGCTGCCGCGGCGTCACTCGGCTACGCACCGGCGCTCATCACCGGGCTGCGCAAGATCGGCGCCTTCGAGGGTGGGCGCACCGGCTGGGAGCAGGCCATGTCGGCGACGCACCCGCCGCTCGAACTTCGGATCGAGGCACTTCAGGCGCCGAAGCCGGACGACGCCCAGTACCAGGAGAGCGAGCTGACCGGACCCAGCCGCGCCGACATCGCCCGGTTGCTCCGGGCGCTGTGGCCGCCTTACCACCGGGGCCGCAGCTCGTCCCCGTCGTGACGCTGGCGGTTCTCCCAGGCGGCCCCGGCGAACAGGAGCGGCATCGTCGCCCACACGCCGCCGACCACCAGCAGCTTGTCACCGGCGGTCGCGAGCCACACGGCTCCGTCAACGGCCCACGCCGTACCGACAAAACCGAGCAGCAGGCTGAGCGCCCACGATGCTCGCCAAGCCCGCGTGAGGAAGGCGGCATCGCCGACGAGGATCGGCCACGCCCACCACTGCCCGAGCACGCCGGTCGCGGTGAGCGCGAGCGGCGTCGCGACGAGACCGGCCCATGCGTTGTCCCGACGCGATGCCCACGAACGCACCACGGCCGTGGCGATGAAGCCGACGTCGAGATGCACATGGTGCGCTGCACCACGCCTATCCCGAACAGTCCCCGTCGCGGCCATTGCTGTCCCGTCTTCCGCCGCACGGTGCGGCGTCAGCTCAACACTGCGCTCGATCGCGCCAATCGCACGTCGCGAGGCAATGACAAAACCCTTATGGAATACTGGATTTCCGCTAACCGACTCCAGACGAATAGGTCAAATGCACCAACGCATGATGCATTTGACCCTGTCGTCATCGCCGCCTCCGCCACCACAGCCAGAGCACGCACACCTCAGCGACGGCGACGGCGGCGTGCGCCGTCATCGAGAGGTGCACCAGCAGTGCGGCCCCCTCGACAGCAACGGCGGCGGCGAGGTGCCGCAGCGGCGCTGCGAACGAGTGGACATGTGCCGTGACCCGGGCGGTCGCGGCGGTACGAGGGGTGGCCATCGGAAGTCCTCCGGTGAGCGTGTGAACGACGCTCAGGACCCGACGCCACGACACACCGGAACAGGCCCGCGCTCATGCGCGGCTCGTCTCGGCCTTGGAGGTGGATCAGCCGGGGACGTCACGCTCCGGCGACGGACACACCCACTTGGAGGACTCACGGCTCACCCCCAGCAGCGGCCAGCCGGATCACGGAGCGCCGCTTCGCATCGCAGTACGGCAGCGGCATCGGCCGACGTAACCTCGTCGCTCACGCTGGCGGCACGATGTCCACCTGGCGGACCCGCGATTCAGCGCTTCGCCGACGCAGCAACCTGGAGCGCCGGACGGTGCCGGAATCGCCGGGCGCAATCGGCAAAAATGGTGGCGTGAGCGTGCACGCCTACGTGTACATCGGGATCGGCGTCGTGGTGCTCCTGATCCTCGCCGCCGTCGTCTTCAGCACTGTGGCCAACGACCAGTCGCCGTCCGGCACGCAATACACGCCGCCTCCGCCGGTCAACCCCGAGCGCCGGAAGGAATCCGATCTCTACCGCCGGTCACTTGCGGCTCGCGATGTCGCGCCTCCGGCGCGAGTTGCGATGGGACTGCCGCCGTATCACAGCGAGGCTGACTGGCACTGACGCTGCGCGGCCCTGGGGCTCGCGCCTATGTCTCATCCAGGCGCACGGTTCTCGTGCGATGGGCATCACTCACTGAGCGGGGCTGTCGCTGAGAGTCGTTGCTCAGGCGCGTCCTTCCGTCGCCCGTCTGCGATGCCGCACCCTGCCAGATTCCTCGCTTGACCGCCGCAAGCCTAAACATGCTCGCTTCGCTCGGGCTTGCAGCTCGCTCGTCACCCGGCCTTCCGGGATGCGTCGCATCCGAAGATCGGAAGGAGAACACCATGACGGCAACAACCAAGGCGAACGTCCTCGATCAGCTCACCGAGGGCATCGAGCAGCTCACCAGCTCCGAGCGCTGGCAGGACTGGCTCGACATGCAGAGCCGCTTTCATCGGTACAGCTTCAACAATACGCTGCTCATCCTGCGGCAGCGCCCCGACGCCACCCGGGTCGCCGGATTCAACGCCTGGCGCCAACTGAATCGCTTCGTCCGCAAGGGCGAGAAGGGCATCTGGATTCTCGCTCCCATGGTCTACAAGACCGACGCCGATCAAGCGGCTGCGGGCGAGGAGCCGACCAAGGTCATCCGGGGCTTCAAGCCGGTGCCGGTCTTCGACCTCTCCCAGACCGACGGCGAGGACCTTCCCGAGATCTGCACTCGCCTCACCGGCGACCAGCCCGGGGACGTCTACGGCAACCTCCTGACCGTTGCCCAGGGCATCGGGTTCAGCGTCGAGCACACCGAACTCGACAGCGAGATCAACGGCGACTGCAACCACCTCACCAAGTGCATCCGCATCGAGGCTCGCAACGACCAGTGCCAGCAGCTCAAGACGCTCGCCCACGAGCTGGGCCACGCCATCCTCCACGAGCCCGGCGAAGGCCGGCCGGAGAGCAGGACGCTGCTGGAGCTTGAGGCTGAGAGCGTTGCGTATGTGGTCTGCCAGAACCTCGGGATCGAGAGCAGCGACTACAGCTTCGGCTACGTCGCCTCCTGGGTCGGCGGCAGCACCGAGGCACGGGATGCCATCAAGGCCTCCGGGAGCCGCATCCAGCGGGCGGCCGACCAGATCCTGACCGCCATCGAGGCGGTCCAGGATCTCGGCCGGGAGGAGGTCGCGTGATGTACAGGGTCACCGACCTCACGGAACTGATCCGCCATCACCTCGTCCTCTCCACGGACGACGTGGAGAAGGCCGACATCCACCTGGCGCAGCTGATGCGCAACATCGAGGACATGATCTCGACGCCCCGGTGGCACGAGCCCATCTACTGGATGGTGTGCGAGGACTGCGGCGCCTGGGTCTCCAGCGAGCTGTTCGGCCCCGAGGGTGCCGGCGAGTGCGAGGACGGCGGGTTCTGTTGCACCGAGTGCCGCTTCGCGGACGAGGAGCCCTGACCAGGCTCCCTGTCGCTAGTTCCCCGACGTCGGCCCCGGCGGGGTGCGATCATTCTTGCAAGGACGACATGTCTCTGGAGGCTGGCGTGAGCGATAACGAGGTGTCATTGGAGATGTCGGTGCCCCTGGACTCCGATGGCTTCCTGCGCAGGGAGTGTCCCACCTGCGAACGTGAGTTCAAGTGGTTCATCACGCCCGAGGGCGAGGGGACGGCGGTACCCGTTGCCGATGGCGGCTACTTCTGTCCCTATTGCGGAGTTCAGGCGGAGACCAGCACGTGGCTCACCCAAGCTCAGGCCGAGCTGGCCCGGAACATGGTGACCACTCAGGTTGTCGCACCGATGCTCAAGAAGTTCGGAGACAGCATGAAGGGCATCAGACGCAGATCGGGCGGAGTGATCAGCGCCGAGGTGAAATACGATCCTCCTGACGAGCTTGACCCGCTGACCGAAGCCGACGACATGTGCCGCGTCGACTTCGAGTGCCACCCCACCGAGCCGGTGAAGGTTCTGGACGACTGGGACAAGCCCGTGTACTGCCTGATTTGCGGGCAGCCGACGCCGTAGCTCCTACTGAGGGTCTGGCAGCTTCTCCACGAAGACCTCCACGCCCTGCTTGAGCGCCTCTGTGAGTTCACCGATGCCATCCTCCAGCATCTTCTCTGCTTCCACGCTTCCGGCGGGCGCAGACATCTCGCCCAAGCTCCAGTCGAAGTAGGTCCCCATCACGCCCTGCGGCCCGACATGCACCATCAGACGGAGTTGGATCACGCCGTCGTCGAAGAGTTCAACCGATCGGCCCATCCTGAGTGCCGTCGAGCCGGGCCAATCGCCGAACGGTGCGACGATCGTGCACCGGAACCACCGGAACACCACCTCCCTGCCGTAATGAGTCCGGAGGATGTTGCGCGTCATCTCGTCTGACTGCGAATCCACCTGGGTGCGCGGGTGGAGGCTCTTCAAACCCTCATTCAGGGGCTCCGTCAGCTGCTGGAGACGACGAATCGCAGCATGCGTCAGGTCTTTGCGCTGCTCCTGTGCGTCCTGCTCGGAGATCGCCTTCTCCAGCTTGGTGCGCACTCGCAAGCGGGCGCCTGACACGTCGAAGGTCACCGGCTCGCTGGAAAGTTCGTGCCAGGTCGCAAGGTCGCGCGCAACCTGCTCCTTCGACGGGCGCTCTTCGGGGTGGAGGCGAGTCATCAGGTCGACCTCTTGGTCTAGGGCGTTGGCTCTCGGGTGGGGCCGGAAGTCGCCGATCTCGAATCGGCGTGTGCCCGCCGGCTGGTGTCCCTCTGGCGGCCACGCCTGCCCTGTTGCAAGGACCCAGAACGTCTTACCGAGCGAGTAGACGTCGGCGGGATGCGGATCGGCCGTCGTCGGACTGAGGATCATTTCGTACGCCGTGTAGTGCGCCGGTCCAACCTGACGACCTTCGGTGGTCAAGGTCTCGGCGTCAGGCAATGCCACCAGTCCGAAATCGCCGATCAGCCACGCGCCCTCTAGCTCGTACAAGTTGCCGGGCTTGATATCACGATGCGCCACGTTGAAGTCGCTCTGCAGCCGCCAGAGCGTGTCAGCCACCGCTGCCATTGCACCCACCACGTCGGAAAGCGTCTTGCCATCCAGGGACTTCGAGATCGGGACGGCGATAGGCATTGCCAGCCACGGTGGATCCACCCTGGTGGGTTCGTCGGGAAGATGGGCGTCCAGCAGTGGAAGAACGCCGGGAACGGCCTGGTTCCGACGCAAGAAGTCAATCTCCCGGACGAACCGCTGATAGGGCTCCTTTTCCACCTTGGTGGTGTTGATGAGTTTGAGCGCAACCGGCGCTTCAAGCTCCGGCCGCGTCGCCTTCCACACTGTCGCGTTGCCACCGCGTCCCAGCGTCTCGTGGAGTGTCCACGGCCCAACGGTCTGGCCTGTTGTCTCGCTCATGGCTGGTCCTCGACAGTCGTGCGTGACCCGCTCGACTGGCACAAAGCGTAGGGCGCAGGGCTGGCTCTTCGAGTCCATCGCATCGACTGGCTCATCCACCCGTTTCGCTCTTCCCCAGGTGCGCCCCCGGCGGGTCGTTCCCCAATCCGCACACATGGCCTCCTGGTCGGAGGCCCACATCGAGGGTGCATCGTGCCCTTCCGTCAAGGGTGCGCTTCGCCGGCACGCCGTGCCGCCCTTGACCTCGGTGGCTGGCCGTCGGTCGCTGAGGCGCCCGGCGCGGGCTCATCGTTGACGTCAGGTGGTTCCTCGTGGGCCACGTCCCGGGATCTTGGTGGACGTGCTTCGGCGCGGGGTGGTGGGCCAGATGCCCTCCCTCGTTGTCGTAGATCTCATCGCACACGGCTACCAGACCGTTGCCTGTCCGCTGCAACCCCCAAGACGAGTCGCCTGCGGCGAGGGGTGTTCCGCTCGGCCCCGGCCTGGATGACACCGCTGCATCGATCCACCAACACAGGAGGTACATCCCATGGCCACCAAGACCAGCACCCGCAGCACCAAGTCCACCCCCGAGACCACGGACACGAAGCGCTCCTCGAAGGGAACGTCCGTCAACCGGGTGACCCTCGTCGGCCGGGTCGTTGCGGCGCCCCAGTTGCGCACCACCGGGTCCGGCATCAGTGTCACGACCATCCGGATCGCCACCAACGACCGGGACGTTCCCGAGTTCCACGACGTGGTCCTCTGGCGCCAGCAGGCCGAGTTCGCCGCCAAGTACATGGCGAAGGGCCGCCTCGCCTACGTCGAGGGCCGGCTCCAGAGCCGCACCTGGGAGGGTGCGGATGGCTCGAAGCGCCGGGTGGTCGAGGTCGTCGCCGACCGGTTCCAGGCGATGTCGCCCAAGCAGGCCGCCGAGGCGGCGGCGTAGTCCCGCAGGGTCCTCGGGAGGTTCGCCTCCCGAGGACCTGGGCCGTGGCGTGCGCTCGAAACCCCTGCGCGGGAGGTTCCGGTAGTGTACGATCGGCGCCAGCACAGAATGTGTACGTGTGGACTTGACAAGATCACGCGTACACACTTATGATGACTGCGTGACGAACACACGGAGTGCCCACAAGGCGGGACGGCAGCTGATCTTGATCGACATCGAGAACCTCACCGGGACTCCAAGCCCGACCAGCGATGACGTTGAGATGGCCAGGGCCGGCCTGCGCCAGATCGTCCCCGGGTTCGATGATGCCCAGCACATCGTCGCCTGCAGCCACCACGCTGCCCCCACCGTGGCCTTCGCCTTTCGGGGCGCGAGGCACCTCTGGCGGTCGGGGCCGGACGGTGCCGACCTCGCCCTCCTCGACGTCCTGGAGAATGAGCGGGTGGACGAACGGTTCGAGCGTGTGACGATCTGCTCCGGGGACGGGATCTTCGCGGCCAGCGTCGCCTGGCTTGCCGGGGGCGATGTCGACGTCACCGTCGTCTCGCTCCCGGGCCACCTCGCTGCACGGCTTCAGCTCGCCGCTCGATACGTCACCCTCTTGCCTGTGGCGGCCGTCGCCGAGACAGGGACCGCGAGCTGATGGCCCAACCCCAGCTCGACCTCATCTCCATGGCGGACATCGCTCGCCTCGCCGGCCAGAGCCGGGCGACGGTGGGGAACTGGAAGTCCCGCAACCCTGAAGACTTCCCCCTGGAGCGCGGCCGCGGCTCCCGCGGGCCGCTGTACGACCGGGCCGAGGTCACGGCGTGGCTGGAGGCGACGAACCGGCTCGACAAGCGTTCGGCTGAGGTCACCGCCGTGTGGCATCTCGCCGACCAGCTTCGCGACGGCATGAGGGCCGAGGACGCCATGCCCTTGCTGCTTCTTCTCCTGGCCCTGAGATCGAAGGCACCGGGATCGGGGTGGCAACGGGTGCAGGAGGCCGAGCCCAACGACCTTGACGCGACGCTCCGCACCTCCGCCTCCGCCATATTCCCCTTCGCCGAGGAGGTCATGCCGTCAGGCAAGCTTCCCGTCCAGTCGGTCGCCCGAGCCATCGCCACGGTGTCCAGCCTTGACCGGCCCCGGGTCGGCGCCATGGCAGATGCCCTCCTGGAGCAGGCCGCCAAGGCACTAGATCATCGCGGGGGCGAGTTCCTCTCACCGCCGTCGGTGCGCAGGCTCGTCGTCTCCATCGCCGAGCCGACCGGGACCGTCTACAACCCTGCCGCCGGAGTCGGGCAGCTGATAATCGACGCCGCCAACGCGACCTCCAAGCCCGTCCACCTGTTCGGCCAAGAGATCAACCGGCGGACCTGGGTGATGGCGCAGCTCAACCTCGCCATCCACGACATCGTCGCGGACGTCGCCCTCGGTGA
This sequence comes from Acidimicrobiales bacterium, assembly GCA_052146595.1. Taxonomy (GTDB): domain Bacteria; phylum Actinomycetota; class Acidimicrobiia; order Acidimicrobiales; family Bog-793; genus Fen-455. Next base: position 12,538 of record JBKQMT010000195.1, read on the forward strand.
CGTCTTCGGCGAGGACCACTTCCCGCAGCTGCGCGCCGATCGGGTGATCTCTGTCCCACCTTGGGGTCAGAAGCTGGCTCTTGCTGACGCCCTTGCCGACGACCCTCGCTGGGTGTGGGGTGAGCCCGGTCCCAACGATGGCAATGCGGCATGGGTTCAGCACTGCCTTTCCCACCTCGCC
>JBKQMT010000196.1:0-43904 GCA_052146595.1 Acidimicrobiales bacterium
GTCGGGGGCGGCGTCGTGGCGGACTCCGAGCCGGATCGAGAGCTCGAGGAATGCTTGGACAAGGCACGGCCTCTACTGGCGGCAATAGGGGCCGAGCTAGGCCCGGCCCGCTCTGCCCGAAGCGGGATGCCGCCGGTCGGGAGCGCTGAAGGGGAGCATTTTCAGGCCGCTCTCGGCGCAGGCGTGTTCGAGACGATTCTCGTCATCGATGGCCACCCGGTCGAGCTCGAGTCGCACCTCGGGCGGCTGGCGGCGAGCGTCCTGAGCCTGTACGGATCGCGGCTCTCGCCTCGCCTCGGCGCGCAGGCGGCGGAGGCGGCAGCTTCGAGCGCGGGCTCTCAGCGCCTCCGGGTCCGCGTGTACCCCTCTCCAGGCGGGGGACCGAGAAGTGAGGTCTCGGTCCTGGCGGCTCCTGAGGCTTTCTCCGGCTTGCCCGCCGCTTGTGTGGCACTGGTCCCGATTGTGCTGCCGGATGGTCTCGGCCGGCACAAGTGGCACGATCGCCGGGTCCTGGCGGATCGGCGCGGACTACTCGGCCTGGGCCGGCACGAAGAGCTCCTCCTTCTCGACGAGGACGGAGCCGTGCTCGAGACCGAGCAGGCCAACGTTCTTGCAGTCTTCGGGAAGGTTGTTCGGACGCCGCCGCTTGACGGGCGCATCCTTGCGGGCACCACCCGCGAGGCAGTGCTCCGGCTGGCGGCGCTCGAGGGCTTCGAAGTGTCGGAGGAGCCCTTCGTGCTCGCCGATCTCGTCTCGGCCGAAGAGGTCTTGCTGGTCAGCTCGATACGCGGTCTCTGCTCGGTGAGCGGGCTGCGCAAGGACCGTTCCTTCGGCGCCGGCCCTGTCGGCGCCCAGCTCGCGAAGGCCCTTTGGGCCTTGTGGAAAAGGGTTGTGCGCCCGGATTGCGGCCTTGTGCCAGAAGATTCCCAACCTTGAAGCCCGGATTGGCAGTGCCAATCAGGGCGGTGTACAAAGTTGCCATGGCCATTGCATCGGTGTACCCGGCGACGGGCGAGACCCTCAAGTCCTTCGATCCTTATGACAAAGCGGAGGTCGAGAGGAGGATCGCGCTTTCCCAGAGCGCCTACCGCTCGTACCGGCGGACCAGCTTCGAAGAGCGGGCGGAGCTGATGCGCTCCCTGGCCGACGTGCTCGAGAAGGACCAGCTCGCGATCGCCGAGATGATGACCCTCGAGATGGGAAAGCCAGTCGTCCAGGCCCGTTCCGAGGTCACCAAGTGCATCGGTGTGCTCCGCTACTACGCCGAGCACGGCGCCGCCATGCTCGCCGACGAGCCGGTCGCGGGTACCGCCGCCAAGAAGGGCTCTTACCTCAAGTACCAGCCCATCGGGCCGGTGCTGGCCGTGATGCCCTGGAACTTCCCCCTCTGGCAGGTGATCAGGTTCGCGGCGCCGACTTTCATCGTCGGCAACGTCGCCCTTTTGAAGCACGCCTCGAACGTGCCCCAGACGGCGCTCAACATCGAGGAGGCGGCCCTTCGCGCCGGGTTCCCAGAGGGTGTCTTCCAGACCCTGCTCGTCGGCGGCGAGCGGGTGCAGGCGATCCTCGAGGACGACCGTGTGGCCGCCGCCACCGTGACAGGGAGCGAGGGGGCCGGGCGCTCGGTGGCCTCCATCGCCGGCAACGTCGTGAAGAAGACCGTGCTCGAACTCGGCGGCGCCGACCCGTTCATCGTCATGCCCTCTGCCGACATGGAGCGGGCGGTCGAGGTCGGCGTGTGGGCCCGTGTCCAGAACAACGGCCAGAGCTGCATCGCCGCCAAGCGTTTCATCGTCCACGAGGCGATCGCAGACGAGTACGAGGAGCGCTACGCCGAGGCGATGTCCAAGCTCGTCGTCGGCGATCCCCTCGAGGAGGCGACCCAGGTTGGCCCGCTCGCCACCGCCCAGGGTCGCGACGAGGTGAACGAGCAAGTGGCGGACGCCTTGTCGAAAGGCGCCAAGGCCATCTGCGGCGGCGAGGTGATGGACGGCCCGGGATGGTTCGTCCAGCCCACCGCCTTGAGCGGGCTCAAGCCGGACATGCGGGTCTACCGCGAGGAAGTCTTCGGGCCCGTGGCGTCGTTCTTCCGGGCCGCAGGCATCGACGAGGCGATCGCGATCGCCAACGACACCAGCTTCGGCCTCAGCTCGAGCGTCTGGACCGAGGACCCCGCCGAGCAGCGGCGCTTTGCCGATGACCTCGAGTCAGGCATGGTCTACGTCAATGCCATGACGATCTCCTACTTCGACCTCCCCTTCGGCGGCGTCAAGCGTTCGGGCTACGGTCGTGAGCTGTCTCCGGCTGGCATCCGCGAGTTCACCAACATAAAGACCGTCTTCAGCGACTGACCGCCGACGGGGGGACCCGCCCTGGCGGCCGGGCTGCATCGGCAATGGCGCCGACGCGGAGATCCCCACGCAGGCCGGGCACGATGCCGAGCCGCCCCGCGTGGGGATCGTGCTGTCAAGTCAGATGGTGCTCAGGACTTCGACGCGTTCCAGAGGAAGAACTGGCTCAGCGCCGTCGGGTAGACGCCGGTCACGTTCTTCTGGGTAGCGCTCAGGTAGTTGTAGAAGTAGGGGAAGATGATCGGCGTCTGATCGAGGAGCAGGGTCTCGATCTGCTTGGCGGCGCTCCGCTGCTTGGAGAGGTCCGTGGCTGAGACGTACTCGGCAACGAGCTTGTCGTAGGCCGCGTTGTTGAAGCGGGCGGCGTTCCAGGCCCCGGTCCCGGTCTTGGCGTTGTGGGACTCCAACGGTGCGTTGAGGAACAGGTTCGGCGTCGACCGGGCGCCGTAGTCGACCATGCTCATCTCGCCGTCCAGCCAGTCCGAGGTGCCGTAGACGCCGGAGCCGTAGTACTTGGTCGGGGTCTCGATCGTGAGGTCTATGGTGACCCCTATCTGGGAGGCCCACTGCTTGATGTACTGAGCCAGCTGCGGCATCTCCTGGCGCTGCTCGGTGAGCAGCGGGGTCGTGAAGCCTCTTGGTACCCCGCCTTTTGCCAGCAGCTCCTTTGCCATCTTGAGGTTCTGCGCCCGTTGCGGCACGGCAGGCGGGCCGACGGTGGCCGGGAAGACGGGGGCGAACGGACTGTCGTTGCCGATGTCGGCGTATCCCTTGAACAGCGAGTGCACGAGGGCGGGACGGTCGAGAAGCAAGCCCATCGCCTGGCGGACGTACTTGTTCGTGAACGGGGCGAGGTCGCAGCGCATCGAGAGCTCGCGGTGCCCTGAGCCCTTGAGCCTGATGATGTTGTACGAGCCGTTCAGCAGCTGGGGGCTGGTGGAGACGAAGAACTGGTCCAGGCAGTCGATCTCGTTGGCCTCGAGGGCCGCCGTCATCGGCGTCTCGCTCGCGTAGAAGGTCCACTGGATCTCGCTCGGGATGGCCGGCTTTCCCCAGTAGTACGGGTTGGGGACGAAGGTCGCGCCGACGTTCGGGGTGTAGCTGGACATCTTGAAATGGCCCGTCCCGACCCATTCCTTCTGGTAGTTGGCATAGTCGTAGCCGTTCGGGACGATGACCATGTTGTAGTTGTCGCAGGAGACGGCGTCGAGGAAGGCACCATCGGGTGATTCGAGATGGAAGGCGACCTGCGTGTCGCTCACCTTCACCACGCCGTCGGGTGACAAGAGCCCGGAGAAGACAGAGAGTGCGGACCCGCCGGTCTTCGGGTTGCACTGGCTCTGGAAGCTGTAGACGACGTCGTCAACGGTCATCGGGGTGCCGTCGTTGAACTTGACACCTTGGCGGATCGTGAAAGTCCAGACGTCAGCGGCGGCGTTCGGCTTCCAGCTCGTGGCGAGCCATGGCAGGTAACCGAGCGACTGGTCGGCCTCGACGAGGAACTCACCGACGTTGCCGAGAAGCTCGAGGCTGCCCTCGTCGGCGATCGTGATCGGGTTGATGGCGCCGGTCGGCACGAGGATTCCCGCTCTGATCGGCGCACCCGCCTTGCCCGTGGCTGAGCGGGCCGCAGTCGACCTTCTCACGCCCGGCAGGCCCTTGGCCTCGAGGATGCCACCTAGGAGCGGCAGCGAAAGACCGAACGCCGTGCCTTTCCGGAGGAAGTCCCGCCGCGACAGCCTCCCGGCGACGAACTCGTCGATGACGTGCTCCTGGATCGGCCCCCGACCACGCCGGAGGTCGTCGAGCCGTTCCTGGTTGACTTCTTTGCTGCTGCCGTTGACGTCCATGCGCCAACCCCCTTTTGTCGTCCCTCGCCTGGGCGAGTCTTGTCTAAGATACTGGACAGACGTTCAAACAAACCGCTTCTGTTACGATACTAAGTAAGACGAGAGCGCGCCAGGGTAAGGCGATCCGAGCCCCGCAGGTGATCCGAGCCCCCTTCCGTCTGACAGATGCGAGGAGAGGAGCACCAGTGGAAAAGCTCGACATCCGCACCGCATCGACCGCTCCCGCGGTGGTGACGGCTGTCCGAGTTCTCGATGCCCTCAGCGCCTTCCAAGGTTCCGCGACCTTAGACGAGCTGACGCAGGCGATCAACGAGCCGCGCAGCTCGGTGCACCGGATTCTCAACACCCTGGTCGAGGCCGAGCTACTGCAAAGGCCCGCGCAGCGCGGCGGCTACCGTATGGGACCCAAGGTCATGACGTGGGGCTCCACCTTCCTGAGGGCTGTCAACTTGATCGACGAGTTCCGGTCGGTGGCCTCGCCCATCGTGGCCCGCATCGACGAGACGATGCAGCTGGCGGTTCTCGACTGGCCCGACGTCGTGTTCGTCGCCTACGTCGACTCGCAACGCCCTGTCAGGCTCGTCACCGAGGTCGGCCGCCGGCTCCCGGCGCACGCGACCGCGGTGGGCAAGGCACTGCTCGCCTTCTCCGGTAAGTCGGCAGCCGACAGGTATCGCCAACAGGAGCTGCGCAAGCTGACACCCCGGACCGTGACCTCGGTCGAGGAGCTGGAGCGTCAGCTCTCCAGGACTCGGCGCCGTGGTTGGGCCGAGGCGAGCGAGGAGGCCTCGGAGAACCTGACGTGCCTCGCCGCGCCTATCCGTGGTCACGACGGCAGTGTCGTGGCCGCCATGACGATCTGCGTGCCGGAACCATCGCTCAAGCTGTCCTACCGACAGACGCTCGGGCGCGAGCTGCTCAACGGGTGCAACGCGCTCTCCCGCCGGATCGGTGCAGACGAGCCTTGCGGCTCTCCTGTTGCCTCCGAGGGCCCGGCCTGAGGGCACCAGGGGTGCCGCTTTGCCCTATTTCGCACCAGATTCGACCCTCCTTGGGATCGATGGTTACACTCCGCTCAAGACCGCATGGATGGACATCCAGCCGGTGAGACATCACGGAGGTGCCGTAAGTTGAGCACTGGTATCGAGACACTCGCGGCTGTAATCGAGGCGCCGGGCAAGGACTTCGTCGTCGAGACGGTGCATCTGTCCGCACCGGGTCCCTCGGAGGTGCTCGTTCGCATAGAGGCGAGCGGTGTGTGCCACAGCGACTGGAACGCTGCCTCGGGTGCCTCCGCCACGCCCATGCCTGCGGTGCTCGGGCACGAGGGTGCCGGCGTGGTGGAAGAGCTCGGCTCGGCGGTCACACGGGTCCGTGCCGGTGACAGGGTCGTGCTCTCCTGGCTGCCGACCTGCGGCGTCTGCCCCGCCTGCATGAGAGGCGACCTTTCCTTGTGTGCCAACTCCACGACCTATATGGGCCGGGGTGCGCTGCCGAGCGGCGAGATCCGCCTCTCGAGGCGCTCCTCGCCCCTTTACCACTACTCGTATCTGTCCACCTTCGCCCGCCACGCCGTCGTCGACGAGAGATCCTGTGTCCGCCTCGCCGAGGATGCCGATCTCGAGGTTGCCTGTCTCGTCGGCTGCGCGGTGACGACCGGCGTCGGTGCGGTCTTCAACAAGGCCAAGATCGAGCCCGGTTCGTCCGTCGTCGTCTTCGGAGGCGGGGGAGTGGGCCTTTCCGCCCTCATGGCGGCCCGGTTTGCCGGTGCCGACACCGTCATCGTCGTCGACCCGGTCGCCTCGAAGCGCGAGCTCGCCGACGAGCTGGGCGCAACGGCAACCTTCGATGGCAAGGACGCCAACTTCGCTGAACAGCTGCGCGAGTTGTGTCCCGGCGGCGCCGACTACGCCTTCGAGGCGGCCGGACTGCCCTCTTTGGCCGCGACCGCCTTTGACGCCATACGACCGGGCGGCATGGTCGTGCTCGTCGGCGTGCCCGCCGACGGCGAGGTGGTCTCCTTCCCCGGAAACGTGGTTGTCCGCTCCGAGAAGATCGTGACCGGAACGTTCTACGGTTCCGCACGCCCACCCCTCGACATGCCGCTGATCATGCGCCTTTACGCGGAGGGCAGGTTCCCCCTCGACCGTTTCGTCACCGAGCGGTACCCGCTCGAGGGAGTTAACGAGGCCTTTGCGGCCATGCTCGAGGGCCGCGTCGTGCGCGCCGTTCTGAAGCCATGGGAAGGAGACAGTTGATGCTTATCGGTGAGTCCTTTATAGGAGACGGCGTCAATGCCGCTCACATCAACGTCGTGCTGGGGCGCCGGGACGGGCCGGTCGGCACGGCCTGGGCGACAGCGCTCGCCACGCCGAGCGCCGGGCACGCTCCCTTCGTCGCCGTCGCCCAACCCGGCGTACCCGCCGTGCCGCCCACACTTTTCGTGAACAAGGCGGCGATCGCCGGGCCCGTTCACGGCAACATGACATGGGGACCCGCCCAAGCAGGCGTTGCCCAAGGCGTCGGCCGGGCGCTCGAGGAATCCGTGATCGACGAAGGCGACGTCGAGAACCTCGTCCTGATCGTTGCCGTCTGGGTCAACCCGAATGCCGACGACGAGATCGAGGTCTTCCGTAACAACCAGATCGCGACGCACGAGGCGCTGCGCAGGGCTAAAGAGGGGCTCCCCAAGGCCGCGGAGTTCGTCGGCGCTGCCAGATCCCCGTTCAACCCCTTCTTCCGGCCTGCGTGAGGATCAGGATCGAGCGATCGGCCTTTGACCACCCCCGGGCCGTGCCCGGCGGCCAGCTGGGGCCTCGAGTCCCGTGGCCGGTCCCGAGCGGGCGTCCCTGAGGGACTCCCGGTGCCGGCGAAGGGCTGGCCGGGGGCGAAGGGCGCGCCGGCGAAGGGGCAGTCCGGGGCCGCTGCCTTTCGCATGCACGAAGTCGTCCGGCAACCAGAACGAGGAGTCACGAACCGATAGGCGGTACAAGCATGGATATTCGCGAGTTTTCGATGGACCTGTTCTCACTCGAGGGAAAGACCGCCATAGTGACCGGAGGCAACACCGGCTTGGGTCAGGCGTTCTCACTGGCTCTCGCCAAGGCGGGTGCGAACATCTTCATCCCGACCGTCATGGACGACGGCGGCGAGACACGCCAGCTCGTCGAGGCCGAGGGGTCAAGGGCCGAGGTCCTCACCATCGACATCACCGGGAACGGCGCCCCAAAGGCGGTCATCGACCGCTGCTTCGGGACGTATGGAGCCGTGGACATCGTGGTGAACTCGGCGGGGATCTGCAACATGGCGTCAGTGGACAACTTCGGCCGGAACGATTGGGACCCGATGATCGCTCTCAACCTGACGGCCGCATTCGAGCTCAGCTACGAAGCCTCCAAGCTCATGGTCGCTCAGCGCTCGGGCAAGATCATCAACATCGCCTCCCTTTTCTCCTTCCTGGGCGGCCAATGGTCGCCTGCCTACGCGGCCACCAAACACGGCCTGGTGGGCTTTACCAAGGCCTACTGCGACGAGCTCGCTCAGTACAACGTCCAGGTGAACGCGATCGCGCCCGGGTACTACGCGACTGCGATCACCGAGGCCACTCGGTCGAACCCCGAGACGAACCAGCGCGTGCTGGACCACATCCCCGCCGGCAGGTGGGGCGATGCGGCCGATCTCATGGGCGCCACGGTCTTTCTGGCCAGCCGGGCCTCCGATTACGTGAATGGTCATGTGCTGGTGGTCGACGGCGGATACCTCGTCCGGTGACAGAACCGGGAACGACGTTGCAAAGAGGAGAGTAGGTCCATGGTGCAATCGGTCTCAGACCTGAATCGTGAAGAAATCAGACGCGCACTGACCGAGCTGGTCGGTCAGGACCAGGTGTGCGTGGACGAGGACCTGTTGCGGGCGGCGAGCGTCGACCGGTTCAAGAAGTACATGGCGGTCAACGGGATCTACATCGGTCCGATCCCGGCCGCGCTCGTGTCGGCAAGGTCCGCCGGGGAAGTCGCCAAGGTCCTGCGTTTCGCGAACGACCACAAGATCAACGTGGTGCCCCGAACCGGGGTCACTTCGACCGAAGGCGGGCTCGAGACGGTCGTGGAGGACACGATCGTGCTCGACGGCTCCCCCATGAACGAGATCGTCCGCATCGACCCCGTCAACATGATGGCTACGGCGCAGTGCGGTGTCGTCCTGCAGACCCTTGAGGATGCCGTGCGGCTGCAGGGCCTCACGACGGGCCACTCGCCCCAGTCCAAGCCCTTAGCCCAGATGGGCGGGCTCACGGCGACGCGCTCGACCGGGCAATTCTCGACCCTCTACGGAGGGATAGAGGACATGGTCGTCGGGCTCGAGGCCGTCTTCCCGGACGGGACGATCTGCCGGATTAAGAACGTGCCCCGCCGGGCGGCAGGGCCCGACATCCGTCAGATCGTCATCGGGAACGAAGGCGCCCTGTGCTTCATCACCGAGGTCACGGTGAAGCTCTACCGCTACAGGCCGCAGAACAACGAGTACCGGGGGTTCCTCGTCGACAGCATGGACGACGGGATCGACGTCATTCGTGAGGTCGTCACCGACGGCTTTCGTCCCTCGGTGTGCCGCGTCTACTCGGAGGAGGACGCTCGTCAGCACTTCGACGACTTCTACAAGAACAAGTGTGTCCTCATCTTCATCTCCGAGGGCCCCAAGGCCATCGTGGAGGCCACGGTTGCCGAGATCGACCGCGTCGTCGCCAGGATCCACCACGAAGACGTGGACCCGGTCCGGATAGAGCAGTGGTTCAGCGACCTGAACTGGGGCATGGACAAGATCATTGCCGAGCAGGAGTGGATGCGCACGGAGCACAATCTCGGCTACACGACCGAGATCTCGGCCAATTGGTCTGACATAGGGGAGATCTACGAGGCGGCAACGCATCGGATCCGCACCGAATATCCTTATGCAGCGGACCTCACGATGCTAGGCGCGCACTCATCCCACAGCTACCAGACAGGGACGAATCTGTACTTCGTCTATGACTACAACATCAACTGCGATCCGCAAGATGAGATCACGAAGTACCACATCCCTCTCAACGCGATCATCGTGGAGGAGGCGCTCAAGCACGGCGGTTCGATGGTGCATCACCACGGAATTGGGAAGTACCGGACGGACTGGACCGAGCAGGAGCACGGGAGCGCCTATTACATGTTGCGGAGGCTCAAGGACGCGTTCGATCCGAATGGGATCATGAACAGAGGCACGATCTTCAAGGCATAGGAAGTCCTGTCTGCGGCTTTGGGAGATGAGAGTGGCGCACTACCTGATCGGTATAGACAACGGATCACAGAGCACAAAGGTGTCCGTCTTCGACGAGTACGGGACCGTGGTATGCGAGGGACGCCAAGCGCTGCGGCCGAATGACACGCCGCGGCCGGGCGTCGTAGAGCACCCGGACGACGACCTCTGGTTCTCGATAGGCGAGGCCAGTCGTGGTGCTATGGAGGCGTTTCCAGGAGACCTCGCAGACATAGTCGGCGTGGGTCTGTGCACGATCCGCTTCTGTCGAGCGCTGCTCAAAGGAGACGGGACTTTGGCCAGCCCGGTCATGAGCTGGATGGACGCGCGGGTGTCCCGGCCCTATGAGCACACCGACCCGAATGTCCGCTACGTCACCACCTCGTCGGGCTACATCAGTCACCGCATGACAGGCGAGTTCAAGGACACGGCCGCCAACTACGCAGGCGTGTGGCCGATCAGCACCGACAGGTGGGAGTGGCTGCGCGATGACGAGGGCTTCTCGAGGTACCAGATCCCGCGAGAGATGCTCTTCGAGCTGGTCATGCCAGGCGACGTTCTGGGTTCGGTGACACCCGAGGCCTCGCGCCACACCGGTATCCCGGCGGGCCTGCCGGTCTTCGCGACGGCCAACGACAAGGCGGTGGAAGCTCTCGGGTGCGGGCTGCGCTCGCCCGACACGCTCTTGGTCTCGTTGGGCACCTACATCGCCAGCATGACGACCGGGCGGCGCGACATCGTGGATGCCTCGAGCTTCTGGTCCAATTTCGCCTCGATTCCGCACAAGTACCTGTACGAGAGCTACGGCATCCGCCGAGGCATGTGGACGGTCACCTGGTGGCGGGACCTGCTCGGAGAAGAAGCAAGAGCAGAGGCGGAAAAGCGCGGTGTCACGGTCGAGAAGTATCTCGACCTCGAGGCGACAAAGGTCCCAGCCGGCTCGAACGGCCTCATGGTGATCCTCGACTGGCTCGCGCCGACCGAGGCTCCCTTCAAGAAGGGCGCCATCCTCGGCTTCGACGTGCGCCACGACCGGTTCCACGTCTATCGGGCGATACTCGAGGGAATCGCTCTGACCATCTACCGCTGCGGCATGGCGATGGGCAAGGAGACGGGGGAGACCTACGAGCGGCTCGTCGTCTCGGGCGGGGGTTCGAACTCTGAGGTGTTCGTGCAGATCTTCGCCGACGTCTTCGGCATCCCGGCCGTCCGGAGCAAGATGAACAACGCCGCCGGGTTGGGCTCGGCGATCTGCGCAGCTGTCGGTCAGGACCTGTACGTTTCCTGGGACGAAGCCATCGACAACATGGTGTCGTGGGAGCCGGCCTTCGTCCCTGACGCAGACAATCACGCCCTTTATCAGCGCATGTCAGCCGTTTACGACGAGGTCCCGAGCCACACTGACAAGATCTTCGAGGAGTCCCACAAGATATTCGGCTAGCGACCGGCGTCCTCTGTCGCCTGGAGCCGTCTCAGCTCGTCGACTGGGATGTGGCAGCGCATCATGTGGCCGGGCTCGACTTCGACGAGCGCAGGCTCGCTCGACTCGCAGAGCCCGTTCTCGAGTCGCCGCGGGCAGCGGGTGTGGAAGACGCAGCCCGAGGGTGAGTGCGCCGCGCTCGGGATCTCACCTTGGAGGCGGATCCGCTCCCGGCGCGTCCCGTCCAGGCTCGGCACCGCGGAGAGCAGCGACTCGGTGTAAGGGTGATGGGGACCGGAGAAGATTGTCTCGGCCGGACCGTACTGCATGACCCGGCCCAGATAGAGCACGGCGATGCTGTCGGACAGGTAGCGCACCACGCCGAGGTCGTGCGAGATGAAGACATAGGTAACCCCCTCGCGGTTTTGCAGGTCGGCGAGGAGATTGAGGATGGCGGCTTGCACCGAGACGTCGAGGGCCGAGGTCGGCTCGTCGCAGACGAGGACACGCGGTGCACCGGCGAAGGCGCGGGCGATGGCGACCCGTTGCTTGAGGCCGCCGGAGAGCTGGTAGGGGCGCAACGGCAGATGGCGCTCCTCCATCCGCACCGAGTGGACGACCTCGACGAGGCGTTGCTCGCAGCGCTCCCCCGAGAGACCGGCCAGCTTCTTGAGCGAGCGGGTGATGATGTGGCGAACGCTGTGGCGCCGGTTCAAAGCCGAGTCCGGGTTCTGGAAGACGATCTGCATTGCCTGCAACTGCTTGCGGTCGCGCTGGGTGCACTCGGGCGCCAGCGGGAGTCCCTCCAGTTCGATCGCCGATCCCTTGTCGGGCACGCTGAGGCCGAGGAGCACGCGGGCGATGGTCGTCTTGCCCGACCCGGACTCGCCGACGAGTCCCAGGGTCTCGCCCGCCTTGAGGTCGAGGTCGACGCCGACGACGGCACGCACGTCCTCGCGGCCGACGTGGAAGGTCTTCGACAGGCCCCGGAGGCGGATCAGCGGCTCGGCTCCCGGGTCGGGTCCGCGGAGCTGGACGTCCTCCGGGGTTGCCCGCGGGAGGCTGGGTGCCTGCTCTTGGAAGTGGCAGCGCGAGGTACGCGAGGCGCTCACCTGATACATCGGCGGCGTCTCCTCGCGGCAACGCTCCGTCGCGAGCGCGCAGCGCTTGGCGAAGATGCAACCGACTTGGACCTCGCCCGGTCCGGGAAGAAAGCCGGGAATGGTGTCGAGGCGGCCATGGTCCTTGCGCTGACCGCCTCGTGGCACGCAACGCAGCAGCCCGACCGTATACGGGTGCCGCGGGTTGTCGAATACCTCCTGCGCCGGCCCTTGTTCCACGATCTCTCCGGCGTACATGACCCCGACCCGGTCGCACATCTTCGCGATCACCGCAAGGTTGTGGCTGATGAACAGCACCGAAGTGCTCAACTGCTGGCGCAGTGATGACACGAGGTCGAGGACCTCGGCCTCGACTGTGGCATCGAGCGCCGTCGTCGGTTCGTCGAGGATGAGAAGCGAAGGCTGAGAGGCAAGAGCCATCGCGATCATGACGCGTTGCAACATGCCGCCCGAGAGCTGGTGCGGGTAGCAGCGGAGCACGCGCCCCGGATCGGCGATCTGCACGGTGCGAAGCAGTTCCGCGGCACGCGCCATAGCCTCCTGCTTCGACTCTCCGGCGATCTCGTAGACCTCGGCCACCTGGCGCCCAATGCGCAGCGACGGGTTGAGGGCACGACCGGGCTCCTGGTACACCATCGAGATCGTGCGAGCACGGAACTTGCGCAAGGTGTGCTTGTCCATCTTGGCGGGATCCTGCCCGTTGACGGTGATGGAGCCGCCGCTGACGCGCCCGTTGCGCGGGAGGTAGCGCGTGATCGCCAGGGCGGTAGTGGACTTGCCGCACCCCGACTCGCCGACGAGGCCGAAGGACTCCTGTCGCCCGATGCTGAACGAGACGTCGCGAAGGGCCAGCCGGTCGTGGTCCCGCACGCGGTAGCTCACGTCGAGGTGGCTCACGTCCAGGGTCGTGGACGGCTCCTCGAGCGTGGCGGGCAGGTCGGAGGACGTTGCGAGGGTCATTGGATGAGCACCGCCTCGATGGCGTCGCCGATGAGGTTTATGGCGATGATGAGCGAGGCGATCGCGAGAGCCGGGAAGAGCGTCTCCCACCAGTAGCCGGCGGCGAGGTAGCCGTAATTGTTGGCGACATCGGCGCCCCAGTCCGGCGTCGGCAGCTGCACGCCGAAGCCGAGAAACGACAGTGTGGCGATCGTGAAGATCGCATAGCCGAGCCGGACTGTGAACTCGACGAGGATGGGACCGAGCACGTTCGGGAGGATCTCTGCGAACATCACGTGCGGGACACTCTCGTCCCGCAGTCGCGCAGCAGCGAGGTAGTCGAGCTCCCGTTCCTGGAGGACGGCCGTGCGCACCGTCCTCGCGATGATGAGTGAGAACACGAGGCCGATGACCAGGACGAGCGTCGCCGTGCTCGCGCCGACTGCCACGACGAATATGAAGGCCACGATCACGATCGGGAGGGCAAGGGCGGCGTCCACCAGCCTGCCCACGATCATGTCGAAGGCGCCTCGGAGGTAGCCCTGGGCGAGGCCGATGGTCGTACCGAGCACGGTGCCCAAAAGCGTCGCGAGCGGGGCGATCTCGAGGATGTCGCGGGCGCCGACGATCACCCGCGAGAACACGTCGTTGCCGACGTCGTTGGTCCCGAACCAGTGGCTCGCAGAAGGCGCCAGGTTGGTGTTCAAGATGTTCGTCGCCGTGGCGCTGTAAGGGACGAACGAGGTCCCGAAGATGGCACAGACGACCCACCAGAGCAGGATCAACGACCCGAGAAGGAAGGTCCTCGAGTGCAGGAGCTGGCGGAGCTGCTCCCGGCGGGCACGTCCTACAGAGACGTCGAGTGCACCTGCCGCGCCGGCCGCGCCCCCGCCCGTCGAGGCGCTCGTCGCCTCGACACCGATGGGAGGAAGTAGGTGGCCGAGCCCGGTCACTCCGCCTTCCCCAGTCTGATTCGCGGGTTCAACACCGTGTAGAGGATGTCGGCGATAAGCGTCGCCGTGAGGTACACGATGCCGATGAAGAGGACTCCGGCCTCGAGCATCGGAAAGTCCTTGTCGTCGGCGGCGGTGAGTATCAGCGAGCCGATACCCGGGTAAGTGAAGAGCTTCTCGACCACGACGAGCCCGCCGATCAGGTAACCGGTCTGGGTGGCGATGACCGTGATCGTTGGCAGCAGCGAGTTGCGCAGCACGTGCCGTCGCATCACCACCCAGCGGGGCAGCCCCTTCAGCGTCGCTGTGCGGACATAGTCGGAGTCGAGCGACTCGATCGTGCCCGCCCGCGCCATGCGGGCGATGTAGCCGAAGAGCACGAACACGAGCGGGATGGCGGGAAGGATCAGGTATTTCAGCTGGGTCAAAAAGGGCGAACCCGGCGGGGCGTTGGCGGTGACCGGCAGGGCCTTGAGGTCGATGGCGAACAGCACGATGAGAACGACCCCTGACACGAACTCGGGCACTGTCGACAGCGAGAGGCTGGTGGTGCTGATGAAGCGGTCCACGAATCGCCCTCGGTTGAGGGCCGCGATGACCCCGCCGAGGATGCTGAGGGGCACGACGATGACGAAGGCGAAGGCCGCTAACTTGAGCGAGCGTCCGAGAGCCGGGAAGAGGAAGGAGCTGACCGGCGCCTGGAACTGGTAGGAGGTCCCGAGGTTGCCCCGCACGATTCCGGTGACCCAGCTCCAGTACTGGACGATGAGCGGGCGATCGACACCGAGCTTGTGGTCGAGCCTGAGGACTGCCTGCTGGGAGGCAAAGGGCCCGAGTATCGCCCGTCCCGCGTTGCCCGGGAGCACCTGGCCGGCGAAGAAGATGATCACACTAAGTAGCACGAGCGTGATCAGTGCCAATCCGACACGCTTCAAGAGGTACACGAGCAACTCAACTCCTCCTCCCTGTGCTGCATCCCGGCGCAGGCGAAAGTGGCGACACCGAGACCGGAGGCTAATCAGAGCGCGAAGCTAGCAGGGCTCCCCGCGCATTCGCCCACCGCCTTGTTCCTGTTGCTCGTTGCGCATGGTCACTGGCGGATGCCCTCTCGAGCCATAGGCGGTAAGTTCCGCGATGTTTCCCCGGGGCGCATGGACCGGAGGGGGGGCAGCCGTTGCCGAGCAGCCCGGGGCCGCAGAGGCGCGACGATTATGATGCCAATCGCTATGGGCGCGGCTCGACATCGACACGGTGCCCGGGCTCGAAGCAAGCCCGCTGCGGTGCTCGCCGCCGCCGGCGAGGGCGCCGAGAACCGCCGCCTGCGATGACATGCCGGCGGTAGAGCTCTCTCTCGTCGGGCGGGTTGTCGACGGCCCTGGCGAGCCGGCCCGAGGAGAGATCCGTGTTGTGGCGGGGCGCATCGCCGAGGTGCGAGAAGGCGAGGCCCGCGGGCCCGCCGAGACACGGATCGACCTCGGCGACGCTTACCTTCTTCCGGGCGCGATCGACTGCCACGTCCATTCGGGGAGCCATGCCGGCGAAGGCATCCGGGCGCTGACTGCCTCCGCCGCCGCCGGTGGCGTGACCACGGTGATCGACATGCCCTACGACGTGGCGTCACCGGTCGTGAGCCCGCAGGTCATGGGACAAAAGCGCGACCGGGTCGCAGAGGAGGCGCTCGTCGATGTCGCCCTGCTCGGGACGGTGCGCCCCGGGACCGGTGCCCTCCAAGTCGCCCCCCTCGTCGAGGCCGGAGCCGTCGGGTTCAAGCTTTCGCTCTTCGGCACCGACCCGCAACGCTTCCCGCGCATCCCCGACGATCAGTTCCTCGAGGTCCTCGCGGCGATCCGCGAGCAGGGCAGCGTCGCCTGCGTGCACGCCGAGAACGAGGAGATCATCAAGCCTCTGCTGGCGCGGGCGCGCGCCTCGGGCGATCCCGCCCCGATCGAGCACTGCCGGACCCGTCCGCCGGTGAGTGAGACCCAGGCGGTGCTGACGGCGCTCGAGTACGCCCGCGAGACCGGGGCGCCCCTGCACCTTTGCCACCTGAGCCTCGCCCGATCGGTCGACCTCGCCCGTTGCTACGGCGCGGAAGGCTTGCAGGTGAGCACGGAGACCTGCCCGCACTACCTGTGTTTCTCCGAGGACGACATGGTGCTCCAGGGAGGTCGACTGAAGATCAACCCGCCCCTGCGCCCGGCGAGCGAGGTGGGACAGCTCTGGGAGCGGCTGTCCGGCGGGGCGGTCGACGTGGTCGCCTCCGACCATGCTCCTTGGCCGGTTTCGGACAAGACGCGACCCGCGATCTTCGACAATCACTCGGGCGCCCCGGGCACCGAGACCCTTGTCGGCGTACTGGCTGCAGGGCTGCTCGCCCGGGGAGAGAGCCTGAGCGCGCTCTCCCACCTCGTGGCGGCGGCGCCGGCACGGATCTTCGGGATCTCGCACGCGAAGGGCTCGCTCAGCCCGGGCATGGACGCAGACGTCATGGCGTTCGACCCAGAGATGCCTTTCACCCTCGAGGAGCGCCAGCTGCACTCGAACGCGGGGTGGAGCCCGTATCACGGGATGGCTTTCCCCGGCCGGGTCGTGCTCACGGTCTCGCGTGGCGAGGTGGTCTGGGACGGTTCCCGGCTCCTCGGCTCCGCCGGGCGCGGACGTGTCGTCGAGCGCGCCCGAGGAGGAGCAGACGGTGGTTGACGCGAGCAGGCCCGCGACGGTGACCGCTCAGCGGGGCGGTGAGCTCCGCTGCCGGGGCTGGCGTCAAGAGGCGCTCCTGCGGATGCTCGAGAACGTGCTCGAGATCGGCGAGCGTCCTGAGGACCTGGTCGTCTACGCGGCAAGGGGCAAGGCGGCCCGGGACTGGAGGTCGTACTCCAGGATCGTGGCCTCTCTCGAGCGCCTCGGGGAGGACGAGACCCTCGTCGTGCAGTCGGGAAAGCCCGTGGGCGTCTTCCCGAGCTCGCCGGAGGCCCCTTTGGTCTTGATGGCTTGCGGGAACGTCGTCGGCCACTACGCCACCCCGGAGTACTTCGACGAGCTCTGTGACCGTGGTCTCATCATGTGGGGCGGCCTCACCGCCGGAGACTGGCAGTACATCGGCTTCCAGGGCGTCCTGCAAGGCGTCTACGAGCTCCTGCAGGCGGTGGGGAGGGAGCATTTCGCGGGCTCGCTCGCCGGCCGGTTCGTGCTCACGGCCGGTCTCGGCGGGATGGGATCGGCGCAGCCGCTCGCGATCGCGCTGGCGGGTGGCTGCGGGATCGTGGTCGAGGTCGACCCGGACAAGTGCGACCGCTCCCTCGAGCGGGGCCATCTCGCCTCGGTGACCGACGACCTGGAGAAGGCGCTCGCCTTGGTCAGCGCCGGACCGGAAGGCAGCGTCATCGGTCTCCTCGGCAACGCCGCGGCCGTCTACGGCGAGATCGTCGACAAAGGCGTCGTGCCCGACGTCGTGACCGACCTCACGGCTGCGCACGACGCCGTCTTCGGCTACTGCCCGGTCGACTGCTCGCTCGAGGAGTGGCGCGCCCTCCGCCTAGTCGACCCGGCGGGCGTCGCGGACAGAGCCCGACGCTCGATGGCTCTCCAGGTCCGGGCGATGCTGAGACTGAAGGCTGCCGGCGCCGTCGTCTTCGAGGACGGCAACAACCTGCGGGTGCAGGCCGCGGCCGCCGGGGTCCGTGACGCCTTCACGATCGACGGGTTCGCGGAGCGGTACCTGAGGCCTCTTTTCTGTCGCGGGATCGGTCCGTTTCGCTGGGTGGCCCTGAGCGGCGAGGCCTCGGACCTTGCAGAGCTCGACCGGCTCGTGGTCGAGATGTCGTTCCGCCCCGAGGTGGAGTCCTGGATCTCACTCGCCCGGGCACACGTGGCACCGCAGGGCCTGCCGGCGCGCAGCTGCTGGCTCGGCCACGGGGAGCGCTCCAGGTTCGCAGTCGCCGTCAACGGGCTCGTCCGGGGAGGAGGCCTCGCCGGACCGGTGGCCTTCACCCGCGACCACTTCGACTCCGGTGGCATGACCCATCCCCACATCGGGACCGAGGGCATGGCCGACGGGTCGGGTGCCATCTCCGACTGGCCGATCCTCGACGGCCTCTTGCTTTCCGCCTCGGGCGCCGATCTCGTCGCCGTCCACGCTGGTGGTGCCGGTTACGCCGGCTACATGCAGTCGGCGGGCGTCACGATCGTCGCCGACGGCAGCGAGGCCGCGGGCGAGCGTCTACGGCGCGGCCTCGACGCGGACAGCGGCCTCGGCGTCCTGCGCTATGCGGACGCGGGCTACAGCGAAGCGATGTCCGCGGCCAGTAGCGCCGGCCTCGGGTTGCGGATCGATCAGGAGGATGGGCAATGAGACGAGAGTTGACAACCGACGATGCCCTTGATGCCGTCTGGGGGGGCTCGGTGCTCGCCAGCGGGGGAGGCGGATGGGTCGACCACGGCGTGATGATGGGGGACCTGGCGACGCGCGTCGGCCGCCCCGTCCTTTGTTCTGTCGACGAGCTCGACGACGACGACGTCGTCGTCACGGTCACCGCCATCGGTGCGCCGGCCTCGCCGAACAGGGAGATTCGCCCGCTCGACTACGTGCGGGCGCTCGAGCTGGTTGCCGACGAGCTCGACTGGCCGGTGGAGGCCGTCATGACCGCCCAGAACGGCTCGTCGACCACGCTGAACGGTTGGATCCAGTCCGCCGTCCTCGGCATGGTGGTTCTCGACGCGAGCGGCGACGTGCGGGCCCACCCGACCGGCAAGCTCGGCGCCATGGGCCTTACCACACGGCCTGGCTACGAGACTGTGCAGGCGGTCGCCGGCGGGAACCGTGAACTGTGCGGCGGCCTCGAGGTCGTCGTCCGGGGCCAGGTGATCGCCACCTCCGACGTGCTGCGCGACGTCTGTGTGCGCGCCGGCGGTTTCATCGCCGCCGCTCGCCATCCGGTAGAGGCGTCCTATGTGAAGGAGAATGCCGCCCTGGGCGCTGTCAGCTACGCCCTGTCGCTCGGCTCGGCCATGCGCGCCGCGCACGACGCCGACGCAGTCGTCGGGACGGCGATCGAGGTGACCGGCGGCAGGGTCGTCGCGCGGGGCCCGGTTCACCACGTTGACCCGCTCCGGACTGCGGGCGGCTTCGACCATGGCTCCGTTTCGGTCGAAGGGCACGTCGTCCGGTACCTGAACGAGTACATGACCGTGGACCTCGACGGTGAGCGCATCGCCACCTATCCCGACGTCATAGCCACCCTGGCGCTCGAGGACGGGCGGCCGGTCTCCATCGCCGAGTTGTCCGAGGGCCGCGAGGTGGCGCTCTTCGTCGTCGACCGGTCGCTGCTGCCGCTGTCTTCAAGCACGCGGGACCGCTTCGCCCTCGAAGAGGTTGAGCAGATCATGGGCGTGCCCCTCATCGGCTACGGGCCGGCAGAGAGCTCACCTTGAGCTCGCTGCCTGCTCCGGACCTCGCTCGGGTCGCCAAGGACCTCGAGACGCTGGCGTCGTACCGGGACCCGGAGGCCCCGGGCTGGACGCGCCGTGTCTTCTCCCGGTTTGACCGCGCAGGGCGCGATTGGGTCGCCGGGAGGATGGAGGAGGCGGGCCTGACGGTCGAGACGGACGCGGCGGCCAACCTCATCGGCAGGCTGCCCGCCGCCGCCGGCCGGTCCGGCGCGACTGATCCGCCCGGCGAGGCCCGTCCGCCCGGCGCCGGCCGCTCCGGCGCCGGCCGCTCCGGCGCGATCGTGACCGGTTCCCACACCGACACCGTGCAGGGCGGCGGCCGCTTCGACGGCATCGTCGGTGTGCTCGGTGCCATCGAGGCGGTCCGTTGCCTGCGCCAGGCTGGCGCCGAGCTCGAGCACGACCTCGTCGTCGTGGACTTCCTCGGAGAAGAGCCGAACGACTACGGCTTGAGCTGTGTCGGCAGCCGCGCCATGGCGGGGGCGCTCGACGAGGGTCACCTGGCCTTGGTTGGCCCGGACGGGCGCACTCTCGCCGAGGCGCTCGAGGAGGCCGGGGGTCGGCCAGACGCACTGGCAGAGGCGCGCTGGTCGGCCGGCCTGCACTGCTACCTGGAGCTGCACATCGAGCAGGGCCCGGTCCTCGAGCAGGCACGGGTCCCGATCGGCGTGGTGAGCGGCATCGTCGGCATCCACAGACTGCTCGCGCACATCACCGGGCAACCGGACCACGCGGGCACGACCCCGATGGGCAAGCGCCGGGACGCCCTCTTGGGAGCCGCGGAGACGGCCCTTGCCATCGAACGGCTCGCCGTCGAGCTGCTTGCCGTGGAGGCGGCCCGGGCCGGCGAGCGGCTTGCCATCCGGCGCCTTGGCCACGCCCGGCCAGCCGCCGGAGGCGTGGCGACAACGGGGCGCCTCGAGGTCCGTCCCGGAGCTTCCAACGTCGTCCCGGCCGAGGCGGACCTGTGGGCCGAGGCGCGAAGCGCCGAGGAGAAGACCCTGGTCGAGTTCGAGCGCAAGCTCGGCGAGGAGCTCGGCGCCATAGGTGCTCGCCGTCACCTCGGCACGTCTTTGAGCTGGATCTCTCGCGAGCCGCCGGTCCTGGTGACGGACTGGGTGGCGAGCGCCATCGGCCAGGCGGCGAGGTCCCAGGGGATCGAGCCGCTCAGCATCCCGAGCGGTGCCGGCCACGACGCGTCCTACATGGCGCGCCTCGGCCCCATGGGCATGGTGTTCGTGCCCTCCCGGGCGGGACGTAGCCACTGCCCCGAGGAGTGGACCGACCTGGAGGACATCGGTCGGGGAATCGCGGTTCTCGCGCAGGCAGTGGTAATTTGTGATCACCGAGAGGAGGCTGTGCCGGGGGAGGCGGCGCAACGGGCCACATGAACGAAAAACTCGTCGAGCTGACCGGGGACGACCTGAGCGTCGAGGATGTCGTTGCCGTGGCTCGTGGGCGGGCGCGGGTGGTGCTTTCCGACGACGCCCTCCGGCGCATGCGGCGGGCCCGTGACGTCGTCGACGCGGTGCTGGCGAGTGGCGAGACCGTGTACGGGCTCAACACCGGGCTCGGCTCGTTCTACCGGTATCGGATCCCGCCCGAGCAGCTCGAGCAGTTCTCCTTTGCCACGGTGGCGGACCTGAGTTCCTCCTACGGCCAGCCGCTGCCGAGAGACGTGGTGCGGGCGATGATGGTCTCCCGGGTCAATGGCATGGCGACGGCAGGCGTCGGCGTGCGTTGCGAGCTCGCGCAGCTGCTCGTCGAGTTGCTCAACCGTGACGTCCAGCCGGTCGTAAGAGAGGTCGGCTCGGTCGGCCAGGGGGACCTGTCGGAGATGTCCGACATCGGCAAGGTTCTGATCGGCATCGGGCACGCCGAGGTCGGGGGCGAGGTGATGACCGGTCGGGAGGCACTGGCACGAGTCGGGCTGGAGCCGATCGAGCTCGCTCCCAAAGAGGCCCTGGCCCTGATCAGCGCCAACGGCGTGACCCTCGGCCGGGGGGCGCTCGTGCTCCACGACGTCACCGACCTCGTCGACTTGATGCAGGTGGCGGCCGCCTTGTCGCTCGAGGGCTTTGCCGGGAACCTCTCGATCATCCACCCCGGCACGAGCCAGCTGCAGCACCAGGCCGGGCTCACCGCTGCCGCCGACCGGTTGCGCCAGGTGCTCGAGGGCTCGTACCTCTGGGAGCTGGGCGCAGCTCGCAACCTGCAGGATCCCCTCTCGTTTCGCTGCGTTCCCCGCAACCACGGAGCGCTCTACGACGCTCTCGGCTACGCCCGCTCCAACCTCGAGGCCGAGCTGAACGCGCCGAACGACAACCCGCTCGTGCTCGTCGGCGAGGGAGTGATCATCTCGGTCGGCAACTTCGACGTGGTGGGGCTGGCCATGGCCTTCGACCTGTTGCGCCTCGCCATTGCCAACGCCATCAAGGGCGCCAACGAGCGGGTGCAGAAGCTGCTCTGGAACCACTTCAGTGGCCTCCCCAGCGCGCTCGCCCTCGAGCAGGGACCCACCAACGGCCTGAAGCCGATGGGACGCTGGTGCGCCGCCCTCGCCGCCGAGTCCCGCTCGCTGGCGCGGCCGGTGACCCTCGACTACGCCGGGCAGGTGGCAGAGGGGATCGAGGACGATGCAAGCATGGCCCCGCTCTCGGTGCGACAGGCCCACGAGCTCGTCTCGCTCGTGCATCGCACGGTCGCCTACGAGCTCATCACGGCCGCGCAGGCGGTCGACATGCGCGGGCGACGGCCGCTCGGGCGCGGGACCGCTGTTGCCTACGAGGCCGTGCGCGAGCACGTTCCTATGCTCCGCGACGTCCGCGGTTGGGATCCGGACATCGAGGGCCTCGTCGAAGCGATCGCCCAAGGTGAGCTCGGTGCTCGCATCGCCGCCGGGACAAGCGGTGCCGAGGAGAAGTCGTCCCGCGTTCCGACGGGCACGGCGACGGGCGCCCCGGCCACATCGAGCCGTGCCCCGGGCACTGAGCGCGAGCGGACAGCGCGGGCGGTGGCTCAGCGCGGGCGAACAGAGCGGCTCGAGAGCTCCGACCTGGCGACGCCTTAGAAAGCGCTTCCCGGCAGCGCCTCAGGCGCAGCTCACTGGCGGCGCCTCAGGCGAAGCTCAAAGGTGCCCGACACGCACACCGCGCACCGGCACCCGGATATGAAAGGCCAGCCAGCCGATGGCGAGACCGGCGCCGAGCACGACCTGGGCGATGGCGAAGGTGGCGCGTGCCCCGAGCGGGCCGACGAGGGCACCCGCGAGGAGCGGGCTCACGATCGTCGACATCGCCCACACGAGATTTAGCAGGCCCATGACGACACCGAGCCCTATCCCGGCTTGGTTGGCACCCGACGCGCCGAGCGGGTAGCCGACCGCCCACAAGACGGCGCGGACCGCGGACGTGGCGCAGAGCATCACGGCGACGAGGAGCGGGGCCGTGCTCACCGTCGCAGGTGACATGACAAGAGCGAGGACGAGCCCGGCGCCAAGGATCGTCCTGAGGCGAACGGCCCGCAGCCCGGCCCGTTTCGTGGCAGCACTGCCCAGCATGAACAAGACGGCGGCCACGGAGAAGATGAATCCGATCGACCCCTCGGAAGTGCCGGACTCGTGCAGTTCCAGCGGTCCTATCAGCGTGACGAGAGCCGCGCTGGCACCGGCGATGGCGACAGCCGCCGTGGCCCCGAGCACCTTGAGGTCGCCGGCGGCTGCGCGGACGCTCACGAGGATGCCCGCAGGCCGTGCCGAGCTCGTACCCTCGAGGTCGATCGCCGTCAGCATCAGCGTCACGGCGAGCGTGATCACCGCCGCCACGACGAAGGGAGCCGCCAGGCCGAAATACTGGGCGACGAACCCGGCGAAGGCCGGGCCGATGATGCATCCGAGCCCCGAGGCCGTGATCGTGCCGGCCAGGCACGACTCGTCGCCCGAGGCCCTCGCCAGCCAGGTGAGGGCGGCGATCCACACGATGCCGTAACCGAGGCCGAAGACGAAGCGAGTGGCGAGCAGGAACGCGAAGGAGGGGGCGAAGGCCTGGCCGATGGTCGCCACGACGATGAGCCAGCCGGACCACAAGGTGAGCACCCGCGCACCGAATCGGTCGGACAGGGCGCCCGCCGGCAGCGAGATGACGAGGGCAGCGATTCCGGTTGCAGCGAGCAGGGCCGCTATCTGCACGCCGCCGAGGCCGAATCGGTGCGCGTACGAGGGCAGGAGCGGGGCGATGGCCGATTGGAGGAGCGAGCTGAGCAAGGCCAGCGCGTAGATGAGGAAACGGAGCCGGCGGGCCCGAAGCTCGGTCGCCCCGCTCCCGTCCGGCGCCGCTGGCACGGCGCCAACCGCCCGCCCTGGGCCTCGCTTGGCCGCTCGTCGTTGTCTCGTAATGAAGGACATCGCCATTATTGCCTAACGGACGCTGGTCAGTTCTCTGTGCCTATTTTACGACAATAGTTGTCGCTACTAACCTGAATGATTGATGCCAGAACGATCAGTATGGTCGATCGATAAGGGGGTCGGTCTGCGCGAGCTGAGGGCGCTGCTCGCGGTCGCCGACCTCGGGTCGTTCCGCCGTGCGGCTGCCGAGCTCGGCTACACCCAGTCCTCGATCTCGCACCAGGTGGCTTCGCTGGAGCGTGCGCTCGGCACGGAGCTTTTCACCCGGCCCGGGGGCCGCGGTGCGGTGAAGCTCACCACCGGCGGCGCCGCCGCCTGCCGGCGGGCTCGCCGCGCCCTGGGTGAGGTGGAAGCCATCGGTGCCGACATCGACTGGGCCAGGCGAGGCGAGCGGGCGCGCATCCGCGTCGGCGTGTCGCAGACGGCGGCTGCAGAGTTGATGCCCGCCGCACTCCGCTCCTTCCGGGAGACGCACCCCGATGTCGAGGTGATCCTGAGCGAGGTGGAGGAGGTCCAGGCCATCGTGAGCGGGCTGGGACGCGGGCGGCTCGACTTGGCGTTCGTGCTCAACCCTGAGCCCGACGAGCGAGTGGAGGCCATCCCGCTGCTCGAGGATCGGTGGGTGATCCTCACCCGCCGCGACAGCGCGCTGGGCGACGTCGAGCATCTGAGCTTCGACCTCATCGACGGAATGGAGCTCGTCGCCTGGACACGGCGCTGGAGCAGTCAGATCGAGCTGGAGGAAGCATGGCGCCGGCGAGGCATCGCACCGCGCATCGTCTACCGGACCGATGACAACCTCGCCCTGCAGCGTCTTGTCGCCGCCGGCCTCGGCCACGCCTGCATCGGCCAGCTGGCCGCCCGTCGGGCCGTCGACTCGTCACTCACCTGGCTCGCTCCCCGCGAGCGCCTGACGCCCCGCCAGATCGCCTTGTGCTACCCGCGCCATCGCGAGCTCACCGGCGCCGTGGCCGCGCTGATCTCCGCCATCCGGGCGAACTCGACCGGCTGATCCGCGCTGCGGACCTCACCTCGACGTCCCCGGTCGTCCTGGAGAATAACCTCGTGAACACCATGCTGGAAGCCGACGGCGAGTCGCCTCGTGACGGCCCTGGCCGCTTCGAGCTCGTCTTCGAGCCGGCGGGCGACAAGGTCCGGGTTCCCCCGGGCGTGACGGTGTTCGACGCCGCGAGCTGGAACGGCATCGCCATCGACTCGACCTGCGGGGGTCACGGCACCTGCCGCAAGTGCAAGGTCAAGCTGCTCGACCCCGGCATGCCCGTCTCGCCGCCCGACACGCGAGCTTTCTCGGCCGACGAGCTGCGCGCGGGCTGGCGCCTTGCCTGTGGCGTTCAGGTATCGACCGACCTTCGCGTAGAGGTGCCGCCGCTCGTGACGCGCCCGAAGGCGGCGACGGTAGGAGTCGGTCGCAAGGTCATCCTGCGTCCGGCGGTCCAAAAGCGCTACGTCGAGTTGACCGCGCCGAGCCTGTCGGACCAGACGACGGATCTCGAGCGCCTGCTTGAGAGGCTGGACGACCTCGAGCTGCGAGCTGACGTGCACGTGCTGCGTTCGCTGGGCCGGGTGCTGCGGCAAAGCGGGTACAAGGTGACCGCCGTGGTCGTCGACGACGTGCTCATCGATCTCGAGCCGGGGGACACCACCGGTCGTGTCTTCGCCATCGCCTTCGATCTCGGGACCACGACCGTCGTCGCGACGCTGCTCGACCTGTCGACAGGCATGCCTGTGGCTGTGCAGTCGATGCTCAACAAGCAGCAGGGCTTCGGAGCGGACGTCATCGCCCGTATCGGCGCCATCATGGCGGACGGCCGGGCCCTGGACAGGCTCTGCCGGCTCGCGCACGAGTCGCTGGACGAGCTGGCACAGGCCGTCTGCCAAGCCGGGGGCGTGCGCCCGGCAGAGGTGTACGAGATCGCCCTCGCGGGCAACGCGACGATGACCCATATCGCGCTGGGCATCGACCCCGGTCCTTTGGGCGTGGCGCCTTTCATCATGTCGACGAGACTGTTCCCCGAGATCCTCGCCACCGAGGTCGGTGTGAGAGTTCACGAACGGGCCCGGGCCGTGGTCTTTCCTTCCTTTGGCGCCTACGTCGGCGGCGACATCGTCGCCGGCCTTCTCGCCTCGGGGATGGACCGGGACGGGCGCATTCGCCTGTTCATAGACGTCGGCACGAACTGCGAGCTCGTGCTCGGCAACAGCGAGCGCCTTCTTGCGACCGCGGCGCCGGCGGGACCTGCCTTCGAGGGCGCTGCGATCCGTTGCGGCATGCGGGCGGCGCCTGGCGCCATCGAGGTCGTGAGGATGACACCTGACGAGCTCGAGCTCGGCGTCATCGGCGACGGCGAACCGGAGGGGCTCTGCGGGTCAGGGCTCGTGGACGCCGTTGCCGGGCTCGTGGAACGCAAGCTCGTCGACAGCTCCGGGAGGTTCGTCTCCGACGAAGAGGCGGCACGGATTGCCCCCGGCCTCGGCTCGAGGTTCGCCCTGCTCGGCAGCGAGCGAGTCTTCGTCCTTCACTGGCGCGGCGAGGTGGGCGATGTCGCAAACTCGATCTGCCTGTCGCAGCGCGACATCCGCGAGCTCCAGTCCGCCAAGGCGGCGATCGCGACCGGTTGGCACGTTCTCCTCGAAGAGGCCGGCCTCAAGGTCGGAGACCTGCAGCAGGTGCTGCTCGCAGGGTCCTTTGGCAGCTACCTCTCGCCTGCGAGCGCTATCCGCTTGGGGCTCGTCCCGAACCTGCCGGTATCGCGTGTGCTCAGCGCGGGCAATGTGGCCGGAGAGGGGGCGAAGATGGCGCTCTTGAGCATGCGAGAGCGCGCAGGGGCCATGGCTCTGTTGGAAGAGGTGGAATATGTCGAGCTTTCCGACCGGGCCGATTTCAACGACCGGTTCGTCGATCAGATGCCCTTCCCCCTCTGAGCCGAGCAGCTCACCTCTTTGACGATGGTGGCGAATCGTTCGGCAAGGCCCTGCCAGCATCCGAACAGGCGCCTCTCGGCCGTGGCGACCTCGGCGATCGCCCTCTCTAGCTGGTTGCGCCGCGCCGGTGCCGTCTGGTCTTGCGCGTCAGCCCACGCTTGCAGGACGGCACCGTCGGCCTCGGGATGGAACTGCACCCCCCAGGCACGACTGCCGATGCGATAGGCCTGGACCGGGCAGCGCGAGCTGTTGGCGAGCAACACCGCCCCGCTCGGCAGCTCGGTGATCTCGTCCTTGTGCCACTGCACCGCTTCGGCCGGCGACGCCATTCTGGCAAAGAGCGGGTCGCGGCGGCTTTCGTCGTTGAGCTCGATCTCGCCGAGCCCGATCTCGCCGCCCGACGCGCTGGGCTCGACCCGGCCTCCACATGCTGCAGCGAGCAACTGAGCGCCGAGGCAGATGCCGAGCACGGGGCGCCCTTCGGCTGTCGTCTCTGCGAGCAAGGTCCTGAGCTGTGCCAGCCAGGGCACCCTGTGATCGTCGCAGGAGCCCATCTCACCGCCGAGCACAATCAAGCCGCCCTGAGTGACGCCTGCGGGAAGCGCCTCGCCCGCGTAGGGCCGGCAGAGCTCGATCCTCACCTGCGCTGCGGTGAGCCACTGTTGGAACATGCCAGGCCCGGCGTCACGTTCGTTCTCGACGACGAGCACCCGCGCGAGCGACTCACGCGGGTGCCGACGGGTCGGGAGGGACCTGCCCTTGGCCGCTGTGGCCTCAGGTGAAGACGTAGGCGTCCGGCTCTTCCAGCTCGGTGTCCAACCCCGCGAGCTCGACGGCGTCGGGCACCCGGACGGGCTCGAAGCGGTCCAGGACCTTGAGGATGATCCACGTAAAGAAGAACGCGTAGCCCGCCACGAGGAAGGCGGCGGCAACCTGCTTGCCGAACAGCGCCGGGTTGCCGGCGACGAGGCCGTTGTGGCCGGCGGCATTGACCGTCTCGTAGGCGAAGACGCCCACCAGGATCGAGCCGAGGAGCCCACCCACACCGTGTGCGGCCCACACGTCGAGGGCGTCGTCCCACTTCATGTGGCGGACGAGGGCGACGGCCGAGTAGCAGATGGATCCGGCGAGCAGCCCGATCACGAATGACGCCCAGGTCGGTACGAACCCGGCGCAGGGGGTCACGCAGGCCAGGCCTGCCACCGCCCCCGTGAAGGCACCCACGATGCTGGGCTTGCCCAACCGCCACCACGAGATCGCCAGCCAGGTGCACATGGCGACCGATGCTGCGATGTCGGTGTTGACGAAGGCCTGTGCGGCCACGGCGTCGGCGGCGAGCGCCGAGCCGCCGTTGAAGCCGAACCAGCCGAACCACAACAGACCGGTGCCGAGGCCGACGAAGGCCACGTTGTGCGGGGCCATCTTCTCGCCCGGTGCGAACTTGCGCGAGCCGACGACCCACACCGAGGCCAGGGCCGCGAACCCGGCGCTCGTGTGCACGACCATTCCCCCGGCGAAGTCCTCGACCCCCCATTTCATGAGGAAGCCGCCCCCCCAGATCCAGTGCACGATCGGCACGTAGACGAGAAGACTCCAGATGACGAGGAACTTGAGATAGCTCTTGAAGTTGATCCGGTCCGCAAAAGCACCCGTGATGAGCGCCGGGGTGATGATCGCGAACATCTCCTGGAAGATGAAGTGCGCCAGAGCCGGGATGTGAGGGGCCCAGATGTTCGGGTGGGCGCCGACGCCTCGCAGCCCTGCCCACGAGAGATTGCCGATGACGCCGCCGAGGTTGCCGGAGAAAGCGAGCGAGTAGCCGACGAGCACCCAGAGCACGGTGACGACGCCCATCGAGATGAAGCTCTGCAGCATGATGGTGAGGAAGTTCTTCCTGCGCACCAGGCCGCCGTAGAAGAACGCCAGGCCTGGCGTCATCACCATGACGAGGGCGGCGCTTATCAGAACGAAACCTGTGTCACCGGTGTTGATCACTGGGCCTCCTCTTGATCATCGCGAGCGCCCTACCGCCTCACCGTGCGCGACTGCCATTATGTCGTCTGACGGCGCGCGGCACGCAACTCCGCATGCACCTCCTCCCGGCGAACCTGGGGATGAGCGCGGTGAGCAGGAACGCGGCGCACCGGCCGCTCACGTGCCAGATGCGCCCCGGGCGGCCGACCGGTGGCCGGGTTGAGCCCGTGGCTGCGGCACCAGACCCCGAAGGCCTTGTAGCGGTACGGCGGCGCGTTGCGCCAAGTGACCCTGAAGCCGACGCGCTCGCTCAAGGCCTTGAACATGAGATGCATGCAGACGGCGGCGAAGGCGAGGCAGGCGAAACCGAAGCCGGCCACCGCGTAGGCACACACCCTGGACCAACCCTGACCGATGAGGAAGAGGACCAGCCAGACCGGGGCGGACCAGATGCCGATTGTCGTCGTCGGCCCGGTGAGCAAGTGGAGACGCGCCGCCTTGCGCCCGATCCGGGGCGACCACCTCGCAAGGAAGGGGGCTCTTGAGGGCATTCGTCTTTCCTGACTGAATCTCGGGCCTGAAGAGCAGCGGGGAGACCCTCTCGGATCACCGCGCCACTGAAGCACAGCATCATTTGTCCTGTCAGGCAAGGGGGGAGGCCACATGGGTCCCGCGGGCTGTCTCGGCTCAGAGGCTTGACGCTAGAGTGAGCTCGGCGTCGTCCGAAACGTTCTCGCCGGGGTCCCGTTCGCCCCGGCTTACGGGCTCGACCCTCCGGGAGACGTCAGTTCGGCGCCTGCTCCGAGCCAGGTGCCGGTTCAGCGTCTCAGTCAATGGTGACCGAAAAGGAGATCTGACATGGCCATGCCGAGCGACCTGGAGATCGCGCGCCAGGCACACCTCAAGCCAATTGCCGAAATCGCCGAGGACATGGGCATCGAGCGCCGGCTGCTCGAGCAGTACGGCGACAGCGTGGCGAAGATCAAGCTGGAGGCCATCGCCGAGCTCGCGGACCGCCCGAAGGCCAAGTACGTGGTCGTCTCCGCCATCACCCCGACGCCCCTCGGGGAGGGAAAGACGACGACAGTCGTCGGTCTGGGTCAAGCCATGCACCACATCGGCAAGAAGGCGACGATCTCGATCCGCCAGCCCTCCATGGGCCCCACCTTCGGCATCAAGGGCGGTGCAGCCGGCGGGGGCTACAGCCAGGCGGTCCCGATGGAGTCCTTCAACCTGCATCTGACCGGCGACATGCACGCGGTGACGGCCGCCCACAACATGCTGTCGGCCATGCTCGACAACCACCTGGAGAAGGGCAACGAGCTCAGGATCGAGCAGCACAACATCACCTGGAGGCGAGTGCTCGACGTCAACGACCGGGCCCTTCGCAACATCGTTATAGGGCTCGGGACCAAGCAGGACGGCGTCCCCCGCCAGACCGGCTTCGACATCACGGCCGCGTCGGAGGTGATGGCCATCCTGGCGCTGTCGAGCTCGTTGAAGGACATGCGGGCCCGACTGGGACGTATCGTCGTCGGCTACACCGACGACGGCAGGCCCGTGACCTCCGAGGACCTGAAGGGCGCCGGGGCGATGGCGGTGATCATGCGTGACGCCATCAAGCCGAACCTGCTCCAGACGATCGAGAACACGCCCGTGATCGTTCACGCAGGCCCGTTCGGCAACATCGCCCACGGCAACTCGTCGATCGTGGGCGACATGATCGGGATCCGCACCGGTGACTTCCTCCTCACCGAGGCCGGCTTCGGCGCCGACATGGGGGCGGAGCGCTTCTTCGACATCAAGTGCCGCACTTCGGGCCTGAAGGCTGACGCGGCTGTGGTCGTCGCCACGGTGCGGGCGCTGAAGGTCCATTCAGGCCGGCACAAGGTCGCCGCCGGGCGTCCGCTGCCCCCCGCCATCTTGGAGGAGAACCCGGAGGAGGTCCACCTGGGCGGCGTCAACCTGCGCAAGCAGATCGAGAACATCCAGATCTTCGGCGTGACCCCTGTCGTCGCCATCAACGCCTTCCCCGGGGACTTCCCCTCGGAACACGCCGCCGTCAGGGAGATCGCCGAGTCGATGGGAGTGCGTGCCGCGGTGTGCACCAACTTCGCCGACGGCGGAAAGGGAGCCACCGAGCTTGCCCAAGCGGTGGTCGAGGCGGCCGACGAGCCGAGTGAGTTCCGCCTCCTCTACCCGAACGAGGCCTCGCTTCGCGAGAAGATCGAGACGGTGGCCACCAAGATCTACGGCGCCGACGGCGTCGACTACCTGCCCGCCGCCAACCGCCAGATCGACGCCTACGAGAAGAACGGCTTTGGGAACATGCCGGTGATCATTGCCAAGACGCACCTGTCGCTCTCGTCGGACCCGACCTTGAAGGGGGCCCCGACGGGCTGGCGCCTGCCGGTGCGCGAGGCGCGGGCGTCGGTCGGCGCGGGCTTCGTGTACCTCATCTGCGGGGACATGAGCACGATGCCCGGACTCTCCACGCACCCCGCCGCGGAGATCATCGACCTCGACGAGAACGGGGAGATCGTCGGTCTCAGCTAGCGAACAAGGTCACCTCGGCTCGTCGCTCACGAGACTTCGACCGCGAGCTGGAGATGCGAGCTTCTCGGGGACGGCGCCGAGGCTCAGGCGCGGTGTTCCTTGACGGCCGTCTCGAGGCGAGCGCCGTAATCGGGGTCTGCATGCCGGAAGTTGGCGATCGAGCGCTCGACGATGTCGTCTTTGGACACCTGGGCGAGGCCGGAGGCGACGTTGTCCACGAGTCGGGCCTTGGCCTCTTCGGGCATCAGGCGATAGAGAGAACCGGCCTGGGAGAAGTCGTCGCCGTCGCGGTTGTCCCAGCCATAGCTGCCGGAGGGCCCGCCGGCGAGAGGGCCGTAGAGCGGTTCCCCCGTCTGGACCGGGCCACCGAAGCTGTTCGGTTCGTAGTTCTTCTCGCGCCCGTAGCTGGCATCGAAGCGCATCGCCCCGTCGCGCCCGTAGTTCTCGGCCTCGGTGGCATGCGGACGGTTGATCGGGAGCTGGGTGTGGTTGACGCCGAGGCGGTAGCGGTGTGCGTCGCCGTACGCGAATAGCCTGCCCTGGAGCATCTTGTCCGGCGACGGCCCGACGCCCGGCACGAAGTTGCCGGGATCGAAGGCGGCCTGCTCGACTTCGGCGAAGTAGTTGTCCGGATTGCGGTCAAGCACCAGCTTTCCGACTTCGATGAGCGGGTAGTCGCCGTGCGCCCACACCTTGGTGAGATCGAAGGGATTGACGCGGTAGCTCGCTGCGTCCGCGGCCGGCATGACCTGGACCCTGAGGGTCCAATTCGGGAAGTCGCGGCGGTCGATGGCCTGCATCAAATCGATGGTGTGGGACTCCGGGTTCGCTCCTGCGACGCGTGCCGCCTCAGCGCTCGTGAGGCACTCGATGCCCTGGTCGGTCTTGAAGTGGTACTTCACGAAGAACTGCTCTCCCGCGGCATTGACCCACTGGAAGGTGTGCGAGCCGTAGCCGTTCATGTGGCGGTAGCTCGAGGGGATGCCGCGGTCACCGAAGAGCCACGTGAACATGTGGGTAGCCTCCGGTGAATGGGAGAAGAAGTCCCAGACGTTGTCCGGCTCCTGGCGGTTCGTGTAGGGATCGGGCTTCTGGGAGTGGATGAAGTCGGGGAACTTGAGCGGGTCCCGGATGAAGAAGATCGGGGTGTTGTTCCCGGTAAGGTCGTAGTTGCCGTCCTGTGTGTAGAACTTGACGGCGAAGCCCCGCGGGTCGCGCACGGCCTCGGGCGCTCCCCGGCTCCCGGCTACGGTCGAGAATCGAACGAATACCTCGGTGCGCTTGCCGACGGCGGACAAGAACCGGGCTCGCGTCCATTGGGAGACGTCGGCGGTCACCTCGAAGTACCCGTGCGCGCCCGAACCTCGGGCGTGCACGACCCGCTCTGGAATGCGCTCGCGGTTGAAGCGGGCCAGCTTCTCGATGAGGTGCTGGTCCTGCAGCAGCACCGGCCCTTCAGGCCCGGCAGTCTGAGAGTTCTGGTTGTCGGCGACGGGGGCGCCGGATTCGGTCGTGAGCATGCGGCGATCGGGCATTGTCAGGCTCCTTGGCTAGTGGATCGGTTATCAGGCGAGAGGGACGCCACGCCTGGCGGCAAGTGGG
The DNA here is from genome assembly GCA_052146595.1 of Acidimicrobiales bacterium. Taxonomy (GTDB): domain Bacteria; phylum Actinomycetota; class Acidimicrobiia; order Acidimicrobiales; family Bog-793; genus Fen-455. The sequence continues at coordinate 32,846 of JBKQMT010000196.1, forward strand.
GCACAGGCGCCAGAAGGTGACCTCGGCTTCGAAGATCCGGGTAGTGACCCGAATCCAGTTCGCCTGCGGGCAAATCAACCTTCGAGGCCCGTGGGGCTCGAAGGCACGTCGACGGCGTGCTCCTGCAGCACCTCGAGGGGCACGATCTCGAGCGCGCGCTGATGGGTCGATGCGAGCACCACGTACGCGGCGGCGCCGTCGTTGTGAGCACGCAGCCAGTTCACCGCGGTGACGCACCACCGGTCTCCTGGCACGAGGCCGGGGAAGCGATACTGCGGCATCGGGGTGGTGAGATCGTTGCCTATGCCACGCTGGTGCTGGAGGAATTCGGCCGTGACGACGGCGCAGATCGTGTGGCTGCCCAGATCCTCGGCTCCCGTTCGGCAGCACCCGTCCCGGTAGAAACCGGTGAGAGGGTCTGTGCTGCACGGTTCCAGCTCGCCACCCAGCACGTTGAGATCTTCCATGTGGGCATTATCGTCCAGGAGCGGGGCCGCGTCCTTGGTGCCGCTCCGTCTCAGCCCCATCCCAGCTCCTCGAGCCGCTTGTCGTCGATTCCGAAGTGATGCCCGACCTCGTGTATCACCACCCGGCGGACCATCTCGACGACCTCCTGCTCCGTCCGGCATGCTCGGCAGATCGAGGCCATGTAGATCGTGATGCGGTCCGGGGTGGTCGCCGAGTAGTGGGCTCCCCGGCTCGTGAGCGGAATCCCCTGGTAGAGACCGAGGAGACGTCCTGGCGGGCTGTGATCATCCACCATGACGGCGACGTTTTCCATTGCTGCCCCAAGGTCGGCAGGTATGGCGTCGAGAGCATTTGCCACCAGCTCCTCGAACTCCTCGACCGAGACGGCGATCACGCCAAGATCATGTCAGGACACTGAACAGCTGGCCGCTCGGAGGAGAGCTTCTTCGTAGACGAGCACGAGGCGGTCCCAGCGCTCGTTGGCGGCGTGGTCGATCTCCTGGCGGCTCGTGTCTGCGTCGAACCAGGCAACCGTCTCCCGGATCCCCACCGAAAATGGGACGGTTGCCTTGAAATCAGGTACGAGCTTGCGAAGCTTGGTGTTGTCGAACACGGCACTGTGTGCCTTGTCCCCCCACAGAGGGCCCTCCTGCTCTGGGTCCGACGCAACGATTCCTTCGCTCGGGATGTGCAGGATCTTCGGCTCAGCACCAGCAGCGTCGCCGACGAGCGCATAGATCTGGTTCCAGGTGAGGTTCTCTTGCGACGTTATGTGAAAGTCCTGGCCGATGGCATCGGGATGCCCGAGCAGGCCTGTCAGTCCCTTGGCAAAGTCGCTGTTGTGGGTCAAGGTCCAGATGCTGGTCCCGTCACCAGGAACTATGACCCTCGCTCCCCGGCGCATCCGGTCGACGAGCGTGTACGGCTTCTGCCAGCTTCCGATGGCAACCGGGATCTGGGAGGGCCCATATGTCAACGACGGCCTCACGATCGTCATGGGGAATCCCGTCTCGCGGTATGCACGCCGAAGGAGTTCCTCGCAGGCGATCTTGTCTCGCGAGTACTGCCAATACGGGTTCACCGTGGGCGTCGATTCGGTGATCATCCAGTGCGACGGGGGCTTCTCGTACACCGACGCCGAGCTGATGAATACGTACTGGCCGGCGCCGGCAAACAGGCGGATGTCCTGCTCGACCTGGCTCGGTTGATAACCGACCCACTGGACGACGACATCAAAGTGACGCCCCGCGACTGCGACTCTTACCTGACGCTCGTCGGCAGCATCAGCGGTCAGCACCCGCTCTGAGCCAACGGTCGTTGGGAGCTTGGACAGCCCGCGGTTCAAGAGCCACAGCTCGTGCCCGGCAGCCACCGTCGCATCAGAGGAGGCGGTGCTGATGAGGCCGGTGCCGCCGATGAACAAGATGCGCATCCCGGTCATCTGCTCGCCTTTCTCGAAGGTGTGGCTCCAAGGTGACACGACAATCTAACCAGCCGACCTTCTCGCGACCGGCTCGTCTGCTTGCGCTCGCCCCACCGTCGCGGGCCGCACCCTCACACGGGGCGACCGTCCGGCAGAGAGAAGGTCCCGTCAGCTCGAGGAGACGGGCGGCGTTTGGGCCCGGGTGACGCTGGACGCCCTGCCGAGGGCGTGCAGGCCCTCTTCGATGGACAGCAGGGTGGTCGTCTTGAAGGCGCGGACATCACCTCCGCTGCTGACAGCCATCGACCACGCCGCCACGCCTCGGCTGTCCGGGAAGTCGACTATGCCCACGAGGTCGTAGTCGCCAAAGCAGAAGAAAAGGCTCTCGATCGACCCGCCGAGGGCCTCTGCCGACGACTGCACGCGTTCGACAACCCTCTGTGGTCCACGGCTCATCGCGGCCCACGCCTCTGCGGTATAACCCACCTGGACGAAGTACTTAGCCATGCGACCTCCTTGGCCAGCACCCTCAACCGCTCAGGCGTGACTGGACGCCGCGGCGGGTGCCTAGCGGCAGCAACACTACCGACTTGACTTGGCGATAACTAGCGCCCGGGCGCCAGTCTCACGGCGAGCAGATCGCGTAGACCTTCCCGAGGTCGTAGGCGCCGGAGTTCGCTGTCTCGGCCTCCCAGCCGGTGGGCGGAGTGTCAGCCGAGCCGGCCGTTGGGTCAGACTTGTTCACGCTCGTGTCGTAGTACTCGGTGGTGACCCCGCCGCCGGTGGCAATGGGTTCCGCTGGTGGGCAAGTCACAAACCCGTACGTGTCGTAAGTCGGACTGCCCTGCGTCGGGTCACTGTCGTCCGCGCTCAGCGGCGCGGTGACGATTACCTCGTTCGCTGCCGAGTAGTTCTGCCCTGGCGCCCCGGTGGCCCCTCTCGCGCCGGTCGCACCCTTCGGACCGGTTGCACCCGTGGCACCTTTGGCGCCGATCGAGACCGGGGAGCTGCCAGAGGGGCACTTCCCGTTCGCCTGCTCCAGCTTCAGTACGTCCGAGACCGTCGAACACGCCGTGACCGCATGACCGCTGAGGGCCATCGCCGCTCCTGAGGTGCCGACGACCCCGAGGGTGAGTCCGGCGGCCGCGCCCGCAGAGAGCAGGCGTATCTTCCTGCTGATGCTCCTCATTGCACACCTCCATGCTGAGCCCTCCCGTTTCAGGACAGGTCAGCTCTGTTGATGATGCCGCAAGTGCGCGAGGCTGTGAACGTCAGGACGATCGAGCCGAACCTCGTCTCGCGAACGAGCAGGAGCACGGGTAGCACCACTACTGCCATGCAGGTGCCGTCAGGGAGCTCTCTTTTTTTCCTGGACTTCACTCGCCCGGAGGCCGACGACCAGGAAAGCAAAGGCGAAACCGAGCAGCACCTCGATTGTCGTCTCGCGGTCGCCGATAGCAGCGTGACAGGCGAGGGAAGCCGCCCTAGCAGGGGTTGCTTCCGCTTGCACCGCCGAGAGATGCCCGTTTTCGCCCCGCACCCACCCATAGACGCTCAGACAGGAAGCGCGTTGCAGTGAGTAGCTGCCGCTGGCAGAGACACTGTTGTAGGACGCGACCAGGCCGAGGAAGAACAGATACGCGCTGATGGCGACGAGGCATCCGGCAAGGCTGTACCACACCGTGCTCGGCTTGATCGGCGAGGAGGGCGCAGGCTCTCGCCCCTCAGGGGAGCGCAAGGGAGGCCTCCGTGTCCGCTGTGCGCCTACCGAGCGCGGCCGTCAATGCCACACCATCAGCCTACGCCCTGATCTGGCGACGCAGGAAGCTCGGCAGGCGGGATTCGCTGTCGCCGGGTTCAGTCCGTCGCCGTGGAGGCCGACCCCTCCCTGTGCATCGCGGCGCGCCGGCGGTTCGCCGACGCGGTGAGCGACCGCAGGTTGATCATCGAGAACGTCGGCATCGCCGAGCGTGAGGGCGAGCTGGAGTTCTGGGTATCCGACCGCTCGGTGTGGAGCTCTTTCAGTCGCGAGAATCGGGGTGCTTGACCGGCTGACGCACCGACCGCGATCGGACGGTGCGTCAGCCGGCTCGATGTGAGGCGGCGCGGAGAACGGCTCTTTGGATGGCGGTCAACCCCGCAGCAGCGACATCGTCCCCGTGCCGAGGCTCAGCACGTACACCGTGCCTGTGAGCTCGTCGATCGCCAGGCCGTTCGGCTGAGAGCCGACGTTCACCTCGGGCACCGGGGCGGCGCACCCAGCCGGCTCTAGAGCGTTACAGCGCGCCGTGTCGAGCACCGACACGTCCGTGGAGGAGTAGTTGGTGACGTACAAGATGCCCGTCTGTGCGTCGAGTTCGGCGAGGAGCGGCGAGCGACCGACGAACACCGTCGGGAACTTCTCAGCGCACCCGCTCGTGACAAAGCCGTTGCAGGTCTCGGTGTCCACCAGTGTGAGCGTCCCGGGTAGGTCCCCGTCGTGGTTGTCGGCGACGTAAAGCGTGTGGGTGGCCTCGTCAACAGCCATGCCGTCCGGGCCTGCGGGACCGCCTACCACCTGCGTAAATGGGCCGAGCGCTATCGTCGCAGCGAGCTTGCCGCAGCCGGCCATGTCGCCCACACAGCTGGCTCCATTTATCACCGCAACGGTGTACCCCGACGCGAACGGGTTGCCAGAGGTTGCGGCGTAGATGGTGTCGGTCGCCGCGTCGAGCGCCAGCGTGTAAGTCCCCTCGAGCACCTCGATCCTGCCACGGGGCGAACGACAGCCCGAGGTCACCTCCGCGTTGCAGGCGCGTGTGTCGGCCACGGCGACCTCGTCCGCATTCGCGCCGTACGACACGTACAGCGACCCGGTATCCCCGTCGAGCAGCGGGACGTTCGGGTACTCACCTCGAAGCGGGATGCTCGCGTGGTGGGCGGCGCAGCCGGCGACGTCGGTGGCATTACAGCTCGCTGTGTTGATCACCGCCACAGACTTAGAAGCGGCCTCGGAGACGTACAGCGTGTGCGTGGCGTCGTCGACCGACCCGACCTGGTTCTGGCCGCCGGTGGGGATCGTCCCGACCGGGGCGCATCCACTGAGCCGCGCCGGATCACAATGCGCCGCGTCGATGACATCGACCTGGGGGAGGTTCTCGTCGGTGACGTACAAGGTGCCCGTCGCCGGGTCGAGCGTTGCGACTTGCCCGGCCTCTGGCACGCTCGGCGCCGGCACGAGACAGGCCGAGTGGTCGAGACCAGTGCAGCCACCGACGCCGGTCACTATGAGCACGTTCGCCCCGCCCTCGTTCACGACGTAGGCGGTGTCGTTGCCGGGCGTGACGATGACGTCGTTCCCGAAGGCGCCGGGACCGACCTCCGGGGCCTCACGTTGCGCCGGGGCGAGCGGCGGGCAGGCGCTCGGCCTGGTGCCGTCACAGGTGGCGGCGTCGATCGACGAGAGCGTGTCGTCACCCTGGTTGAGCGCGAAGACCGTGTCGTCCTTCGCGTCGACCACGACGTCCGCGGTGCCGGCACCGGTCCGCAGGGCGCGAGGTGCAGCGTGACAGCCGGACACGCGCAACGAGTTGCAACGTGCGCCGTCGATCACCGAGACGGTGCCGTCGTTGTAGTTGGCAACGTAGACCGTGTCGTTGGCCTGGTCGACGGCGACGGCCGAGACCCCGCTGCCTGCCGTGACGGTCGGCGGGTTCTCGCCGCACCCGCTGTCGTCCTTGGCGTCGCAGGTGTTGCCGTTGATCACCGTCACTGTGTTCCCGTTGCCCGACGCATCAGCATTGGGGTTCCCGTTGTCGGCGACGTACACGGTGTTCGTCTTCGTGTCGATGTCGAGCTGCGCGGCCCCGCGGGTGTCCTTGACGAGCTCGGGTCGCTGTGCGCAGCCCGTCGTGACTATGTCGTTGCAGGTCGCGATGTCGATTACATAGACACCGTGGCTGGGGCTCGCCACATAGAGCGTCCTCGTGGCCGCGTCGACGTCGCCGGCGACGATGGAGGCATTGGCGCCGAGCGCGATCGTCGCTACGTCATGGCGGCAGCCGCTCGTGACCGTGGCGTTGCAGGTCCGGCCGTCGAGCACGCCGATAGTGCCGTTGCCATTGTTGATCACGTACACAGTGCCTGTGTTCGGGTCGACCGCGGCGCCGAGCGGGTTGTCCCCGGGGGCGGTCGCCACCACGTGACAGGCCGAACCATTCGTTGCGTTACAGGTCGCCGCGTCCACGATGTCGACGGCTCTACCGGGTGCATTGGTCGGGCAGTAGCTCTGGGGACACTGGATCGGCACGTAGATCGTGCCGTTAGCCGGGTCGAGCTCGGGCATGCCGGGACTGCCCCCGAGCGTGACGTAGTGGGCGGCGGGGTCTGCCGGGGAGGCTGCCACGGCGCCGGCGCCGCTTGAGGCGGTGACGAGCGCTATGAGGAGCAGTGCCACGCCGGTGGTCACGGCGGCGAGCAGGGACGGTGCCCGCCGGTGCGCCCAGGCGCCTCGTCGCTGGCTGCCACGCCCTGCCAGCCGGCCATGGCCCGTCCGCGGAGCCGGGACGGTCGAAGGTCGTAACGTGACGGCGCTTGCGGGCATAGCGGCTCCCTTCAAATGGGGCATTGGCCGGAGGCCGGGAGCTCCGGCCGAGGCACCGGGATGGTACGAATGGTCGGTTGCATCCGGGTCGTAATGGAGTCGCATCGCAGGTGAATGCCCGTGCGCGTGTATCGTGGCGATGAGCTCGCGACGGGGAGGAGGGCACGGGGGGTCCTGTGGAGCTGAGGGTGCTCGGGACAACCGAGGTTCTCTGCGGTGGCGTCGCCGCCTCACTCGGGGGACCTTTGCAACGCGCCGTCATTGCAGACCTGGCGCTCAGCGCTCCGCGCACCGTTTCGATCGAGCAGCTCGTCGACGACCTCTGGGACGCCTCGCAGCCGGTCTCCGCGGCTCACACCCTGCGTGCTTACGTCTCGAGGCTGCGCCGGAGCCTGGCCGGGATCGGCTGCGCCGATGCCATCGTGACGAGCGGTCCCGGCTACCGGCTCGGCGTCGCCACCTCTGAGGTCGACGTGCTGCTCTTCTCCGAGCTGGTGGCCCACGGGCGACGCGCCCTTGCCGGCCACCACGCCGCCGTCGCCGCCGAGAGGCTCAGGCATGCACTCTCGCTATGGCGCGGGCCCGCCCTCGCCGACATACGGTCGGCCGCGTTCGCCGGACCGGCCGCGGCGCGGCTGGAGGACTCGCGCCTCGAAGCCATGGAGGCCCTCCACGACGCACGGCTGCAGCTGGGAGAGCACCTCGAGCTCGTTAGCGAGCTGGAGCGGCTCATCGCCACCTACCCCCTGCGCGAGCACCTGCACGCGCAGCTGATGATCGCGCTGTACCGCAGCGGGCGCCAGGTTGACGCGCTCGGCGCTTTCCAACGTGCCCGCAACATGCTTGTCGAACAGGCCGGCCTCGAGCCCGGGCGGGAGCTGCGTGAGCTCGAGCTGGCCGTGCTGCACCAAGCGCCCGAGCTCGACGCAGCACCGTCTCCCGGTCGCGCGGGCGCGGGCTTGACCTTGCAGCCGCCAGGGACCGTGGGGGTGTCCCCGCCCGCTGAAGCGAATGGGGCCGTCGCAATGGCCCCGCCGACGGCACGGCTGGAGGGCTCACATCAGAACGGGCAGGCCGCGTCAGGTGCCGACGGCCCTTGGGCCGCTCAGCTCGCCGCTGCGGCTGCTCCTGGCCAGCCAACAGATTTCCCACCCGCAGCCGACCGCCGAAGACCCCGGATGAAGGTCCGCAGATGGCTAGGAGCAGGAGTTTCCATCGTCTTGATTGTGGCTGTAGGCCTAACCAAGCTCTCCGGCCCGGCCGCAGCACACCCTGCGGCCGTCGGTATCGATGAGCTGATCGCTACTACTGGCAGGCTCACCGGGAACCTTTCCCTCCCGAGCGAGCCGGGCGGCGCCGCATCAGGGGACGGGTCTGTGTGGGTAACGAGCCCGGTCAGCGGGCTGCTCTACCAGGTCGACCCCGCCACCGCCGCCGTAGAGGCCACGGTACCCGTGGGGAATGGCGCCGGGGCGGTCGTGGCCGAGGGTACGAATGTCTGGGTCGCCAACACCATCGATGGGACGTTGTCTGAGGTCAGCGCCGAGACCGACGAGGTCATGCAGAGTATCGCAGTGGGCCCAGGGCCGACCGGGGTCGCCGTCGGGGACGGGTTGGTGTGGGTGGCCGATGCGCCCGCCAGCGAGCTCTCGGTGCTCAACCCGACGACCGGCCGCCTCACCAACTTCGCTCTTTCCTCTTCGCCTTTTGGCGTCGCCTTTGGGGCGAGCTCGGTCTGGCTCAGCAGCCCTGGCGCCAACAATGTCACCCGTTTTTCGACCGCAGGTGGGCCGGCTGTCCAGATCCCAGTGGGCGCCGGCCCGACGGCTATTGCCTTTGGTTTGGGTTCGGTCTGGGTGACGAACGGGCTCGACAACACGGTGTCCCGCATCAACCCTGCCACCGACGCTGTCGTTGCCACCGTCCCCGTGGGCGACGATCCCGACTCCCTGGCCGTCGCTGGCGGCTCGGTATGGGTGGCCAATCGTTTGTCGTCCACCTTGACGAGGATCGATGTTCGCACCAACAGCATCAGCCAGTCAGTCGCCACCGGAGGTAGCCCTGTGGCGTTAGCGGTGCTGGGCCGTGGCATCTGGGCGCCCACCGCGGGTGTCCTCAACGGGGGGCCGTCCGGCGGCACCCTACAGGTCGTTTCGTCGGTGCCCACCCCCTCCATCGACCCCGCCCTCGCCTTTCCCTGGGATCCTTTCCAGTTCTTCGAGGGCGTCTACGACACCCTCGTGACCTACCAGCGGGTTGGTGGCGACGACGGCCTTCAGCTGGTGCCTGACCTCGCTCTCACCATGCCCACGGTCACAGATGACGGGACGACGTACTCGTTCGTGCTACGGCCGGGTCTCCGATACTCAGACGGCCAACTTCTCCGGCCCGAGGATTTTCGCAGAGCGATCGAACGCGTGCTGGAACTGAACCAGAACGACGCCACGGCCCTGAGCGAGATCGTTGGCGCGGCATTGTGCCAGACCGGTAGACCCTGCGACCTGGCGGCGGGGATAACGGTGGTTGACCGCGCTGACGCTGTGACCTTCCACCTGACGGCGCCCGACCCCAACTTCTTGTACCAGCTGGCCTCCCTATTCACCGCGCCGGTACCGGCGGGTGTACCAGACCACAACGTTGGCACCCGTCCTGTGCCTTCCACGGGGCCCTACATGATCGATCGTTACGTCCCCGGGCACGAAGTCGTGTTCGTCCGGAACCCGTATTTTCGAGAGTGGTCGCCCGCTGCCGAGCCGCAGGGGTCGCCGGAGCGGATCGTTTGGACATTCGGTGAGCCAATCCCCAAGGAGATCGCCGAGATAGCCTCAGGGCGGGACGACTGGACCAATGATTTCATCCCTGATGTGGGGGCGCTTGCTGCTCGGTTCCCGGCCCGGGTCCACGCCAACCCTGCTCCCGGCATTGACTACGTCGCCTTCAACACCAGGGTGGCTCCCTTCAACGACCAGCGGGTACGCCAGGCCTTCTCTCTGGCTGCCAACCGTGGAGAACTGGTCGACATGTTGGGCGGCCCTGACGCCGCCCGCCCGGCCTGCCAGTTCTTGACTCCCGACGTCCCCGGTTACCAACCCTATTGCCCATACACGGTCGACCCGGGCCCAGCTGGAGCCTGGCTCGGACCGGACCTGGCCGCGGCACAAAAGCTCGTTGCCGAGTCGGGTACTCAAGGCATGCGGGTGGTCTTCTGGAACCAACCCGGCTCGGGGCCGACCAGCAGTTTCGCGGTGTCGGTCCTGCGCCAGCTGGGTTACCGGGTGTCGATGGTCTCTCCGTCGTTGAACGAGTACTTCAAGGTGATCAACGACTCGCGCAGCCGCGCGCAGGTGACGGACGGCAGCTGGTACCTCGATTACCCATCCGCGTCAGATTTGTTCGACCAGTTCTTCCGCTGCTCCGACTGGAAACTGGCTGACCCCACAGCCACCCGCAACGGCTCGTTTTTTTGCGACCCGCGCCTCGATCGCCAAATGGACCTGGCGGACCAAGAGGAGGCAACGGATCCGACCCAGGCCGCCGACACCTGGGCAGCCGTTGACCGCGAGCTCACAGACGCCGCACCGTGGGTGGTCCTAGTGAACCTGACCCAGGTCGACTTCCTTTCGTCCCGCGTAGCAAACTACGAGTACAGCCCAGCGGTGGGGGTGCTGCTCGACCAGCTCGTGATCCAGCACTAGTGGCCCTTGGCGCGGAAGCGATTCTCGCGATCTGGGGGGTGGATACAGCACGCACGCGTCGAGCACGACCAGCACCGCGACTCGACCGGCGGTGAGTCAGCGGTAGGGAACGCCGGCTGCGACGTCAGCCTCTGCGACGGCGTCGGCTCCAGCGAGCCGAGCGTCGCGACGTGTCTTGTAGGCCAAGACGTCGACGGCTCGCAGACGTCGGTGGGTTCCGACCATGTGAGCGGGAAGCTTTGGTTGTCGGCCCGTTCAAAGAACTACCAACAGACCGGTCGCGCCTGTCTGCTACCCCTCGGAACCGGTCGTTCGCGCACGGAACGCGCACGGAAGGTTGGCGGGTGTCGTAAGCCACTAGCGTCCGGCTGATGCGAGGGTTCCTCTACCTAGCCGTGACAGTCCTGGTGGCAATTGCCATTGGCGTCGGAGTTAGTGCCTCTTCGTGGAACGGGTCGTACGGGACGCTGCCCCGGATCGCCGTGCAGTCGCCGGTGGACACAGCCGCCTCTTGGTTCAGGGCGCTGAACGAGCACGACCTGCCGTAAGTCGTGGCTGTCTCTTGGCCCTCGGACCGAGTGACAGCGGAAACCTCCGGCTTCGGGCGTTCACGGTCGACAGGTACCAACCGTCAGGGTAATGTCCGCCCACCTGGTGAATGCAGGTGAAGGGGGAGGGGGAGATATGGGAGCGAAAGAGAACGCCGACCTGGTTCGGCGTGGTTACGCGGCCTTCAGCGCCGGGGACATGGCGACACTAACCGAGTTGTTTGCCGAGGATGCCATCTGGCACGTGCCCGGTGACGGTGGCCTCGCTGGCGACAAGAAGGGGCGAGACGCCTGTTTCGCCTACTTTGGGGAGCTGTTCTCGCGCTCGGGCGGCACTGTGCGA
>JBKQMT010000197.1:0-19960 GCA_052146595.1 Acidimicrobiales bacterium
CACGGCCGAGGTCGAGGTCGAGACGGGACGCGCCAAGTCAGTGACGCTGGAGATGGTGCCCTCTTTCGCTCTGGCGCTCGACCAGGTGGTCGAGGTTCCCGGCTACGGGCCCGTGAGCCTGGACATCGCCTACGGGGGGAACTTCTTCGCCATCCTTCCTGCCGCCAGCCTCGGCATCTCTGTCGAGCGCGCCTTTGCCCGGGAGCTCATCGACGCCGGCCTGGCGATCATGCACGCAGTCAACCAGCAGTGCGAGCCGGTGCATCCCTTGAGCCCGACGATCCGCGGCTGTCAGCATGTCAGTCTTCTCGCCGACGATGCGGCGGCGCGGCGCTCGCCGCACGCCATGGTCATTCATCCGGGATGGATCGACCGATCCCCGTGCGGGACCGGTACCTGCGCCCGAATGGCTCAGTTGCACGCACGCGGCGAGCTAGGCCTCGGCGCAGATCTTGTCAGCGTGTCGCTGATCGGGAGCGAGTTCGTGGGCCGGCTTCTCGGGACCACCGTCATCGGCGAGACCACCGCCGTCGTGCCGTCGATAACAGGCCGGGCCTGGATCACTGGAACCGCGAACTGGTTCCTCGATCCCGACGACCCTTTCCCGGCAGGCTTTCTCCTTTGAGATCACCGGCGAGGGCGAAGGCGGAGTCCCTGCCGGGTCACGCGCCCCGATGGCCCTGTTAGCCGGCTAGATGCCGCCTGAGGTCGGTGTCGTCGTCGTGGGTGGCGGCATCGTCGGCGTCGCCGTGGCCGCCCGGCTGGCATCTGACGGCCATGACGTCCTCATCGTCGACAGCGGCCAGCCCCGCTTTGGCAGCTCGCTCGGCAACGCCGGCCACATCGTCGACAGCTTCGTGCTCCCCTTCGCCCGCCCGGGAATGGTCGCGTCGGGACTGGTGTCCCTTGCGCGTAGAGACGGGGCGTTCGCCCTCAACCCGCGCCACGCCGGTGTCGTGGCGCCCTGGCTGGTGCGCTTTGCCCGCTCGTGCACGGCTGCCAACGTGAAAAGGGCGGCTCCCGCCCTCGTCTGGCTCTCGCGCGCCAGCCGTGAGGCCCTCGACGAGCTCACGGCGACGAGGACTGAATTGTCATTGTCGTTGCGCTCGAACGGGGTCCTTCTCGTCTACAACACGAGCCGCTCCCTGGCGGCTGGCCGGCGGGAGGCGGGCGAGGTAGCCGAGTACGGCATAGCTTGGCGGGAGGTCGAGGCGGCTGAGGTCCTTGCCTGCTCACCTCGGCTCCGGCCCGGGATCGCAGGGGCGATCCTCTTCTGCGACGACCGTTCCCTCGATCCTGAGCAGTTCTGGCGCACGCTGGCCGACCTCGGCAAGAGCCGGGGCGTGCGCACCATGCGGGCCACGGCGCGGCGCCTCCTCCAGTCCGGGTCATCGGTACTCGTCCACACCGACAAGGGGACCGTGTCCGCCGGCCACGTCGTTGTCGCCGCAGGAGCCTGGTCGGGCGAGCTCCTAGCTGGCTTGGGCGTGCGCCTGCCCCTGGCGGCGGCCAAGGGCTACAGCGTCACCCTGGCCTCCCAGGCAGTTGGTCTCGCCGGGCCGATGCTCCTGCACGAGCCACACCTCGCCCTCAACCCGCTGGAAAGCGGGCTCCGTATCACCGGCCGCTATGAGATCACGTCCCCGAACGACCGAAAGACCAGTTCACGACGGGTGGGTGAGGTCATCGCGGGCGCGCGCCGCTACCTACGCCTGGACGACCCGCTTCCGGCCGAACAGGTGTGGACCGGCAACCGCCCGGCCAGCGCTGACGGCTTCCCTGTCATAGGCGTCGTGCCCTCGGCGGACAGGGTGGTGGTCTGCACCGGACACGGAATGACCGGAACTTCCACCGCTCTCGGCTCGGCCTCACTCGTCGCCGACCTCGTCGCCCGCCGAGCCTGCCCGCCTCAGCTGAGAGTGCTCGCCCCGGGTCGGCCCTAGCCGCACCTGGGCTCGGGAACCAGTCCCGACCGGGACGATGAGGGAAAGCCGCAGCTTGGCCGCACATTGCCGACAAGACGATTGTCGGCAAAACGCTAGACGGGTCGGGCGGAGTAGCATGCGTGCCTCGGAGCCGCAAGTCATGCTCGAAAGCGACGAGACCCGGGACTCTCTCAGCGCCTCAGGGTGACTGCGAGAACGCTCAGTCGCCAGGCAGTTGGCTCAGATCGTGAGGGGATGGGAATGGAAGAGGCGAACAAGCTGCGCAGGGTCCTCAACTTCATCGACGGCGAGCTGGCCGAGCCGGAGGCAGGCCGGTTCTCGAAACTGGTCAATCCTGCGACCGAGGAGGAATTCGCGGAGGCGGCCTTGTCTGACGAAGGGGATGCTCGCAAGGCCTGCGAGGCGGCCCGGGCGGCATTTCCTGCTTGGAGCGGGGCCACACCCGCCGAGCGCGGTCGCGCCATCTCGGAGATCGCGGACGCCATAGAGGAGCACGGCGAGGAGTTCGTGCTTCTCGAGTCCGAGAACACGGGCAAGCCCCTCGAATGGGTCCGGGGTGAGGAGCTGCCGACGATGGTCGACCAGATACGGTTCTTCGCCGGAGCCGCCAGGTCGCTCACAGGGCTTTCGACGGGGGAGTACGTGAAAGGGCACACCTCGTTGCTGCGTCGTGAGCCCGTAGGGGTATGTGCACAGGTCACGCCCTGGAACTACCCGATGATGATGGCGGTGTGGAAGTGGGCACCGGCCCTCGCGGCCGGGAACACAGTGGTTCTCAAGCCGTCCGACACGACCCCCGTCACGACGGTCCACATGGCTGGGATCATGGCGGAGTTCTTACCGAAGGGAGTCTTCAACGTCGTCTGCGGGGACCGGGACACCGGGAGAGCACTCGTGTCCCAGCCGATCCCGCGGATGGTCTCGGTCACGGGGAGCGCACGGGCCGGGCGCGAGGTCGCCGCCTCTGTCGCCTCGGACCTGAAGCGGGTCCACCTCGAGCTGGGAGGCAAGGCCCCGGTCCTCGTTTTCGCCGACGCCAACCTCCCCGTGACGGTGGAAGGCGTCTCCGCCGCCGGCTACCTCAACGCCGGCCAGGACTGCACGGCCGCCACGCGGGTGCTCGTCGAGGAGCCGATCTACGAGCTGTTCCTCGGGCTCCTCGTGGAGCGGGCCCGCAAGACTCACTTCGGCGCCCCGGACGAACCGGGCGTCGAGTACGGGCCCCTCAACAGCCTTGCCCATCTCGAGCGGGTGGAGGGCTTCATGTCACTGACACCGAGCCATGCCGAGGTGCTCACCGGCGGCAAGCGGGCTCCCGGACGCAAGGGCTACTACTTCGAGCCGACGATCGTCGCCGGCCTGCGCCAGGACGACGAGCTGATCCAGTCCGAGATCTTCGGCCCTGTGATAACCGTGCAGCCCTTCCCGGACGACGAGACCGCCATCCGCCTTGCCAATGACGTGGAATTCGGTCTCGGTGCGAGCGTCTGGACGACGAGTCACCAACGCGCCCTGCGCTTCTCACGCGAGCTCGACTTCGGGACCGTCTGGATCAACTGCCACCTGATCAACCCCGCCGAGATGCCGAACGCCGGCTTCAAACACTCGGGCGACGGCACCGATCTCTCCCTACTCGGCCTCGAAAACTACACGCGCCTCAAGCACGTGATGAGCGCCCTCGAATAGAGGGCGGGTGTCGCGCGCCATGCGTCAGAATGCGGGAGAAGGAGGAGGAGGGCCGTCATGACAGAGCCATCCAACAGAGCAGCCGTCCTGCACGGCGCGGGGGATCTGCGTATCGAGGACCGGGCGATGCCGGAACCTGGCCCGCAACAGGTTCTGGTCGAGATCCGGTCGGTCGGCATCTGCGGATCCGACGTCCACTACTACGAGCACGGCCGCATCGGGGACTTCGTCGTCTCGTCACCGATGGTGCTCGGCCACGAGGCGTCGGGAGTCGTGGTCGGCCGCGGCGAATCGGCGCGGCGACACGAGCCCGGACAGCGAGTGACCCTCGAGCCAGGTGTGCCCTGTGGAACCTGCCGTGAGTGCCGCACCGGGCACTACAACCTCTGCAAGAAGGTCGTCTTCTTCGCCACACCGCCTGTCGACGGGGCGCTTGCTCGCTATGTCACCATCCACGAGGACTTCGCCTTTGCGCTCCCCGACGAGGTCAGCGACGATGCCGGCGCACTCTGCGAGCCACTGTCGGTAGGGCTGTGGGCTTGCCGAAAGGCGGAAATCGGTGTCGGGGCACGGCTCGCGGTCGCTGGAGCCGGCCCGATAGGGGCTGCGGTGACTCTCGTCGCCCTGGCGGCTGGTGCGACCGAGGTGATAGTCGCCGATCCGGTGCCGGCGCGCCGTGAGAGGTTGCTGAGCCTCGGCGCTACCCGCGTGGTCGACTCCACGACCTCCGGCTTGGCGGAGGAGGCGGCCGACGTCGACGTCTTCATCGACTGCTCGGGGGCGCCAACCGCTGTCCTGGACGGCATTCGCTCGGTCCGCCCCGCAGGATCGGCCGTGCTCGTCGGCATGTGCCCGTCCTCCGAGGTGCCTTTCCCGATCGCTGCTGTCCAGAACCGGGAGATACGGGTCACGGGCACCTTCCGGTACGCGAACACGTACCCCGACGCCATCGCGCTCATCGCCTCGGGCAAGCTGGACCTAGAGGGACTTGTGGATGCCCGTTTCCCACTGGACTCGAGCGAGGATGCGCTGACGGCGGCGCGCCGGGACCCCTCCATCTTGAAGCCCGTGGTCCGGGTCACACAGACTTGAGAGCCTGGTCCACGAAGCGGGCAGAAGCTATGACTCCCCCGCACCCCGAGCCGGTCGCGACGTCGAGAGTCGCAGTCGAAGACGAACGAGTTCTTCTCTGTGATCCTCAGGCACTTCCGGCTGCGTTCGACGCTGGGGCAGACAGCTTGAAACTGGTCGTCTTGGTTTCTCCGACCTGCCCGATCTGCCTCGACGGAGTAGCTGTCGTTCGAGAGAGCCTTGCAGAACTGGGCTCTTCTGACGTCGCCGTCCACGTCGTCTGGGTGCCTGTCTTAGAGGGAGACACTCCCGACGCCGCGCAGGACTCGGCCCGCCTTTTTGGAAACACCGTCCAGGCAGCCCACTACTGGGACGTCGACCGTGCTTTGTCGAGTCGTTACCTTCACCTGCTCGGGCTGGAAGAGCGCGGACGCACCGTCGCCTGGGATCTGTACCTGATCTACGAGCGAGGTGCTCGTTGGACGGCTGACCCGCCGGTGCCGAAGGTCTGGATGCAGCAGCTGCTCTTGGACGACGTTCCGGAATTGGAGCGGTCTGTCCTCGTCAGTCAGCTCCACCAGATGCTTGCACCGATCGACCTCTGACGCTCGCCAGAAGGTGGGGAAAAGCGCTGACTTGGCATCGGCCACCGCTGGAGCTCGGGCTCCCGAGACAACGGGGCCGCAGCGCGACGATCTCGTCCTTGGTATTCCAGGTCGGGACAGCTCGCGCTCACACGACCCGGGGCGACCTCCACAAGTCGATGGGCTTGGCCACGCCCGTTGTGTCGAAGGGCAGCTTGACGCGCCGGCCTGATCCGGCCGACTGGTAGCCGGCATAGAGCAGTTCCTGCACGACACGGCCGTCGCGCCCGGTCGCCTGAGGCTCCTCCATGCCCCTCACGCAACGAGCAAAGTGCTCCATCTCCTGAGGAAAGCCATAATTCCACAGCTCCTCGTACACCGGGTAGGTCCACCCCTGCGTGCTCGGTGCCTTCTCGACGGCGTAGCCGTAACCGCTCTCGGAGTAGGTGGGCAGGGCGTTGCCCATGTGGAGGTTGCCGTAGGTGACGCCTTTGTCGCCATAAACCTCGATGCGGTCGTCCATGCCGCCCCTGCGCGCCCAGCTGTCTTCGACATGACCGACGGCGCCGTTGGCGAACTCGAGGATGGCGAAGGAGTGGTCCTCGCCCGTCGTCTTGTCGCCATGCACATAGGTGCCCATCTGGGCCGTGATGGCGACGGGAGCGGGCCTACCGAGGAACCAGTAGCAGAAGGCGATTCCGTGGCATCCCATGTCCATGAAGACTCCGCCTCCGGAACGCTCCACGTCCCAGAACCAGTCGGCATGCGGGCCATAGTGCATCTCGGACTGCTTGACGAGGTAGACGTCACCGAACGCGCCCTGGTCGGCCATCTCCTTCGCCTTGCAGTACTTCGGCGTGAAGTACAGCTCCTCGGCGTAGAACAGGTGCACGCCGCTGCGATCGGCCGCCTCGTTCATGAGGTCGCACTCGGTGACTGTCATCGCCATCGGCTTCTCCATCACCACGTGCTTGCCGGCCCCGACTGCGTTGAGCGCGATCTCGCAGTGCAAAAAGTTGGGCGCGGCCACGGTGACCATTTCGATGCCGGGGTCCTTCAGCATCTCGTTGTAATCCGTGTAGGCGCGTTCGATGCCGTAGCGTCGTGCCAGCGTGTCGGCGTGCCCCGGCGTCGGGGAGGCGACCGCCACCACCTTTCCGAGGCGTCCCATGGAAATCGAAGCGGCATGGATGTCCGCCTCGAACTGGGAGCCGATGATGCCGATCCCGACCAACTTCTCGGACATGTGACTTCCTCCTGTGTGATGAGCGCCCTCCGAGGCGTCTCCCTGACCGACCGGCTAGATCCTCTTGAGCAACTCCCGCAGGAGTGCGGTGGCCCGAGCCACGCACTCCTCGTCGCCAAGCTCCCAGAGCGAGTCGGGGAAGCGCCGACCGAAGGTGCCGTCGTCGGAGAAGATCTCGACGTCGTAGCTCCCGTGGAACCCCGCGCCTTCCAGGACTCCCACGAACCCCTCGATCGGGAGCTCGCCCTCCCCGGGGAACCTCCTGTCCGCCCAGCTGCGCGCAGGGGCGACGACATCGGCCACGTGGACCCCGACGATGAGCTCCACAGCTGCGCTGAGCTCGTCAAGCGCATCTGGACCCTGGCCTGCGTGCCACATGTCGAAGAGGATCCCGACACACCGATGACCGATGTCGGCGACCAGATCGGCGGCTGTGCCAAGGCTGGTCACAAAGCTGAAGTCGTCGCCGGCGCACGGGTGCATCGGTTCCAGTGCGACCGTCAGGCCCAGCTCGCCTGCTCTGTCTGCCACGCGGCGCAGCTCGGTCACGCACCGCCGTCGCAGCTCGGCCGGGTCTCGTCCGGGCACGTTGCCAGTGACGACCACGACCGTTTCCGGGTTCAGCACCCCCAGCGCCGGGAGCTTGGCCAAGAAGGCGTCCGTGCGTTCGCCGGGGTCCGCCGGTTCGGGGTCGAGCGCGTTCGGGAACACCGAGTTCCCGTTCGGCACAAGGTTTGTCACTCGCAACCCCGCCGCGTCGAGCACGTCGGCGACCTCGTGGGTGTCCCGCCCTTGGAGCTTGGACTCCCACACCCCGATGCCACCGAGCCCGGCGGCGGCGTAAGTCGCCACGTCCGAGTCGAAGGAGGAATGCAGGGTCGTCACCTCGCTCACCGACAGCCGGCCTATGCGATCCATCACGGTCTCCTCATTCATCCTCGGCGCGTCCGGCCGATGGGCTCGCCATATGAGCGCCCCCGGTGGCCGCGGCGGAAAGTCTCGGCGCGTCCGACATGAGACGGACCGTGTAAGGGTCCCGTGGACGCTCGAACACTTCCTCGACGGGCCCCGATTCCACGACCCGGCCTTGGGAAAGCACGATCACCGACTGGGCGATCCCGCGCACGAGCGCCAGGTTGTGGGTGATGAAGAGCATCGCCAGCCGGTGCTCGGCCTGCAGACGGCGCAACAACTCGATGATCGTCGCCTGCACCGAGACGTCGAGAGCCGACGAGACCTCGTCGCACACCAACAGGTCCGGCTCGGCCGCCAACGCTCGGGCTATGGCCGCGCGCTGGCGTTCTCCGCCCGACAGCTGGTCGGGGTAGCGGTTCAGGAACTCTGCCGAGAGGGACACGTCCTCGAGCACCTTCACGGTCCGGGCGTCCGCCTCGGCACGCGACAACTCGTAGAAGTGGCCTATCGGTTGGGCGACGAGCTGGCCGACGGTCTTGCGCGGGTTCAGCGCGGTATAGGGGTCCTGAAAGACGTACTGGATCCGCTTGAGCATGTCCTTGCCGCGCTGGCGCGCGCCGTGGGGAAGCTCTTCGCCCTCGTAGCGGATGCTCCCCAGCCAATTCGTGTGCATGCCGATGATGCAACGGGCGAGCGTCGTCTTGCCCGACCCGGATTCGCCCACGACTGCGACGCAGGTGTTCTCGGCCAGCGTGAAGCCGATCTCGTGGAGCACCTCGTTGGAGCCGAACGACGCCCGCAGGCCCTCCACCTCGAGCGCGGCGGGACGGGACTGGCTCGCGCTCAGGAGCTGAATGGCCTGTCGGGCGCTTGCTGCCTGCCCGTTCGCGCGGATCCTTACGCAGCGCACGCGATGAGAGCCGGATACCTCAACCGTGGCCGGCGGACTGGAGAGGCACTCCGGTCCGACGTCGGGGCAGCGCGCCGCGAAGGAGCACCCGGCCGGCCGGCTGACCGGTCTCGGAGGCAGACCTTCTATGCCCTCTATGACCTCGGCCTTGTCGAGCGACGGCACGGCCCGCATGAGCAAGCGCGTGTAGGGGTGCCTCGGCGTCTCGAACACCGTTGCCGTAGGCCCGAGCTCGACGATGCGCCCTGCGTACATGACCGCCACCGTCTTTGCTACCTGCCCGACGACAGCCAGGTCGTGGGACACGTAGACGGCAGCGACCCCGCTCGTGGCACACAACTGGGCGATCAATTCCAAGAAACGTCGTTGGGTGGTGACATCGAGGCCGGTCGTCGGCTCGTCGAAGACGATCACTCCCGGTTGGCAGGCGAACGCCATGGCAATGACAATCCGCTGCTGCTGGCCCCCGGAGAGCTGGTGCGGGAACCGGCGCAGGAAGGGCGCATCCGTCGGGAGATCGACGGCGGCTAGGACTTCGCGGACACGTGGCCACACGTCACGTCCGTCCGAGTCGCCACCTGCGTGGACGCGCAGCACCTCCGCGATCTGCTTTCCGACGCGTCGCACAGGGTTGAGCGCCGCGGCCGGTTCCTGCGGGACGTAGGCGACTTGCCTGCCGCGAAGCGCCGGCAACTCACGCTCAGGAATGCCAAGGAGCTCCTGGCCGTCGAGGAGGATCCGGCCCCCGGTGATGCGCAGGCCGCGCCTCGCGTAGCCGAGCAGGGCTAGGGCGACCGTCGTCTTCCCGGAACCGGACTCGCCTACGAGGCCGAGCACCTCGCCCGGGGCCACCTCGAAATCGACCTCGGACACGACGTCGGTCTTGGTCCCGGCCAGGCACACCTGGAGACCTCTTACCTCGAGTCTGACGGGGGCGGTCACGAGCACCTCATTGGGACGCCCTGGCGGCTTCGGTGCGGACGAACGCCTCCTCGACCTGGCGGTCGGCACCAATGGCTGCCCGGGCGACGGCGTCGGCGAACAGGTTCGTGCCGATCGCGAGCAAGGCGATTAGGGCGGCGGGAACGATGACCGCCCATGGGTTCGTCTGCAGGCCAATCCTGTTCTCGCTGATCATGTTCCCCCAGCTCGGAGCCGGAGGCTGTTGCCCGAAGCCGAGAAAGGAGAGGCCCGCGATGATGACGATCGAGTAGGTGAGCCGCAGCCCGAGCTCGACCATGAGCGGGCTGACGAGATTCGGAAGGATCTCGCCTGTGATGATGCGCGTGGGCTTGACCCCCTGCAGTTCGACGGCCTTCACGTAGTCGCGTTCGGCGATGTCGAGCGCCGCGGCACGCATCACGCGGGCCACTTGAGGCACGTGTCCTAGCCCGACTGCGAGCACGATGAGCCAGAGTTTGGGGCCGACCGTCCCGACGATGAGCAGAGC
This sequence comes from Acidimicrobiales bacterium, assembly GCA_052146595.1. Classification (GTDB taxonomy): domain Bacteria; phylum Actinomycetota; class Acidimicrobiia; order Acidimicrobiales; family Bog-793; genus Fen-455. Next base: position 9,809 of record JBKQMT010000197.1, read on the forward strand.
CAGGACGATTGCCGGAAAGGCGAGAAAGACATCCATCCCGCGCATGACCATGGTGTCGGTCCGCCCGCCCAGGTAGGCGGCCTCGATCCCTTGGAAGGCGCCGAGACCGACGCCGATCACCGTTGCCGCCACAGCCATCACGAGCAGGACCCAGCCACCCGCGAGGACGCGTGACAGGACATCGCGACCGAGATAGTCCCCTCCGAGGAGGGCCTGCAGGGAAGGCTTCTGAAGTGGCTCGTACAGGAAGGCCGTGGGCGAGTCCGGCGTCCAGATGGCTCCCACGACGGCGACGAGCACGACGAAGCCGGCAAGAGACAGCCCGACGGTTCCACGACGGCTGACGGCGGCCCGGTGCAGCAGCGTCAGCCACTCGTGCCGACGCACCTTCTTCGACGCCATATCCGCGGTCATGCCGGGATCCTCCGGCGAGGCGAGCACAGCAGAGCGAGCACGTCGGTGGTGATGTTCACGACAACGTAGAACGCGGCCAGCACGATCACGATGAACTGGATGACGGGGATGTCGCGGTCTGTCACCGCGTTGACGAGGCCCTGGCCGATCCCGGGGAAGTCGAACACCTCCTCGACGAGCACTATGCCACCGGCGAGCCGCAGGAACGTGAGGCCGACCACCTGGATCGTGGGCGCCAACGCGTTGGGGAGGGCGTGGAGCAAGAGCACGCGCCAGCGCGGCACCCCCTTCAAGCGAGCCATCTCCACATAGGGCGACTCGAGTGCCTCGAGCGTGGCGGCCCGGGTCATTCGGTAGACGTACGGGATGGTCACGATCACCAGGCTGAGTGCCGGCAGCACGAGCAGGCGTGGTGCCTGGACGATGTTCTCACCCGGGGCGAGAAGCGACACGCCCGGGAACAGGTGAAAAACGACAGTCGAGAACAAGATCACAACGCCGATGGCGACGACGAACTCGGGCACGGCGAGCACGGCAAGGGCTCCCACGGTCATCGAGTTGTCGAGGAGGCGTCCGTGGCGCAGCGCCGCGACCGCGCCTAGCGCGATCCCGAGCAGGCAGCCGGTGAACCCGCTCACCGCCACGAGCACCGCCGAGTTCAACAGCCGCGGCTCGACGAGCCTCCACACCGGCTCGCTGTTGGCGAGGCTCGTGCCGAGGCGGCCGACGGGCAGTCCCGAGAGCCATCCCCAGTACTGCGACCACCAGCCGCGGTAGAGGCCCAGCTCCAGCTCGAGGGCATGGATCCGTTGGGGCGTCGCAGAAAAGCCGAGGATCGCCCGCGCCGCGTTGCCCGGAAGCAGCTGCGTCGCTGCGAACACGACCAGGGAGACCAGGAACAGCGTGATGATCCCCTGGCCGGTTCGTAGGGCGACGAGGGAGACGATGGGGTGAGCTCGGGCGTAGGCCCTCCGCCGCGCTCCCGCGCGGGCGATCAGCCGTTTCTCGGGGCGGTCCTTTGGCTCGCCGTCGGGCGGGCCACCGACGCGGGACGCGTGTAGGCGGTGCCCGGCCGCCCGCCGCACGCCAGCGTGAGGGTGGTCACCCATCAGGATTCGCCTTGAAGGCTATGAGAGCCACATGTTCTTGAAACCGTAAGCCCCAAGGGGAAGGCCTGTCTTGCTCGAGACGACCCCGGGCACACGAGACGAGTAGCCGTCGATCACGGGGTTGAAGTACGGGATGATGTAGCCGCTGGCCACGCCCGAGTACTCCATCTCCTGCATCTCGTGGGCGATGTCTGCCCGCTTGGTCTCGTCGAGTGTCGCCACCGCCTGCTTGTACAGTCTCGTGTAGGCCGCGTCGTTCGTGTGGCACTCGTTGAAGGGCGCCCCGGCGAGCGTGCCCTGCAGGACGTTCGAGAAGTAGGGGTAGTAGTTCCAGTAGTCCTGGGCGAACGTCCAGCTCAGGTAGTTCGGGCCGAAGAACTCCGACGAAGTGACCTCCTTCAGGTTGACCGTCACGCCAGCTGCCGCCGCCTGCTGCTTGAGGACCTGGGCGACCTGCACCGTTCCCGACCCGATGGCGCTCGTCACGAGTGTGACCGTCAGGTTGGAGTGGCCCGCCTTTGCGAGCAAACTCTTGGCCTGATCGATGTCCTGGACGCGCTGGGGCAACTTGGTGTCGTACACGGCGTCCCACAGACCGAACACGTCATTGCCGATGGTGCCGTAACCACTGAACACGGTCCTCAACATGGCGTCTCGATCGCACATCAGCCGGAAGGCCTGGCGGACGCGGACGTCGTTGAAGGGTGGCTGGTCGACACGCATCGTGAAGGGCGTGTAGCCACCACCCTTGGTGATGATCACCTTGTTGCCGCCCGAGCGCACCGGGGCGATCGAGTCTGCGGAGAGGAGGTCGATCACGTCGAGCGTGCCTCCGTTCAGCCCGTTGACCTGGCTCACTTCATCAGGAAAGTCGCTGATGACGAGCTTGTCGATGTATGGCAGACCGCTTTCCCAGTAGTTCTCGTTCTTCACGAAGGTGCTCTGCTGGCCGGCGGTGAACGACTCGTACTTGAAAGGACCGGTACCGACCGGGTGCTTCAGGTCGAAGCCGACGGGCAGGACGAAGAAGTCGTAGGAGGCCAGGATGTCGGCCAGCGGCGAGAACGGTGTGAAGCACGGGATCTGGATCGTGAGCTTGTCGAGCTTCTTCGCGTTGGCGACGTCGAGGGCCTTCAGCGATATAGCACCGAGGGCCGGGGTCTTCGGGTTCACGATCCGTTGGAATGTGAACAGCACGTCGTCGGCGCTGAGCGTCTTGCCGTTGTGGAACTCGATGTCCGGCTTCACCCGGATCGTCCAGCGCATGGCATCGCTGCTCGCCTCCAGCTCATCGGCCAGGCTCAGCACGGGGTGAGCGTCGAGGTCGAAGTCCACCAAGGGATTGAACAGCGAGTACACCCGGGCCCCGTCGACAAGGTTGACCCAGTTCTGCGGGTCGAGCGTGTCAGAGCTGCTGCCACCGCTCAAGCCGGCTTGCAGAGTCCCGCCACGCTTGATGCGCGGTGCCATCGCGCCGATGGCATTTGGTCTCGTGATCTTCCAACTGCCCTTGGCCAGCAGGCCCCCCGTGCCGACGAGGGCTGCGCCCTGTGCGGCGTAGCGAAGCAGATCCCTCCTGCTCAGTTCGAATTCGCGTCCAGTCATCCGACTGCTCCTTATCTTCAGGGCCCGATCAGGGGCGGTTGTTGAACTTGCTCGACGGCTACCCGGGCGGTCGATTCATAGCTTGCGTACCAATCCGGGCTGTCGGGATCGCGACCCTGTGCCAGGGCCAGTTGGATGGCAAGGGCGAGCGGGTGCGCGAAATGGCCGGCCGCCGCACACCTCCGGTCGAGCCCGTGGGGCCACGGCGCCTTCAAGACGGTCGCGCCTGCTCGGGAACAGATACCGACCGCCTCCGCAGCCGTCGGATCAGACCCGACCGGTAAGGCCAGGACGAGTTGGTCGCTTCCGAGTGCGTACATACCGGAAGTGGCTCCCTCGCGGGTCTCCATTCCTTCGGCCGGCACACCTGCCACCTCCTTCAGCAGCAGAGCGGCCTCCGACGCGGCGACCAGGGCATGACCTGTGCCGAACACGACTGCGGCACGGGGGGTGGGCAGACCTTGGCTGGCCCCGTCCGCCCATTGGAGCGCACCGGTCAGTTGGGCGCTCAACGCCGCGGGCATCGTATCTGCCGCCGACCGCAGCGACGGGTCGTCCGACGCTCGGCCGAGCACGTCGAGCGCCACTGCGACAGCACCGAGGTAGGCCTGTGTGTGAGTGACGGCGCGCTGGTTACGCACCTCCACGAGGGCGACGACGTCCGCCTGGGCCGCCAGCGTCGACGAGGGGGTCGAAGTCACCAGACCGAACGCGCCGACTCGAAGTGAACCGTGCACGAGCTCGACGAGGTCACGAAGCTCCCCGGAAGCGGAGAAGGCGAGAATCAGGTCGTCCGGACGCAGGGCGAAGGCCTCCGTGGCGAGCAGCCCGGCGGGGATGGCGACCACCGGGGCCGCCAGCCGTGTCGACAGCGATGCCAGCCACATCGCGGTGGCGACGTAAAAGGAGGCACCGTTGCCGGTGGCGACAATGCGCCCTGAGCGGGGCGAGGCGAGCAGGCGGCCGAGCTCGCCATGACCGGTGGCGGCATCGAGAGTCGCAGCCACCGTCGCCGGCGTTTCGCACATGTCTTGCCACAGCGCCGTGCCTGTGACGTCGAGAGTTGTCAAGCGCCTGCCTCCTCTCCTGCTGTGGAATCGGCTTCTTGGGCCCGCTGGGCCTCGATCGCCGCGCCTAGCAATGCGGCATCCGCCCCACAACGTCCGATGCGAACGTCCAGCCCGGCGACGATCGCAGGCGGTCCCACGCGCCGCATCTCCCTGCGCGCCGGCGTCAGGAGAAGCTCGCCGGCGAGGGACAGGCCACCGGTCACGGAGACCACGTCGGGGAAGGTCATGGCCGCCCATGAGGAAAGGGCGCGCCCCAGTGCCCGGCCGGCACGCTCGACCAGGTCGGCCGCCCTTTGATCCATGGCGCTTGCCGCCTCGCAAACAGCGGCGGCGTCGACGAAGCCGAGAGGGGTACCGTCACGGGCCAGCGCCCGGCCCGAGCACATCGCCTCGAGACATCCCCGTCCTCCGCAGGTGCATGTCGGTCCGTCAGGGTCGACCACGACGTGGCCGGCATCCCCCAGGCACCCTGCAGCCAGGTCGACCACGACGCCGCCAGCCACCAGGGCAGCATTCGCGCCTGTTCCGAGACATACGCACAGAAGCCGGCCTTTGGAATCTGACGCCGCCGCCTCTGCCAAGGCGGCGGCGGCCACGTCAGGCACGACGGCCACCGGACACCCCGCCATCAGCGGTCCCAGCGTGTCGACAAAGTCCATCCCCACGAAACCCGGCAGGTAGATACCTGGCAGCACACGGCCTGCACCGTCGAGAAAGCCCGGGAAGGCGACGCCGAGTGCGCCATCGCCAGGAGACGGTTCGAGCGAGCTGAGAGCGGCCCGGACAGTCTCCGCGGCTTGGTCGGGCGCGGTCCCGGGCATCAGTTCGAGGTGCGCCCGCCGCACGATCTCGCCGTCTCGAACCCGCGCAGCGCGAACGCCGCTTCCCCCGATGTCAAGGGCCACGACCTCTGCCATCAGGAAGTTCTCATTTCACCTGCCGAAAGACGCCCATGCGACAAGCTCCTCGATGAGGTCTTGGCGAGATCCACGCCGACACCTAAATCGCCGCTTCCACAACCTGGACGTCGGCGAGCGTTCCCCTCAACGCCGCGAGCGCCGCTCCGATCACGACACGGTCGTCGCCCAGAGACGAGAACTGCACCTCCGGCATGCTCGGGACCAAGCGGCGGACATCTTCGACGACCCGACCGAGCATCTCCTGACCGCCGAGCTCGATCCAACCGGAAAACAGCACGACCTCGGGATCGAGGAGCGCAATCGAACAGGCCAGCGCGGCTGCGATCGTTCGCACCACCTGATCCGCGATGTCGTCGGAGAATTGGAAGGCGCCCCGCGAACGCACGAGCTGGTGTATCAGCCGAGCCGTCTGCTCCTCGCAGAGCGAGGTGTCGATCCCCTCACGACGGGCATCCTCGGCCACCAACTCGAAGAGCTTGCCTTCGAGCGTGCCGACACCGTGAGAGTCGCCTCGTTCTCCGGAGATGTAGGTCACCATGTAGCCGAGCTCGCCGGCTGCTCCGCGTCCCCGGTAGATCTTCCCGTCAAGCAGCACGGCACCGCCGACACCCTCGGCAAAGGTCACGAGGATGGCATCACGGGCTCTGGTTGCCGCACCACGATCGACCTCGGCCGCGAGGGCGAACGCCACGTCGTTGTCGACGAAGACCGGTATGCGCAGGTGCTCCTTCAGTAGCTCACCGAAGTCGGTGTCTTCCCAGCCGAAAAGAGGAGCGATCTGCACGTGCCCGGTCGCCGGGTTGACCACGCCCGGCACGCCAACTCCCACTCCGACCACTCGGATCGGTACGGCCCGCGAAGTCGCCTCGCTGACGTAATCGGTCAGTAGCCGCGCCACCTGCTCGGTGCTCGGGGCTTGAGCAGGAACCGCGAGCACCCGGCATTCGACAAGCTCGCCGGAAAGTCGCATCAGACCGACTCGGAAGCCTTCCGCCGAGGCAAGGTCACAGCCGAGAAACAGCACGTCGTCGGCGAATCGCAACAACCGCCCTGGCCGACCGAGATCCGAGGACGCCGTGCCCTCTTCGCAGACCAGTCCCTCCTCGATGAGATCCGAGACGATGGCCGAAACAGAAGCTGGGCTGATCGAGGTGATCCGGACCAGGTCAGCGCGCGAAAGAGTCCCGTGCTCACGGATCGCACTGATGACGATGCTGCGATTCAGCCCTCGCATCAGCTCCGGCGTACCCCGTCTCCGCGGCATTCCTTTACTATACGAAATAACTCAGGGCACGCAAAGGCCCTCTGGCCGACCTGAAGGTTCCAGAAACCCTCCGACAGGGTTCGAGCCTTTCTCCAGACGAGGCAGACCGGTTCTTTCCCCCTTGTTCGACCGCCCAGGCCGATTCAGCGCTGGTCTTGTCGTTCGGCGCACCGGCCGCAAGGGCGCCGAACTGGAGGCTGACGAATTACAGCGGCCTCTTACGGCAGGTCAGAGAATTAGCGCACGTACCAGCGGTGCTCACGGAGCCTCGGGTCGTGGCTTGGCACCATCTCCCAGCCGGCCTCACGCGCACGATCCAGGAAGTCCCTCGTCTCCCGTGTGTTCGGACAGATCGGGCCGATCACCTCGAGGTTGGCGAAGAGCGGCACGATATCGCCGCAGATACATACCGCGCGCTCAGCCGTGTCGACGATCACTGACTGGTGGCCCCGAGTGTGGCCAGCATTGAGCACGACTCGCATCCCGGGGAACAGCTCGGCATCTCCCTCGAGCACGTTCAGGCGATCCCCGAGAGCTTCAACAAGCTCTCGGACACCGAGGTAGAAGCGCCCGCAGTCGGGACCAAGGGCCCACTCGAGCTCCTCGTGTTGGACCTGCACGACAGCATTAGGGAACATCAGGTCGTTCTGCATGTGGTCGTAGTGCAAGTGTGTGTGCACGATGCATGACACATCGGCAGGCTGAATGCCCCAACAGTCGAGGGCCGAGGTGAGGAGTTCGGAGGTGTCCCCGACGATCTCCATACCAGCTGCGTCAGCAACTGACGCGTCCGGTCCGCTGTCGACGAGCACGTTACGCGTGGCGTCGGACGCCAGGAAGCAATAGCAAGGAGGGTCGACCAACTCGTCTGGTGACGCGTCAGGCAGGTAAAGGTTCAGTGGAAGCCTCGGTATCACGCCGACCTCCAAGATGCCGAGCCTCCAGTTCATCGCCGCCTCGCGAAGAAACAGGGGCCAATCCGAATGGCCCACGGGAACGACCGTGCCGTTCTCGTGCCAAGCGGATCTCGTGAACGCTCAGTGCCAGCCTGACCGCAGTGCCATTGTGGTTGGACATGCAGGTGCCACAGCCTTTCCACCGGGACACACTCACAGCTCAGCCAGTCAGGACTGCTGTCGACTTGACTGCTCATCGTCGGTTCTCACGTTCTTGGTGGGACACGGACCTTGGTAGGACACGGCCGGGTAGCGAGCCTATGCACCCGTCCCGCGAGATGTGGTCCTGTACAGAACCGTACTAGGTCGTTATAGTACGAACTGTGACGGCAAATCCCATGCTGGAACGCTTTCATCTGCGCCGCGATTCCCCGGTCAAGCCGTATGTGCAGATCAAGAGCCAATTCGAGTACGAGATCTGTACCGGTCGCCTGGCGCCAGGTTCAAAGCTGCCATCGGTCCGGGAGGTCGCTACCGCCCTCGGCGTGAGCCCGGTGACGGTCACCCGGGCATATCGCGACCTCGAGCTCGCAAGTCTCGCCGTGTCGCATCCGGGGGTCGGCTTCTTCGTGCTCACTATCGCGGGAAGCCAGTCCGGACCGCACGCGAAGATTCGCAGCCGAGCCTCCCGGCTCATCGCGGATGCCGTGGCGGACGGGGTCTCGGTCGATCAGGTCCTGCAGATCCTGCTGGCCGAGATCACCGAGATGCGTGCGAAGCTCGCTCACCTCGAAGTGGTACTCGTGTGCAAACGCGACGGCCGCATCGACGAACTCGCCGAGCGGTTGCGCCAGTCGCTCAGCGACATGCGGGTCGAAGTCGTGCCGGTCGTGCTGGAAGACGTGATCGAAGACCTCGAGGGCTGGCTGCCGCGCCTGCACAAGGCGAGTCACGTGATGGGGCTGGTCTTCGACCTCAGCCACATCCAGCCCTTGCTGGTCCGCCACGGCGTGCCCGTCATCCCGATTCTGGCAATGCCCCGCGAGGACGTCAGGGACCGGCTCATCGAGCTGGAACCGAGCTGCCGGGTTGGCATCCTCGCTAGCGTGCCGGACTTCGTCGACGGCATGATCTCCTGCGTCTCCACGACGAATCCCGGAGTCAATATCGTCGGAGCGCTCTCCTGCCTCGACAAGCACCAGCTGCCCGGACTGATGTCGTCGATCGACTGCATCGTCTACGGCACCCTCGCCCGACAGACCTTGGAGTCCCAGAACCAGGTTCCCGCACGCGCCATCGAGCTCGTCTACGTCCCCGAAACAAGCTGGATCGAGCGCGTGCGCGGCCTGCTTCGCAGCGAACTGGGCACCTGAACCATGTTGGATCTTGCCTGCCTCCTCCGGCCCACCTCCGTCGCCGTCGTCGGGGCGAACGACGACGGCGACACCTTCGGAGGCCGCATCTGGCGCTACCTGAGCAAGTACTCCCAGGTGGAGAAAATGGCGGTCAACACACGGCCGGACGCGCTCAAGGGCGCGCCAGTTGCCCCCCGGCTGAGCGAGCTACCCGCCGCTCCGCAAGTCGTCGTGCTGGCGACTCCGGCCGGCACCGTGCGGGATCTCGTGGCCGCGTCCGCCGATGTCGGGGCGAGGGCCCTCGTCGTACTGTCACAAGTGCCTGCGGATACAAGGCCAGAGATCGCGGCGATGGTCGCCGAGGCGGGTATGACTGTTCTCGGCCCGGGCAGCCTCGGCCTGATCAACGCGAATGACTCAGTCGTGCTGTCGAGCTCGGTCAGCCTGGAGCTCGGGACGCGACGCGGACCGTTGGCTCTCGTGGCCCAGAGCGGCGCTTTGATGGGCGTTCTCCACGCCAGGGCGATGGAGCAAGGCGTCGGCCTCGGGCTGTGCGTAGCGACAGGCAGCCAGTTGCAGGTTCGAGTGGAGCATTTCCTGGCCGCCCTCAACGACGACGACGACTATCTCGCGGTCGGGGCACACATCGAGGACGTCGACATCGCCTTGTTCACGGCCGTCGCGGAATCCTTCGCGCGCGCCGGTCGCAAGCTGGTCGTCTTGAAGGGCGGTCTCACCGCGCCGGGCGGCATCGCGGCGGCAGGCCACTCGGGTGCACTGATAGGGGACGGCAGCGCCTTCAGGGCGCTGGCCCGCGAACTCGGAGTCCTCGTTGTCGAGCAACCCGCACAGCTGCTCGACTGCCTGCAGGCCTACACGATCTCCGGCAGAAGCTGGTACTTCGCGACCGTGTCCGGTGGGTTGGCTGCCATCACGGCGGACCTGGCAGCCGAGTCCGGCCTCGAGCTCCCGCCTCCGGATCCAGGGCTCAGGGTCTTCCCGCCCGGCCGCGAATTGCACGGACATGGCAACCCCCTCGACCTCGACGCTGTGCCAATGACCAACGAGCAGATCGTCACCGCCATCCAGCAGTTGCTGGCCGACGAGACAACGGACGGCGTCGTGGTCGTGCTCAACGACAAGCCGGGTTTGGAATTCCTCGTCTCCTCGTTGAGCGGGCTGGATGCGAGACAAAGGTCCAGGTTGCAGCTCTGCTCGGAGTGCAGCGGCCAGTACGAGCACGTCTGGAGCGCCTGGACCGAGCGGAGCGGCGCGTACACCAAGGGGATCTCCTCGTTGATTCACGCGCTCGCCGCGACGAGGGAGCTGCCTACCCAGCAGGTCGACCGAGAGCCCGACGGCCGGCTTGTCTCGGCTGTCTGTGCCCAGGAAAGACTCGCCGCTGCGGGAGTCCCGGTTCTGCCTCTGGTCGAGATCTGGCATGCGGAGGACCTGGGCGAAGCGATCTCGCAATTGAAGCTGCCCCTGGTGCTCAAACTGGCGGGCGACGAGCACCGGC
>JBKQMT010000198.1:0-5147 GCA_052146595.1 Acidimicrobiales bacterium
GGAGTGTCTTGCGGAGTTGAAAGAGCTCGATGAAGAAGCTGACGACGTGACGCAAACATCAACGAGGAAACAATCTAAGCGTAGTGCCGCGTGACCGCATTTTGGGATCACGCCCGAGCGGTTGATGCGATAGGCGTCGGGCCAGTCGGCCTCGACGGCGACGGCGTTGAATCCCTTCTCACGGATCAGGCGCTTGGTGATCTGCGCCCGTTCCCGATAGAACTCGTGCGTGCCGTGCGAGGCCTCGCCGATCAGAACGAAACGGGCGTCACCGATCAGTTTCAGCAGGGGATCGTAATCGTCGGCCGCACCCCGCAACGGGTGCGCGGCCTTGCGTATAGCCTCGGCCAGTAAGTCATGGGACAAGTTGGGGAAGGTGTCGGTATTCATCGCTACGGCTCCTCATCGTTGTCCTGTTGCGGCCATCGTCCGGGCGGCAGCCCGTTCGAGGAGCTCGCGGACCTCCTCATCGGTGGTCTGGGAGAAGTCCTCGTACCAGACCCCGACGGCGTAGAAGGGGTCGGGCGTGATGCAGCAGATGCACTCGTCGGCCTCGAGGCCGAGCTCCGCGCAGGTCGAGGGCGCTGCGGTCGGGACGGCCACAACGATCCGGTCAGGCCCGAGCCGGCGGACGGCCTTGACGGCGGCCCGCATCGTCGAGCCGGTCGCGAGCCCGTCGTCCACCAGGATCACCGTGCGCCCCCGCACCTCGATCGCCGGCCGGTTGCCGCGATAGGCCCGTTCTCTCCGTCCCAGCTCTTGAAACTCCCGCGCGGCGACGGCCTCGATCATGCGCAATGGGGGGCGTAGCGCCTGGATCACGTCCTCATTGAGGACCCTGACTCCTCCCGACGCGATGGCGCCCATCGCCAGCTCCTCGTGGCCCGGCACTCCCAGCTTACGGACGAAGAACACATCGAGCGGGGCGTCCAGCGCCTGGGCAACTTCAAAGGCCACCGGCACACCGCCGCGCGGCAGGGCCAGCACCAGTACGTCGGTGCGGCCGGCATAAGCGGTGAGCTTCTCGGCCAGTAATCGACCCGCAGCGGCACGGTCTCGGAATGGCACCGGCATCATTTCCTCGCGATCGAATCTGTCCACGGTATGTGCTCCAACGTGGTCGGGACGTCTTGGTAGAGGTCGCTGAGCGAACCGCCGCTAAGGCTGATCCGAATCGCCGCCGCGAGCAGGGATGCAATCGAGACGACATGAAGGCGCGACCGGGATCGATCGGCGGCCACCGAGTCGGTGACGATCACCTCGCGGATCGCCTCGTGGCTCAGCATGGCCCGAGCCTCGCCCACGAAGAGTCCGTGGCTGGCAGCGATGTTGATGTCGGGGCGGGCGCCAGCGGCCAGCAAGGCATCGATGGCACGGGCAATCGTCCCGCCGGTCGAGATCATGTCGTCGATGATCAGGCAGTATCGGTCGCGTACGCTGCCGATGACGTGAGTCACCTCGGTCTCGGTCCCGCTGGTGCGCCGCTTGTGCAGGACGACGACCGAGCAGCCGAGCCGGTGTGCGTAGTCGGTGGCCATGGCGACCCGCCCGGTATCGGGTGAGACGACCACTACCCCCTCCGGCAGCCGGCCGCGCAGCGCCTGGCAGAGCGTCGGCACCGCCGTCAAGTTGTCCACGGGGATACCGAAGAAGCCCTCGATCTGGGTTGCGTGCAGGTCGAGGGTAAGGACATGGTCGACGCCCGCCGCCTGCATCAACCGGGCGACGAGGCTGGCGGTGATCGGCTCGCGTCGGCCGTGCCGCTTGTCGGCTCGTGCGTAGCCGAAATACGGCACGACGGCCGTGATCCGTGCGGCGGCGGAGCGGCGGCAGGCGTCGGCGAAGGCTAGCAGCTCAATCAAGTTGTCGTTGACCGGCGGAGCGGTCGGCTGCACGAGGAAGACCTCGCGGCCGCGCACCGACTCGTCGAGCCGCACGGATGATTCGCCGTCGGGGAAATGGCTGACGGTGCAAGCACCCGGCCGAACGCCCAGCTCGGCGGCGGTAGCCGCACCGAGCGCCGGGTTGGCCGTGCCGGAGAAGAGGAGAAATCCCTGGTTCATCGGTTCACCGTCCTCTCCGGTCTTGGTGCGATCGTTGGCTGCGTCCAAGATCACATGAGTAATCGTGGATGTGTTCGGGTCTCCGGAATCCATCGAGCCCGGTGGCGACGGCACAGCTTCCGGAGACCCTCTCTGTTCCTCTCAAGGCGCAATCGCGATGAGGTTCTCGACCTGCGTGACACCCGGGGCCGACCAGGCCGTCCGTTCGGCTTCCTGCCGCTCTGACGAGGAGCGGACGTCGCCCCGCAGCGTCACCTTGCCGTCTTGAGTCTCCACCCGGACCTTCTGCGCATCCAGCTCGGCGCTGCGCCGGAACGCCCCTTCGATCCGGGACTTGACCTCGGTCGCCGATGCCCAGGGCTTCAACGCGATCAGGTTGGTCACCCCCTTCACGCCGACCAGGTGGTGTACGGCCTCGACGGCGGCATACCTCTGATACTGCCAGTCGACTTCGCCCTCAAGGGTGACCCAGCCCTTGCTCACGGAGACCTTGATGCGACCATCGGGCACCGTAGTCTTCCACTTCAAGGCTTCGAAAGCCGCCTGGGCGATGTCGGCGTCGGTGCGCTCGGCGGTGCCAGGCAATCGGACTTCGACGTCGTTGGCGATCGCCTTGACGTCCTTGACCCGCTCGGCGACCCCCCCGGCCGTCAATTTCTCGGTGTAGCTTTTCACGGGTCCGGTGAGCGTCACGATGCTATCCTTTACCGCGACGCCGATCTCGGCCGCATCGATGCTCGGCTCCCATTCGAGCGCGTCGAGCACATCGCGCCGCAATTCCAAGTCGTTCTTCATGATGTCCTCCTTTTCTCGAACAATCGGGGACGGTCCCCTGTGGAAGTTGGCTGACTCAAAATGATGACAATCACGGACCATCTCCCAGATCGGGAGAGGTTATGCTGATTACGGAGGGGCGGCATGGCCATGCGGGTCGCATGCCGCCCGCGCCGTTCAGGGCCGGTGCGCTATTTCTCCTCCCGGACCTCCAGCCGTCTGGCCTTCTGCTCCGGTCGCGAAGGCGCCGGCACGGTGACCTCGAGTACCCCCTTGCGGAAGTCCGCGGTCGCCTTCGAAGCGTCGGCGCCCTCCGGCAACGGGATGGCGCGGTAGAAGCTGCCGAAGCTGCACTCGCTGTAGCAGTACCCCTCGCGCTCCTCCTTCTTCTCGTGCTTGCGCTCGCCCTGGATCGTGATCAGGTCGTCACTGACCTCCACCTTGATGTCCTCCTTGCTCAGCCCCGGCAGGTCGGCGCGGACCACAAACTGTCCCTCGCGCTCCAGGACGTCGACCCGAGGCGACCACTCGGCGGGGATGAACCCGGCCTCGCGTCGGAGCAGTTCGTGGCCGCGGCTGAGGAACCTCGGCAGGTGCAGCCTCGGCAGGTGCAGCCCGGATTCGAGGCCGAACTCCTCGAAGAGACGGTCCATCTCCCGGGCGAACCGGCGCATGAAGGGGAACGGGTGGGCGTCCGACGTCATCGGCGCGGCCGATGTGCGGGGCTCGATGTCCGTCGTCTGTCCCGGACCGTTCTCGGTCTTCGGCTTGGGTGCTTCTTTGACCTCTGCCATGGCTATCTCCTTTGTCATTGGGGAATCACAAACGAATCTTGACACCTTGGATTATGAGTGTTTGCCCCCTCCGCGGGGCTAATGTCATCCTTGGACGCTCCGTTCTCGAGTCGAGGGCCATCCCTCGTCTCGAGCCTTCCATCACCGTCGAGGACGCGATCCGACCGGGAGGCGTGCCTCAAAACGGGACATCCAACGGGTCCACCGGCTGGGAACGCCAGTGGCACCCGCCGGAGCGTGCCCGCTCGGGCTGGGCGCCTCGGGTGCGCCAAGTGCTTTCGGCGTACGGTCGCCACGAGCGCCGGCGCCGCACGGGGCGGGTCGCTGGTCGAACCGGTCGCATCGTGCCATTCGGGAGTCGGCACGATCCCGACGAACATCGCGATCGGGGCGGAATCGCGTGCGCCCATTCGCAAGGGCGCCGGCCCCACGGGCGTAGCGCTCCATCACTGGATCGTAACCCGGTTGCAGGATGAAAAGCTGGCTTGCTGGGCCGTCATTGTGTAGCGAGAACATACTGCCGTCGCCGGGAAGCCTGAGGGGAATGAAACCCTCTGGGAACCCTTGCGTGCGGCAGCCGTTACTGCGGAGTCGGGATCATCCGCCAAGGGAAGATTCCGGGTATCCGAATGTCAGACGGATCGGCGCGTGAAAAACCCCACACATGCGAAGTTGCATGGCGGGGCCACCATAGCCAGACAGTCAAGTTGCCCCTCGCGAGCAACCTCTGACATTGACGCTATTGGCTTATCACTCTCACGTCAAGAACTTTTTTGCCGAATCCTGAGATATGGATCTGAACTGAGTGCGTCCCCGAATATCCCAACGGGAGGCTGGGCCTTGCCTTCCTCCTGCATGAGGCTTATGCTACCCAAGTTGGCCGGCTTGCTCGCGAGGGGTATGGCGGCACAGAGTACTGATTGCCCGCGCGACCGCCTCCGGATGGTCGTGCGGGCTTTTTTGTTGGCGCTGCCCGCGATGTCGATCCTCAATCGGCTCGGACGTTGCGGTGAAAAGGGTGGTCATGGATGAGTAGAACCCAAAAGTTCCTTTCATGAACACTTTGATTTTTGCAGTGAACATCAGATGTGTTGATTCCAAGACCGTGGAGGAGATCGAGGCGAAAGAGGCGACGCAGATCGATGGGCGGGTGAGTGATTTCCGGCTTTTTGTTCGATGCAAGGGACTGGTACAACAAGGCCGCTGCCGGACCTATTCATGCCAGGCATCTTATCCTGCAGGCGCTCCTGGATGTCACCGAACTGCCGATCCTGTCCAGATCTGGGTCTGACGCGCCTCCCGACACTTATTCAGCAGAGATATTCGACCAGGAGGGGAGCTAAGGAGCTGCATCATGTTTGAAACGCGTTGGCGGTTGCTTCGCCTGCGAGGCATCCCGATCTCCGTGGATGCCAGTTGGCTGATCATTCTCGTCCTGTTGACATTGAACCTCGCGACTGGGTTTCCGGCCATGCTCCACCAGTACTTCCCCGGCGCCACTCATGAGCTGGCCCCG
>JBKQMT010000199.1:0-3330 GCA_052146595.1 Acidimicrobiales bacterium
GATCGGGCTTGATCAGGCGACGCGCGAGCGCCAGGCGGAGGTGTCGACACCGAGAGCGGCGAGGATCTCGGCCTGGAAGGGGCTCGGCCGGGTCGTGAGCGGAGCCAGCCAGCCAGCGGGCCAGGCCTCGGGTGGAGATAGCATACGAGTAGGCAGACATTCCCCATCTGGATGAGGTGCTTCGTCAGCGTCGAGCGAAGGAGGTGGGCCGATGAAATCTAAACCTCACAGTACTCGGCGCCCTCCGACGCGGCCGGGGAGCTGAAGACGGCGGGAAGCTGACCTCTTGTGGGCGTTTCCCGGACAGCTCTCGGATGCTTTCGCTCGGCAAGGGCGTAGGGAGCTGACGCTCCCGGTCTGACCGCATCGCCAGAATCGTCGCAAGACGCGCGACGGTTGTCCTTCTGATCCGTTAGGTGCGCGTAGCTCTTACGCGTCGCCACGCTCACTGCCCAGATCGGCCGCTCCACGAAAGGAGGGAGATGATGCCCGAGCGCGCCACCCCTCTCGCGAGAATCCAGCAGAGGGACCCATCGAAGGTGGGGACCCTTCCCCGGACTAACTCGGTATCGGCTGCGGTCGTGTCCAGCTCTCTGCCGTGGGCGCGTCGTCTTCGCTTTTGCTGAATCTCAAATTGCGGGGCCTCAAGGATCGATAGCATCTCATCGACCCCGTGCGACCTTGCGACAGCGTAAGACCTCTCGTAGTCACCCCCAAGATTGACCATTACCGGCGAGAACCTAGTTGTGGTGGCCCGAGCGTAAAACGAGTGCTGCTCGCCCAGCGTCACTCGAAGTGTCGATAGTGCTTTGAGCGACCAACGCTTGACTTCCGTCTCGCTGCCCTTCGCCACCGCCGCTTGGTCGATCAGCTGTTGGATCAGGTTCAGCTTTTGCTTCTTGTCCACGCGGCCCGCCTCCGTCTCGCCGCCACGTAGGGAAGCGTAGGCCACGGTCAATCGACGGAAGACCCACTGCTCGTTAACACCACGGCACGACCCGCTTCCAATCTCGGACAGGCGCTTTGGCGCGCCTGGCTTGAACTATCGAGCATCACCGAGGGACCCGCCTTTCGTTCCGTGGATCGTCATGGCCACATCGGAGCGACACGACTCAGCGGCCAGGCGGTGGCGCTGGTATTGAAGCGTCACGCCGCCCGAGCTGGGCTCGACCCCGCTGAGGTGGCAGGTCACTCACTGCGAGTCGGGCTTGCGACCTCGGCTGCTGTTGCCGGGGTCCCCGAGCGCGTCATCGCCGAGCAGACGGGGCATAAGGGCACGGCGATGCTTCGCCGCTACATCCGCGAGGGGTCTTTGTTCCGGGAGAATGCGGCCAGCGCGGTTGGGCTGTAGCGCTGGAAAAGGCGGAGGCCGCACGTTCGTCGGGCGCGTGGGCTTGACGACGCGTGCAGGCAAGTGACCTCCGTTGACCTCGTGACCACCGGCTCGTGAAGCGCGCACCCGGTACGGGTATCGTCGCCTTCACGACAAAGCCACGTTCCGCTCCAAGACACTTTCTCCAGCAAAGTGAAGGAAAAAAGGCGTCTTAGAGTCGATTGCGCCAAGCACCGTGGGTATGTTGTTCGATGCGTTCAAGTGCGCCCAGCAGCAGGCCCACAGGCAAGCTCTTTGTCCTCACGAGCGCCGCCCATGAGATCGACCGAAGACGGGGGAGTGAGGCGATGACGCCCGTCACCAAAAGGACCGAGAAAGCGAAGATGACCAAGGAAACAGGAGATAACGATGACCGCTAGAAGGCTCAACCGAGAAAGCATGGACGGCGCAGAGCTTGTTCCCGCACCGAGACCCATGCCGACGAGCCGACTTGGAAGCGAGATCCCAGAGGAGGCCGCGCTCCTCGATGGATACGAGGCGCACCTCAGACTCCTGGAGAACCGGCCGAAGACGACCGCGGACACCTATCGCTCGCACCTGAAGGGGTTCCTGAGCTACTTGGCGATCAACTACCCGTCGGTTGCCCTGTGTGAGGTGACCAAGCTCCAAGTCCGTGCTTTCTTCCTTCACGAGGCCAACCGGGGCATCGCGCCGATCACACGTTCCAGCGCCCTCTTCGCGCTCCGCAGCTTCTACCGCTTCCTCATCGCCGAGGGTCTGAGCGAGGAGAATCCCGCCTCCTTGGTGACCCTCCCGAGTCCCATCCGGCCGAGGGTCGAGTTCTACAGCGACGCCGAGGCAGACGCCATCATCGAGTGGACCTCTGCACAACCCGGTCTTCGCTGGCAGGTGGACCGGGTGCTCCTTCTCACGTTGAGATACACCGGCTTGCGCATGAAGGAACTGGTCAACCTGCGCACCGAGGAGGTCGACCTCGTCTTTCGGCGGATCTCACTCGTCGGCAAGGGCCGCAAACCTCGCGTGATCCCTATTCCCCACCTGCTGGCGGACGTGCTCGGCGAGTACCTGGACGACCTGCGGCCCAAGCTCGCGGCCTCCTCGTACTTGTTCGCCAACCCCAGGGGCAATCGGAGCCTCCGCGGTCGTTATGGTCCGAGGGCGCTTTACAACCTGGTGGCAGAGGCCGGGACCTCGGCGGGCGTGGCCGGTCGCCACTTCCCCCATAGGTGGCGCCACAGCTACGCCACGAGCCTCGTGCGCCGGGGCGAGGACATCCACGTCATCCAGCGCCCGATGGGCCATTCCAACATCGCGACGACCACGAGATACCTGCACCTCTCTGACGCCGATCTCCTCGCCGCCATCGACCGGGCCTTCCCGGAGAGCTAATTCCTGCTACTCCTTGGTCCGCATCTCGGGGTAGACGCCGAGGTCGACATGAACCCAATGGCTCGTCTGTACTGACCGGTCGAGACGCTCGGGGCGAAATATCCGTCGTTAGGGCGACTGGGACTAACCGGTGGCAGGGGTGACCGAGGGACAGACGGAACGTTATGTCGCTTGAGCGAGGCTGCTTAGGCGATTCACGTTCCCCTAGCTATCGACAGACCGAAAGACTAAAGTCACGCGAGCCGAGGTCCCGACCAGCGACCGAGCACCCCGGCGTGCGAGTTGAGACATATGCGCCTCGGAAGAGGCGCCACGTTCCTCCGAGTCTTCGGTCGCTCCCGACGCCTTTCTGACTGGCTCAGAATAAGAGGGAGGCATCATGGGCTTGAGAGCCGTGCACCGCGTATTTCTCATTGTCTGTGCCGGGGTAGTGCTGGCTGCGATGGTGGCGGTCATGCCAGCTACGGCGACCGCAGGAGGCTTGCAGCTCACGGTCAGCCCCACGGTCTCGGCGGCTGACACCCCGCTCAGCATCCGGGTCAGCGGGGCGCAACCCGGCGCCAACGTAACGCTGACGGTCACCTCGG
>JBKQMT010000200.1:0-35695 GCA_052146595.1 Acidimicrobiales bacterium
GGGGGGTCCTCGCCTGTAAGTCCGACTGAATCCATGTCGCGGACAGCGCCGCGCCACCAACCTGGAGGATCGGTGGCCGGTGTATGGCCGAAGTGAATTTGTCGAGGTGACAGGCAGGCAGACCGAGGTTTCTCCACTGACGCGGTGGCGACTCACCAAGCACGTTCGTGCACGACTTGGTTAGCAAAGGAGATGTGATGACAACACTTGGCCCTCGCAGCAAAGGTGGCGGGGATTTCGGCAGCGGGGCGCAGAAGAGGCGTACCGCGCGATCGTCGAGATTCGCACGCAACCTGACGGCCGCGGCAGGTGCGCTTGTAATGGTGGGCAGCCTTACGACCGTCGCGGCGAACGCGTCTGGCGCGTCTTCGAGGACGAGCCACGCGCTCAGCGGCACGCTCAGCATGAACGTGTTCACGTTTTCGACGCCGGTCCTGAAGCCGGTGATCGCGGCCTTCGAGAAGCTCAACCCAGGCGTGAAAATTCAAGCTGCCAACGTCGTCAACACGCCGGACACCTACGTACCCCTGTTGCAGACGGAGCGCCTCGCCGGCAATGAACCCGACATTGACGAGACTTACGATGTCTTGACGCCCACGCTCGAGGTGGACGGACTCGTCGCCGACCTTTCACCGGACCTCAAGGCCGGAACGCCGTACCCGCAGAACTACTGGTACCCGAGCTTCCTGGCCTCCTACGTCCCGCCAAAGGGCGCGCCATTCGGCGTGGGCCAGGTGTTCGCGCTTCCGAACGAAGCTGACGCGACGGTCATCATGTACAACGAGAACGAGTTTCAAAAGGCGGGCGTGCCGTTCCCACAGAACGGCTGGACCTGGACCCAGATGCTGGCTGACGCCGCCAAACTGAAGATCGGCTCAGGCGCCTCGCA
This sequence comes from Acidimicrobiales bacterium, assembly GCA_052146595.1. Classification (GTDB taxonomy): domain Bacteria; phylum Actinomycetota; class Acidimicrobiia; order Acidimicrobiales; family Bog-793; genus Fen-455. Next base: position 890 of record JBKQMT010000200.1, read on the forward strand.
GAGCCAGTACGGCATTTGCGAGCGTCCCGACTGGCAGGCCGAGTACAACCCGGTGCTGAAGGCCTACGGCGTCACGGCTTTCACCGAGACCACCCCGACCTTGGACACACCGGCCGCCTTGAAGGCGTGGGCGCTCATGATCGACCCCATGCTGAACGGCGACGCCGTGCCGGAGGCCCAGCAGCAGGCCAAGAACGGCTCCTCCGGTTGCGAACCGTTCTTCGAGTCCGGTGAGGCAGCCATGTCCATCGAGGTACGCGGCAACCTTCCCGGCATCGAGCAGGCGGTTGGCAGCAAGTTCAAGTACAACGTCGTCCCGATGCCGTCCATCACCGGCGCCGACGGAATGCAGGTCATCCCGACCGGCGGCGGCAGCGTCGGCTGGTGCCTCGCCCCTGGCCAAACGCACAACGCGCTTGCGCTGGCGTTCTTGAAGTACCTGTTCTCCCCGGCCGGCCAGGCCGTGGGGGAGGCGACGGGCGGAGTCGTGCCGGCAGAGGCGGCGAACAATGGCCCGACCGCTCCCTGGCGGACTGTGGCAGGTGCCCCGGCCAACAGCCAGGCGTACACCATCGCCGCCGCCACGGCGACGATCGCCCCGCAGACCCCAGGCACCGTGTTCACCCTGTCGAACACTGACGTCCCGGACGCCGTCACGGCAGCCACGACCGGTCACGAGAGCATCGCAAAGGCGTTCACCAACCTGCAGGCCCAGATGGTCTACGCCTACTCGCTTAACAGCTAGCACTGCTGGCGCGCCAGGCGCTTCAAAGGAAGTGGGAACGGTCGGCTCGAAGTTGAGCCGACCGTTCCCCAGTTCCTGCAGGCGCGGGCGGAATAGTCTTCTCGCTTCAAAGAGACCGTCTTCATCCTTGGAAGGTTGGGCTTATGTCCGTGACGCAGCTCTCGGATCCAATGCTCGGGGACCTGAGCGCACCGGTCGCGGTCGCGCGCCAGCGCAGGAGACGTCGCGACGGCCGCTGGGCTGCGTTGTTGATCTTCCCCAACCTGGCGATGTTCACGGTATTCATCGTCGTCCCGGTCCTCGGCGGCCTGTACCTCAGCTTCACGACCTGGGATATCACCAACGGGCTCCCGAAGTGGGTGGGACTGGCGAACTACCGCCAGATGTTCCACGACCCGCTCGTGTGGCAGGCATCCGAGACGACGTTGAAGTTCATCGGCATGGGGATGCTCCCGACAGTGGTCATCTCGCTCTGGCTGGCGATGCTGATCAACTTCCGTTTTCGTTTCGTCAGCGTCGTACGTTCCCTCTACCTCATCCCCGCGGCCATGTCGTTCGCCGCGTCCGCTGTCGTGTGGCGGTACATCTTCCTGGACGGCCCCGGTTACGGGGTCCTCGACTATGTCATCTCCAAGTTCGGCGTCACACCGCCGGACTGGCTCGCGAGCACGACCTGGGCCCTTCCCGCTCTCGACATCATCGCGATCTGGCTGAGCCTGCCTATCGCGACCATCTTGTACCTGGCGGCACTGCAGCGGATCCCGGACTCGGTGATCGAGGCCTCCAAGCTGGACGGTGCCGGCCCCCTGCGCCGTGTGCGCTTCATCATCTGGCCCGGCGTGCGCTATATGACTCCGCTCGTGGCGATCGTGTCACTGCTCTCGTTCACCAATGGCTCGTTCGACCTCGTGAACATTCTCACCAAGGGCGATCCGATCTACGCCACACAGACATTGATCTACTACATCTACTTCGAGTCCTTCGGGCTGGGCATGTGGGGGTACGCGGCAGCACTCTCGATCCTTCAGGTCACCATCGTCGCTGCGATCCTCGTCCTCTTGCGCGGCCTGTCAAGTCTGGTGAACAGATGGTGATCACCACCCGCACCACTCGACGGGTCAGGATCCTCGTCGCCCTGATCGTCGGACTCGTGATGTCCGCACCTCTTCTCTACATGCTCGCGGGCTCGTTGATGTCCAACTCCCAGCTCTCGATCCAACCGCCGCAGGTGATCCCGAGCTCGTTTCATTTCGCGAACTACCCGGCCGCCTTCTCGGGCATGACACAGGTCATCCAGGTGCGCAGCTTCGTGAACTCGGTGGTCTTCACCGTCGGCGCAGTGGGCCTGCAATGGGTCCTGTGCATCAGCGGTGGCCTCGTGATCGCGAAGATGCACTTCAGGTCGCGAGGATTGATCACCGTCCTGTTCGCGATCTCACTTTTCATCCCGCTGCTCACGACTCTCATCCCAACCTTCGTCGTCACATACAAGCTGGGGCTGATCAACACCTACCCCGGGTTGATACTCCCGATCGCGGCGCAGACCGGCTTCGGCTCGCTGCTTTTCCGTCAGTACATCAAGCAGCTGCCGGAGGAGCTCTTCGACGCAGCTCGCCTCGATGGCGCCAACTGGTGGTTGATGCTGCGAAGACTGGTGATACCGCTCGCGAGGCCGGCGACGGCGGCCTACCTCGCGATCTCGGTGCTGACGGCGTGGAACATGTACCTATGGCCTCTCGTGGCCGCCGAGGGAGGATCGCTGCAGGTGCTCACCCAGACCCTGGCGACCGTCGGCAGCTCGGCGCAGGGACAAGTCACCCCGCAGAACGTCATCTTCGCGTCCGTGGTGATCGTGACCTTGCCGATGATCATCGTCTTCCTCGCCGTTCAGCCCGCCTTCATAAGGGGCCTGGCCGGGTCGGGCGTGGAATGACCCCTTATCACGACTACTCCTAGGAGACCGTTGCCCGTCCGATCCATCTTCCACGTCGGTTTCGTCGTGCGTGACCTCGACGCCAGCCTCCGCTTTTACTGCGAAGGCCTCGGCCTGGTGCTGCGGCATCGGCAGCTGCAGCACAACGCCTACACGGCCAGCCTCGTCGGCTACCCGGACGCTGCCTTGGAGATCGCCCAGCTGCGCCTGAGCGATGTCGAGCCACCGCCTTCCGGTCACGTCCTCGAGCTCATCTGCTACGAGCGACCCCCGAGCGGTCCCGTCGACCTCGAACGGAGCACAATCGGTGCGGGACATCTCGCCTTCGTCGTCGACGACATCTTCGCGAGCGCCGAACGACTCCGCTGTTTCGGCGCCCAGTTGATCAACGAGCCGGTCCACATCACCGAGGGCATCAACGCCGGCGGTTGGGCCGTCTACCTCCATGACCCTGACGGCGTCTGCCTGGAGCTGCAGCAGCGCCCCGGCGAAGGCGAGACCCACGATGGATAACGGACACAAGGACTCTTTCGCCGGCGCTTGCGCCGTCGTGACCGGCGCCGGTCAGGGCATAGGCGCGGCCATAGCGAGGGGGCTCGCCGGGAAGGGTGCACACGTCGTCGTGAGCGGCCGCCGGGCCGCCAAGCTCGAGTCCGTCTGCGAAACGATCAAGGCAAGCGGCGGCGCGGCCGACTACTGTGCCGGCGACGTGACGGACCCTGTCCACCTCGAGCACCTCATGGCGCTGGCGGCGGGATCGGGCGGAGTGCTCGACATCCTCGTGAACAACGCCGGCATCGCCGGGCCGACGGCGCCCCTCGTCGACATCAGTCTCGAGGAGTGGAACAAGACGATCGCCGTCAACTTGACGGGAGTGTTCCTCGCCTGCAAGGCGGCCCTGCCCTATATGCAGGGGTCCGGCCACGGCAAGATCGTCAACATCGGCTCGGTGACGGGAAAGCAGCCCCTGCCGAACCGGTCGCCCTACGCGGCGGCGAAGCTGGGAGTGGTCGGCCTCACCCGGACGCTCGCCCACGAGGTGGGCCCCGCCGGCATCAGCGTGAACCTCGTCTCGCCCTGGCTCGTGGAAGGCGAGCGGCTCGAAGGTGTCATCTCCTCCATGTCGAGGGAAAGGGGCCTCACCCCGGACGAGCTGCGGGCCGAGATGACCGACGGGACCGCCTTCAAGCGCACCGTCAGCGAGGCTGACGTGGTCGAGGTGGTGCTGTTCTTGTGCTCTCCCGGAGCCGACAACCTCACCGGCCAGGACATCAACGTCGCCGCCGGCGCAGTGATGTACTAGCAAGGCCGCTATCGGTGAGACACGGGAGCGAAGGAGGAGGCGAACCATGTCCGAACCTGGACTGGGCGATGAGAAAGAGGCGCTCGTCTCGTCCCTCGAGAACCAGCGCCATCACGTCCTCGGGATCCTGGAAGGCCTCTCGGACGAGGACCTGCGCCGGCCGGCGCTGGCTCGTCTTGAACAAGTGAGCCGCCGTGGCGACGGCCGCGCCGGCTAAGCGGGCCCGGACCGGTCGAGCAGTTCCATCTCACCCGGGGTCAGCTGGATCGCCCCCGCCTGCAGGGAGTCGGCGATGGTCTCCGGCCGCCGGGCGCCCGGGATCGGGATCACGTTCGGCGCCTTCGCCAGGAGCCAGGCGAGGGCGACACGTTGCGGGGACACGGCGCGGGCGTCGGCCACCTGTTGCAGACACCGGTGGCGCGCGCCCAGGCCCGCCGCAGCCGCTCTGCCGCCGAGGGGCTGGTAGGCGAGGAAGGCGATACCGCCCTCGGCACAGAGCCCTACCTCGGCCTCGCTCGATCGCACCGTGACCGACAGCTCGTTCTGCACCGAGGAGAGCCGGCCTCCGAGCACCTCGAGGGCGACGGCGATGAGTGAGGAGTCGGCGTTCGAGATGCCCGCCATCTCGATCAGGCCCTCGTCGAGAAGATCACTTAAGGCACCGACGCTCTCGGCGTAGGGGACGAGAGGATCGGGCCAGTGCAGCTGGTAGAGCCCGATTGCCTCGACGCCGAGGCGGCGGAGCGAGTCGCAACAAGCGCGCTTGAGGTGCTCGGGGCGGCCGTCCTTGCCCCAGGCCGTGCCCTGGCGCGTGTGGCCGCCCTTCGTCGCCACGAGGACGTCGTCAGCCCCCGGACCGTAGCTGGCAAGGGCGCGGCGGACGAGGCGCTCGTTGTGGCCGAAGTCCTCCTCCGAGACGGCGTAGGCATCCGCCGTGTCGATCAAGCTGACGCCGGCCTCGAGGGCGGCGTGGATCGTGGCGATCGCCTGGGCTTCGTCCGGGCGGCCCTCGTTGGAGAGCAGGCAGGCACCGAAGCCGATCTCGCTCACTGCTCTCGTACCGATCTGACGCTGTTTCATACGGGCTCCCTCGCGTTATGGTCGAGGTGGCACCCGGAAGCCTTGTTCGCAAGCGGATCAGCTTCCTCAGGCCACCTCCCGCACGCCCCCGAGGCGGCGAGGGCGCCACCGGGCACCCCGGGCGTCCCGCTCAAGCCGAGACCGGACCAGGGCGGTAACGGCCGTCCACGCGCCTGGGAAGATGGAGGGGATTGCCCTCGCGCAACGCCGCCGGCAGGAGCTGGTCGGGGACGCCCTGGTAGGCGACAGGCCGGAGAAACCGGCCGATGGCGGCAGCCCCGACAGATGTGTGCAGCGGTGAGGTGGTCGACGGGTACGGGCCGCCGTGCTGCATGGCCCAGGTCACCGACACGCTCGTCGGCCAGCTGTTCCAGACGATCCGGCCCGCCTTCTCGGCGAGGCTGTCGAGCAGGCCGGGGACGACGTCGTCGTCGATCTCGCCGTGGACGGTGGCGGTGAGCTGGCCCTCGAGCGTCTCGGCGACCTCGATGAGGCGGGCCTCCTCGTCGTATTCGGCCACGAGCGAGACGGGGCCGAAGCACTCCGCCAGCAGGTGCTCGGCGTCTGCGACAAGAGCCTCGGCCGTCGTGCGCAACAAGGTGGGCGTCCACGAGCCGTCCGACTGCCTGCTCCCCTCGGCGATGACCTCGACGCCCGGGCAGGCTCGCAACGCCTCCAGCCCGTGTTGGAAGGCAGCGTCGATGCGGTCGTTGAGAAGTCGGGCGGGCGGCTGGGCGGCGACGAGGCCGCCAAGGCTGTCGGGCTCGAGAGCCCCTGCGGGCAGCAGCAGGACCCCGGGCTGGGTGCAGAACTGCCCGGCCCCCAAGGAGAAGGAGGCGACGTAGCCGGAGAGGATCTCGTCCAAGCGGGTGGCGGCGGCCCGCCTCGTCACGAAGACGGGGTTCACGCTGCCCAGCTCGCCGTAGAAGGGGATCGGCTTCGGGCGAGAGACGGCGAGGTCGAACAGGATCCGTCCCACCCTCGCCGATCCTGTGAAGGCGACCGCGCTCGTGCCGGGGTGGGTGACGAGCTTGCGACCGGCTTCGTCGCCTTCGACCACCGAGAACGTGCCCTCGGGCGCCCCGGCCTCTTGCAGCGCCCGGCAGACGATCTCCCCGCAGCGGGCGGACAGGCGCAGGTGACCGGGATGGGCTTTCAGCACCACCGGGCATCCGGCGGCCAGCGCCGAGGCGGAGTCACCGCCGGCGACGCTGAAGGCGAAGGGGAAATTGCTGGCGGCGAAGACGGCCACCGGGCCGAGGGGGCGAAGGGACCGGCGCAGGTCCGGCCGCGGCCCGGGGGGCCAGGTCTCCTCGGGCGGGTCGATGCAGGCCTGCAGGTAGTCGCCTTCGGCGATCACCCCGGCCAGGAAACGCAGCTGGAAGGTCGTGCGGACGAGCTCGCCCCGCAGCCGGGTCTCAGCGAGGTGGGTCTCGGCGACGGCCAGGGAGACGAGCTCGTCTCCGGCGCCGTCCAGGGCGTCGGCGAGCGCACGGAGCATCTCGGCCCGTGGTGCCGGCTCGAGCGCCCGCCAGGAGGGGGCGGCGGCAAGGGCCATGGCGACGGCCTCGGGCACATCGAGAAACGGCCTCCGAGGGGACGGGGTCTCTTTGTCACTCACGGCAACTCCTTGCAAGGAAGGCTTCAGATGGGTTCTCGGACGACCTCAACCGGGCCGCCCGCCGGAGATGTGGCAGGACTCTGTCACTAGATCGTGACTCCCCCGACGTACTCGGGCTCGGGCGGGCTCCCGGGACAGAGCTCGGCGAACCTCTCGGCGTCGTCCTGGGGGTGAAAGCCGATGGCGTCGCCGCCGGCGTGCGACCACCAGCGGCGCGCGTTCGCCGACACGCCCCACACGAGGCGGAAGCCCGGGTGCGGGGTCGCCAGCGACGCCCTCGTGAGCCGGACGAAGTCGCCTGGCGAGAGCCAGGTGGAGAGCATGCGGTGGTCCCGGGGGAGGTCGAAACAGGACCCGATGCGCAAACAGACGATGTCCATGGCGTACTTGACGCTGTAGAAGTGGCAGAGGGCCTCGGCTGCGGCCTTGCTCACGCCGTAGAGGCTGTCGGGCATCGGCGCCACGTCGTCCTCGAGCGGCTGTGCCGTGCGGACGTGAAAGCCCACGGCGTGGTTGCTGCTCGCCACGACGAGCCGTCTCACACCGTGGCGGCGGGCGGCTTCGAGCACCTCCCGCGTCCCTCCGACGTTGACCTGCGCGAGGTCGGGCCAGGGGGCGTCGCCGGGGAAGCCCCCGAGGTGGACGATGGCGTCGGCGCCCCCACAGACCGCGTCGAGGAGATCGGGATCGGTGACCGAGCCCTTGTAGACCTGAACGGGCTCGCCGGCCCGCGCCTTTGGTGGAGCGACGATGTCGACAAGGCGCGCTCTGGCGGCGATCTCGTCCAGCGACGCTCGCAGGTAGGTCCCGAGCCTCCCGGCCGCTCCGGTGATGACGACGGTGCGCGACGGCCTCACCCCGCGTCCGGCTCCACCACCGCCCCGCTGCGGGCGAGGAAGTCGAAGTCACACCCCTGGTCGGCCTGGCCGATGTGCTCGGCGTACATGGCGCCGTAGCCGCGCTCGAACATGCGCGGCGGGGGCGTCCAGGCCTCCTTGCGCCGGGCGAGCTCGGCCTCGCTCAGCTCCAGGTCCAGCCTCCGCTGAGCCACGTCGAGGGTGATCAGGTCACCGTCGCGGACGAGTGCCAGCGGTCCCCCCACGAACGACTCGGGCGCGACGTGCAGGACGCAGGTGCCGTAGCTCGTCCCGCTCATCCTGGCGTCCGAGACGCGGACCATGTCCCGGACACCCTGACGGAGGAGCTTGTCCGGTATGGGGAGCATGCCGTACTCGGGCATGCCCGGGCCGCCCTGGGGGCCGGCGTGGCGCAGCACGAGGACCGAGTCGGCAGTGACCTCGAGATCGGGGTCGTTCACCCGAGCCTGCATGTCGCGGTAGTCGTCGAAGACGACGGCGGGCCCGGTGTGGCGCAAGAGCGCCGGCGAGGCGGCGAGATGTTTGATCACCGCTCCGTCCGGGGCCAGGTTGCCGCGCAGGATGGCGAGGCCGCCGTGCTCTGCGAGGGGGTCCTCCCGCGGTCGGATCACGCGCGCGTCGTAGACGGTGGCGCCGGCGAGGTTCTCGCCGAGGCTCCGTCCGTTCACGGTCATTCGCTCGAGGTGGAGGAGATCTTTGATCTGCGCCATGAGCGCCGGGAGGCCGCCCGCGTAGTAGAAGTCCTCCATCAGGTACTCGCCACTGGGGCGGATGTTGGCGAGCACGGGAGTGGACCGCGACATGCGGTCGAAGTCGTCGAGGTCCAGTGCCACGCCACAGCGTCCCGCCATGGCAACGAGGTGGATGACGGCGTTGGTGGAGCCGCTGAGGGCGAGGACCACGGTGACGGCGTCGAGGAAGGCCCTCCTGTCGGCAATCTTCGACATCCTCAGGTCCTCGCGCACCATCTCCACGATGCGCGCCCCGCTGGCGGCCGCCATCCGGTAGTGGGCCGAGTCGACGGCCGGGATCGACGACGCCCCGGGAAGGGTGAGCCCGAGGGCGTCGGCCGCCGAGGTCATCGTCGAGGCGGTGCCCATCGTCATGCACTGGCCGGGGGAGCGGGCCAAGGCGGTCTCGAGTGTGTGCCAGTCCGCCTCGGAGATGACCCCGGCCCGCATTTCGTCCCAGTACCGCCACATGTCGGTGCCGCTGCCCAGTGTCTCCCCGCGCCAGTGGCCCGTGAGCATCGGGCCGGCGGGCACGTAGATGACCGGCCTGTCGACGCTCGCCGCCCCCATGAGCAGCGCCGGTGTTGACTTGTCGCAGCCGCCCATGAGCACGGCCCCGTCGAAGGGGTAGGAGCGGAGCATCTCCTCTGTGTCCATCGCCAGCAGGTTCCTGTACAGCATCGGCGTCGGCTTCTGGAAGGTCTCCGACATCGTGGCCACAGGCATCTCGATGGGGTACCCGCCGGCTTCCCACACGCCGCGCTTTACCGCCTGGGCACGCTCGCGCAGGTGCATGTGGCAGGCGTTCATCTCGCTCCAGGTGTTGAGGATCCCGATGATGGGCTTGCCGGCGAGCTCCTCGGCGGCGATGCCGAGCTGGCGGGCACGTGTGCGGTGGCCGAAAGCCCGCAGGCCGTCACCCTCGAACCAGCGGCTGCTGCGGAGCACTTCGGGCTCGCGGGTCATCGGGCCAACCCCCAGAGCTCGAGGATGTCGGTGACCTTCGCCCGCTTCTCGGCGGGCAGCAATGAGCTCGGCGGCCTCACGTCCCGGGCACATACTCCGAGCTGGCAGAGCGCCTCTTTGACCACAGACACGTTGTCGGCGCTGGCGTCGGCGGCACGCAGCTGCTCGAAGGGTCGCACCCGCTGCCAGATGTTCGTCACGATGTCGTGATCCCTCGCCTCCAACGCACGCCACAGGCGGAGCGACGTGGCCGGATCGACGTTCGCCATTCCCGAGGTGAACCCCCTGGCCCCGACGGCAAAGTACCCAGGAGCATGGAGCTCGGCGAGACCGGTCAGCCAGGTGAACCGCCCCGCGCCGGCATTGGCCGCCACCGTCGCGAAGTGCACCGGGTTCGCCACGGCGTACTTCACGCCTATCACATTCGGGCATGCCTCCCCGAGCCGGGCGAAGGCCGCCCCGGGGATCGCCTCGTTGCGCACGTAGAGGACCACCCCGAGCTCGGGCACGGCGCTCGCGATGTCCCGGTGGTAGTCAATCCAGCCCTCGACCGAGACGTAGGGGTGGACGGGCTGGTGGACCATGATCATGGCGGCGCCGGCCGAGCGGGCGTCCCTGGCGGCCTCGCGGGCCGAGGAGACGTCGTGACCGACCCCGACCATGACCGTCGTCGAGGTGTCGGCCGCCTCCAGGCAGAGACGGGTGACGACCTTCGCCTCTTGCGGGGTCAGGGCGTAGAACTCCCCGGTGTTGCCATTCGGGGTGACGGTATTGATCCCGCCGTCGACGAGGCGGCGGATGACCCGCTGATAGGCCGCCTCGTCGAGCTCGCCACCGGGCCCGAAGGGCGTGACCGGAACGGCGACGACGCCGCTCAGTGCGTTGTGGTGCTGCTCGAAGTTCATCGCCGCTCCCGTTTCTCGTCTTGTCCGTCGTTCAGCACGTGCGGAGCCGTCACCTCAGGTCCTGCCCAGGGCTTCGACGACGCGCTGGGAGAACACCTCGATGTGCCGGCGCAGGCGGCCGGCGGCCGCCTCTGCCCGCCCGGCCAGTGCGTCCTTGGCCATCCGGCGGTGCTCGGCCGCCTCGCCCGTCCAACTGCCGACCTGCGCCCACACCGTAACGCTGATCAGGGCGTTGACGTCGGTCAGGTCGTCGAGCACCTGCACGAGCGCCGGGTTGCCGCAGCCGGCGTAGAGCTGGCGATGAAAGGCACGGTTCGCCAGGCTCCGTTCGTACAGCTCCAGGCCGTCCTCGGCGGCGACCATGCGCTCGAAGGCGGCAGCGAAGGCCGTCCTGTCGAGCCCGCGCAGGATCGTCCGTCGCACCGCTTCAGGCTCGAGCAACAGCCGGAGGTCGCAGACGGCGAGGGCCATGGGGGCGTCGACGACCCTGACCGAGGTGCCCCGGTGGCTGCTCGAGGTCACGAGTCCCGTCCCGCTCAGCGCCTTGAGGGCATCGCGAACAGGCGTCTTCGACGTGCCCAGCTCCTCGGCGATCGCCTTCTCGGTGAGCGCAGAGCCGGTCCTGTAGCGACCCGAGAGGATCGCCCTCTTGATCTCGTTGGCAATCAGGTCGCCACGAGAGCCGAAGCGTGACTGCGTGCCCACCTCGGGCTGATCCTGCACCATCGTGTCGTACACAGCACATAATGTACTCTGTACTTCCACTCGGCTCCGGAAGAGGTGTAGATGGGACGCGGAGACAGCCCAGGAGGACCTGAGCCCCGCCCAGCCGGCGCCCCGCCGCGAGTCAGCACGTACCTGTACCCCTGGGACGTCGTCGGTGACCCCGATGCAGCCTCGCGCCTCGTCTCCGCCGGCTTTCGGCACGTGGTCGTCGCCGCCGCCTACCACAGCGTGCGGGCGGCGACGCCCCGGCATCCCCGGCACCGTTTCGTCGTCGCCGAGACCGCCGCCCTGTACCGCCCGGTCCGCCAGGGCCTGTGGGCCGGACGGCGGCTCTGCCCGCTCGGCGCGCCCTGGGCGGGTTCCGAGGATTCCTTCCCGCAAGCGGTCCAGGTTCTCGAGGCCGAGGGACTGGGGGTGAGCGCGTGGGTGGTGCTGACCCACAACAGCGCCCTCGGCCGGCGACAGCGCGACCTCGTCGTGCGCAACTGCTTCGGCGACAGCTACGAGTGGGCCCTTTGCCCCGCCAACGAAGAGGTGCGCGAATACGCCGCTCTCCTGAGCGTCGAAGCCGTGCGCGGGCTCGCGCTGGAGGGGATCTCCCTCGAGGCCTGCGGCCAGCTGGGCGCCGAGCACGGTGGCCACCACGAGAAGTCGGCTGCCGCCTACACGCCGCTGGCAAGCCAGATCCTCTCGATCTGTTGCTGCGACGCCTGCCGGCGCGCCTGGAGCGTCCAGGGCCTCGACCCTGGCGCCACGGTGCAGGCGCTGCGGGAGGCGTCCGAGGTTGCCCAGCACGAGGCGGGCGCCGGTGCCAGGCCGGAAGATTGCCTGGGGGCGCCGCTGGCCGCACAGCTCCTCGCCTGCCGGCAGCGCCATACCGACGCCCTCTTGGAACAGGTGCACGGCGAGCTGCGCGACAGTGGGGTTCGCCCGCGGATCAGCCTCCACGCCCAGAGCGACCCTTGGGCCACCGGCGCCTCACCCGGGTTGACACCCGCCTCGGCGCAACGGGCTGAGGCGGTGCTGGTTCCTGTCGATCCGACCTCTGCCCGCAGCGGCGAGGTGATCGCCGCCGCCCGGCGGTCGGTGCCGGCGGGGGTAAAGGTGGCGGCCTACGTGAACCTTCTCGGACCTGTCGAGCCCGCCGAGTTCGGCACCCACACAAGCCGGCTCATAGCAGCGGAGCCCGACGAGCTCCACCTCTACCACTTCGGCTTGGCGAACGACAGACAGCTGGCCTTGTTCTCTGCCCTGGCATCGATGTCGTCATGAGCGTCCCCGGGCAGGTCCTGCCCACCGGGATCGGCTAGAGACCGCTCAGGCCGGCCCTTATCTCACCGGCGAGGCGTTCGACCGAGCGGTGCTGCAGGTGCCCCGGTCTCAGCTGCGCCGCCAGCAAGATGGCGCCCGTGACGCCGGCGGCGTCGCCGAGGCCCGGCGGGACGACAAGCTCGTCGATCCGGGCGGCCTCCGGAAAGTACCGCTCGTCGAGGAGCTCCGCCGTCCTCAGGCGAACCCTCGGCAGCAGCGCCGCCTCGTGCATGACCCCTCCGCCGAGAACGACACGCTCGGGACGATAGGCCGAGATGAGATTCACGAGGCCCAGGGCGACGTACTCGCTTTCGAGCAGGAGGGCGTCGGGCGGCTCGCTGTGGGCCTGCGCCCAGAGCTCGGATCTCTTCGTCCTCGCCGGGCCTGACGCCAGACCCTCCCAGCAGTTGCCGTGGCTGAAGCAGTTCCCGGCCCACATCTGCCCGGGCGTGCCAGGTTGGCGGTCGGCCGGGTGCTGGGGGATCCGCATGTGCCCCATCTCGGGGTGCGAACGCCCATGCACGACTTCCCCGCTGGCTATCGCCCCCACACCGATCCCGGTGCCGATCGTGACATAGACCATGTCGGAACATCCCTGGGCCGCGCCCCAGGCCCACTCCGCCCGGGCGGCCGCGTTGACGTCGGTGTCCATCTGCACGGCCACACCGAGCGCCTCTTCGAACCTCGCCCGAACGGGCCAGCCCCGCCAGGCGGCCTTAGGCGTTCCCCGGGTTATCAGGCCCGCTTCGACATCGAGCGGACCGAAGCTGGCAATCCCCAGGGAAAGCAGCGAGCCGCTGTCGGTCTGCGCCCAGCGGAACCATTCGACGGCCGCCTTGGTCGTCGTCTCCGGATCGGATGTCGGGATGACCGTGGCGGTCCACGCCTCGTCCGAACCGTCGCCGATCGCGCAGACGCACTTGGTGCCGCCCAGCTCGATGCCGCCATATTGAGCCACTGTGGAGTTTGCCTCCTCGGACCGGCCCCGCGGGACCTCTGCCTAGCCTTCCGGAGGGAGGGCACCCTTCTTGATGAGCACGTTACCGAAATAGCGGCGCTCTCCGGTGAGCACCACGGCGTACGAGCCGCGGGCGGCCTCGTAGAAGGCGAAACGCTCGAGCACGCCCAACGGACAGTGACGGCCCGCCTGGCGGTCGACGACCGCCTGAACCTCCTGCTGAACCTCGGCCAGCTCGTCGGTCGCGTCCCCGACGGCCATCCTGCGCACCGGCGAGTCGACGAACTCGTCGAGAGGCAGCACAGAAAGGATCGCCACCACCGCCTCCGGCATCGAGGCGCCGGCGAGGGACACCACCCGGCCATGGCAGGTGGCGTGAGCCACGCTGTCGGCGGGGAAGTTGGCGTCCACGACCGCGATCTCGTCACCATGGCCCATCGCCGCCAGCACGAATAGCAGCTCCGGACTCAAAAGCGGGTCGATGTTCTTCAACATTCACAGCTCCTCTCTCGAGCGTGTCATAACTTCCTCAAGTGCCGCCGAGGCGCTCCTCTGCCTCGGCCCACCGTTGCGCCTCACTCTCCGACGGCCGGTAGACGCGCAGATCCGTCCGAGTGGCCACGATCGCCCGGGCGGCCCACCGGCCGCTCCCCAGGATGCCGAGGGCCTGGGCCTGTACCAGAGCGTTCCCGATCGCTGCGGCCTCGACCGGCCCCGCCACGACCGGCAGCCCGCACGCGTCGGAGGTGAGCTGACAGAGAAGGGTGTTGTGCACCCCGCCGCCGACGACATGGATGGTGTCGACGCGTTTGCCAGAAAGCTGCGAAGCCAGGCGAAGCGTTCGGCGGTAGGCGAGGGCAAGGCTGTCGAGGATGGCGCGAGTTACCTGTGCCGGTGTCTCGGCAGCCGGCTGTCGAAGGTCGTGACACACCTGCGCGATCCGGGCGGGAACGTCGCCGGGCGGGAAGAACACCGGGTCATCCGGATCGAAGATGATGCGAAGGGGTGCTTCGGCAGCGGCCGAGGCGACCAGCTCCTCGACGGCATAGCTCTTGCCGAGACGCTCCCAGGTCCGCACCGACTCTTGCAGCAGCCAGAGCCCCATCACGTTGCGGTGGTAGAGCAAGGAGCCGTCCACGCCCCGCTCGTTCGTGAACCCCGCCGCGCGACTCTCCTCGCTCAGCACGGGCCGGTCCAGCTCGACGCCGACGAGAGACCAGGTGCCCGAGGAGATGAAGGCGAAGTTCTCATCGACGGCCGGGACAGCCGCCACCGCCGACGCGGTGTCATGCGAGCCCACAGCTGTAAAAGGGACCCGGTAGTCCAAGCCGGTCTCCTCGAGCACCTCCGCCAGGAGCGGGCCGAGCTGTTCTCCGGGCCGGCGGATCGGTGGGAACAGGCCGGGCGGGATGCCGACCTTGGCCATCAGCTCTTCGTCCCACCCGGATCCGTCGATGCTGAGCAACTGGGTCGTCGACGCGATCGTCTCCTCGGCGCCCACAGACCCCGTGAGCCAGTACCCGAGCAGGTCCGGCGTGAGGAGCATGGTCCGCGCCAGGGCGAACTGGGCGTCGCCGCGAGCAGCCACGAGCTGGAAGATGGTGTTGAAGGGCACGACGGCGATGCCCGACCGGCGATAGAGCTCGAGGGCTCCGACGCTTTTCACAACCGGGTCGATGACGCCCCGGGTCCGGTCGTCACGGTAGTGGAAGAGATCGCCGAGCAACCTCCCGTCGGCGTCGAGCAGGCCGTAGTCGACGCCCCAAGAGTCGATCCCGACCGAGTCCAGGCGTCCCGTCCGACCTGCGATGCGGATGCCGTCGAGGATCCCACGGTAAAGGCCCAGCACGTCCCAGTGGATATGTCCCGCGACCCTGATGTCCCCGTTCCAGAACCGGTGCACCTGAGCGAATTCGAAGCATTCCTCGCCGATCTCGGCGACGAACACGCGCCCGCTCGAGGCACCCAGATCGACGGCGACGACGCGTGCCACCCCGGGGTCGGATGCGCCTTGGGCTGCGACCTGTGACGTGGGAGGTGCCATCGACCAGATTCCTCTCGAGTGACTTGACCCCTGACGCGCTGAACTCTACGACGGCCATCCGGCCGGACCGGGAGCCGGACCTTTCAACTCGGGCGCGCGTGCCCGAAGGAGCCTCACGCCCCCATGGCAGTGCCGGCCGGCATCAGCGGCCAGTCGGGTCGGCCACCACGAGGATCTTGACCTCGCCTCCGGCCGAGATGGCGGCGAATGCCTCCGCTGCTTTGGGGAGCGGGAAGGTCTTTGTGATGAACCTGTTGGCGTCGAAGGTGTCACTGCCGATTATGGCGATGGCGTCGTCGAAGTCCTCCCAGCGGTAAGTGGCCGCCCCCTGGATGCGCACCTGGTACTCCTGGATCACGGGAAGGTCGACGGAGGCGAACTTGCGCGGCCCTCCCAGCACCACAACTGTGCCTCCTTTGACGGCCATCTTTATGGATTGTCCGACAGTGGCCTCGTTGGCCACGCAGTCGAAGACAACGTCGGCGCTTTCCCCCAGCTCGCTTCGGACCACCCCGGCGAGGTCGTCGGCTGCTGCGTCGACAACGGCGTCGGCCCCGAGCGCCAGAGCCAGCTCGCGCTTGGAAGCCAGGGTGTCCGTGCTCACAATCTTGTCCGCCCCCGCCCGGCGGGCGGCGGTCAGAGCCAAGAGCCCGATCGTGCCCGAGCCCAAGATGGCGACCTTCCTGCCGCCCAGGTCCCCGGCCAGCCGCACGGCGTGCACCGGGGTGGCCAAGGGCTCGATGAGCGCCGCCTGGTAGTCGCTGAAACCATCGGGAACCTTGTGCAGGCGGGCAGCCGGTGCCGAGAACACGTCGGCCATCCCGCCTTCGCGGTACCCGCAACCGAAGAACTCGAGGTTCTCGCAGAGGTTCTCGGCGTTGTTCCGACAAGGCTTGCAGTGACCGCAGGGCAGGGTCGGCTCGATCGTGACCCGGTCGCCGGGCCGGACGTTGCCAACGTCGTCGGCGACGCCGACCACCACGCCGACCACCTCATGACCGGGGTAGTAGGGGGGCTTCAGGAAAGCGTGCTCACCGTGGGCGCCGGCCTTGTCCGAACCGCACACCCCCGTCACCGACATCTCGATCAGCGCTTCACCGGGACCAAGTTGCGGTAGGCCCTCGGTGGTCAGCTCGACCACGTCTGGGGAACTGACAATTACGCGTCGCCGTGTCTCTTGTGTGGTCATGGCATCTCCTATTCCTCTCGACTTGTCCCGCTCGAGGCTTCGCGCCGGGGGATCCGGGCCCGGCCGGCAGTGGTCATCGCGCGCCGTCTCCCGTGCCCACCACCGGCCGGCTGGACCCCGTCGTACGGCATGCCAGCGCGTAATCACTGAGCACCTCGCCGACGGCTTCGAGCGCCAGCGTCCTCGGGGCGGGCTCGACCGCCCCGATGGCTACGCGCTGATAGAGCCTGGGCAGGAACTGGCTGATGAGCGGCTCGGGGATGTCGGCCTTGCCCAAGGTCTCGAAGAGCCTCTGCACCGCTTCTTGCGCCGCCGGGGAGGCCCAGTAGTAGCGGATGCGGTCGCTGTAGCTGAAGTGGCGCAGCAGGCGCTGGCGGTCCGCCCCGCCTCGATAGTGCGACTGCCAGTACCCGGGGTTGGCAAGCATCTCGGTCTCCATCACCGCCATCAACGAGTGCTCGCACCAGTCGGGATGCAACGCCGCTGCGATCAGGTCGAGCCCGTAGAGAGCCTCCCGCAGGGCAAAAGTGAGAGCGGGCCCGACCTTCAAGATCGCAAAGCCGTCGCTCACCAACCTGGCGAGACTCTCCACCGGTTGATAGTCCGTGGAGTGCGCCTCGAACACGAGCCCCGGCATCGCTCCGAGAGCGGCACTGAGCTCGACGGCGCGCTCTGGCTGGTAGACGACGACCTTGCTGTCATCGAACTCGACTCCTGGCTGCACGACGAGAGCGAGCACTCTCTCGAAGGCACCGCCGACGCCGGCTTTGGCAAAGGCCCGCCGGTGCGACTCGAACGTGGCGGCGACAGCTTCTCGTCGAGTCACCTCGAGATGCTCGATCTCAACCGCCGCACCGCCCGGGACCGGGACCTCTGTGCCGATGACATAGCGAGGTGAAGTGCTGGTCTCCGCCGCCACGGCTTCGGCCACCGTGGCGAGGCGGGCCGCCCGCTCGGCCGTGACCGGGTCCGGCAGGTGGTCGGGCTCGCCTTGACAGCCCATGGACGTGTCGAGGTGGATCTTCTCGTAGCCGGCGGCGACATAGGCGGCCACCATCTCCTCGGCTTGGGCCAGCGCCGCCTCGGAGGGCAGGTGCCGCCAAGGGTTCGGGCCGAGATGATCGCCACCGAGCACTATCTGCTGGCGGGCAAAGCCGACCTGATCGGCGATGCGGTACACCTCGTCACGGAACCCGGCCGGGGTCAGACCCGTGTAGCCCCCTCGGTGGTTGACCTGGTTGCAGGTCGCCTCTATGAGTACCGGCCTCCCGTCCGAGGCGGCACGGCGCATGGCCGCCTCGACCACCATCGGATGCGCCGAGCAGACCGAGGTGATCCCGCTCGTCCCGCCGGCGTCGAGGTCGGAACCGCGCGAGACGAGGGCCTGCAGGCGTGTCCCCTGGCCCGCCCGGGCGCTCGACCTCAAGGCGTCGAGTTGGGCAAAGCTCGAGGTGCCCTCCATCGGGCCCCTGATCCCCACGACCCGCGCACCCGCAGCGTTGGCGTAGTCGAGGCTCTCTTCCACACTGCGACCCTGCAGCCGGCATGCGATGAACGTGGCCCCGAAACAGTCCCCGGCGCCGGTCGGGTCCAGCTCCTCCACGCGATATCCCGGCGAGTGCCGGCTGCCGTCGGCGTCGTAGTAGGTCGACCCCTCCGCTCCCTCCTTCACAACGATGGCACTCACCCCTAGGCCCAGGATCTCGACGATCGCCGCCTCCGACGTCATGGCCGCCGTCAGCAACGTCAACTCCTCGCCGCTCGGCAGGAAAAGGTCGCAGGAGGCCAACATGGCGCCGAGAGTTGCGCGCACTGCCGGGTCTCGCGTCACTTCCTTGCGGATGTTCGGGTCGAAGGAGATCGAGCCACCATTGCTCTTCACCAGCGCGACCGCCTTCGTTATCATCTCGACCATCTGGGGGGAAGAAAGTGACGCCCCAGAGACATGGAGGTGGCCGCACTCCAAGAGCAGTTCCGAGGTGGCGTCCGTCCAGCGGAGCTGACCGCAAGCGCTGTTCTTGATGTTGTACACGAAGTCGCGATCTCCGCTCTCCCGATAGCGGACAAAGGCACTGCCTGTCACGTGGTCCGAAAGTACCTCGACCCCTCTCACGTCGACGCCGTCGTGCTCGAGGCGCTCCAGGTTGAGCCAACCGAAGTCGTCGTCCCCGACGCAGCTGATGATGCCGCAAGGTTGTCCGAGTTTGGCCACCTGGTCTATGAAGATCGCAGGTGCGCCGCTCGGGAACGGCCCCACTAGGTGCACAGGCTCGCGAAAACCACGGCCGTGCTCCTCCGCCATGATCTCCACCAGGATCTCCCCGATAGTCACGACCTGGCGCACATGTACCTCCCTCTGCGAGGGTGGCCCGATTTCGACCTGTGCCAGGTTCCCCGGCCCGTCACAGTCCTGTCCGGCCTTCCCTCGTCCACCTCAACCCTTGCCACCAAGGGGCGAGCCAGAGCGCGTCCCGACTAGCTCGCTATGACCTGCCTCGCTGCGGGGGCGGTGCCACGCGGCTCCTCCTAGAAACCCGTTCACCTATCCTTCCATAAGACTTCGAGAAAATGGGACGACCGGTCAGGGGCTCCAGACCTCAGGTCTTTGGCCCGTGATCGCCACCTGGGAACCGGCCTCTGCATGTGCCGTCTTGAGTGTGCTAGTAATCGTGTACATGACCGCAGTCCGGTGTCAAGCCCGGCCAGGGCGTGATTGCCGGTCGGGCTCGGGCCCCTCTTCGAGGTCGCCGTCGCCTGCCCGATGCACTGGCCTCTGCGCCACGACGTGCTTGGCGCGGCCCGTCCCGGGGTCTCGCCACCGTCCGATGGCTCCCAACTGCGGGCGGCGATGATCTTGAAACCGGGCCCTCCCCGTCTCCCAAGGGGTTGGTATGGTCCGGGCAGGAAGCCGGATAACTCAGGAAGAGATTGGAGGTTTCGACGTGCGGACGAGCGTTTTCAGCGTGGTCGACGGGCAGGTTGAGTCCGAGGTAACCGAGGTCCCGCCTTGGGCGGACCCAGACGCATTCGGGCAAGAAGCCGCAGAAATACATCACTCACCCAACGGCACTACGGTGCTGTATCGCATCCCCGCCGGATGCACCGTCCCAATTCATGCCGGTCCCAACTATGCGCTGTGCCAGATCGTCTCCGGGCGCGGGACGCTGGTTCTCCCCAGTGGCAAAGAGTTCCACTATCAGGGCCCTGAGCTGTTCATCTTCGAGCCGGGGGCCTTGCACGGCTGGCGCGACGTGGTGGAAGACACCTACCTCACGGTCTGTGAGGTAATGGACGAGAGCTGAAAGCGGTCCGCGAGCTTTCCTCGATAGAGGGAGGCTCGCCCGCAAAAGTGCCTTGTCGGCCGTGGACTGATCGCGGGCGAGGCTGCTTCCTGCTCGCCGAGTATAGGTCGGTATGGGCACGCCGTTCCGCGGTCGCATGCGACCGATTTCTGCCGTTAGCGCGCAGTCTTACTTGCGGTGCCGTTACTTCTTGGCGGTGTCGTAGTCTACATAGACGACGTGGGTCTGCAGGTACTCCTCCAAGCCGTGCTTCCCGTCCGCACCGCCGATGCCCGACTTGCGCCAGCCGGCATGGAAGCCCTGCATGGCTTCGAAGTTCTCGCGATTGACGTAGGTCTCCCCGAAGCGGATCTCGTTGCAAGCGCGCATCACGACGTCCATGTTGCGGGTGTAGATGGAGGATGTGAGGCCGTATTCGCAGTCGTTGGCGAGCTCGATCGCCTCATCAAGATCGGTGAACGTCGCGGTCGGGAGGACGGGTCCGAAGATCTCCTTCTGCATGATGTCGCTCTTCTGGTCACAGTGGGTGAGCACGGTCGGCGGGTAGTAATACCCCTTCCTGCCCGGGTAGCGCTCCCCACCGGTCACGAGCTTGCTGCCATCGCGGATCGCCTGCTGCACGGCGGCATCGACGAGCTCGAGCTGTGTCTCGCTCACGAGCGGGCCCATCTCCACCTTGGCGTCGAAGGGGTCGCCGACGACAGTCTGTTCCATGGCGGCGGCAAACCTGTCGATGAACTGGGAGGCGATGGACTCGTGCACATAGGCGCGCTCGGCACAGTTGCAGACCTGCCCGGTGTTGATGATGCGTGAGGCGTGGATCGCCCGCACCGCGAGCTCCAGGTCGGCGTCCGGCATGACGATGGCCGGAGCCTTGCCACCAAGCTCCAAGGAGACCTTGGTGATGTTGTCCGCGGCCGCGTGCATGACGGCGGCACCGGCCTCGACGCTGCCGGTCAGGCTGACCATGTCGACCTTGGGGTGGCTGGCAAGGGTGTTGCCGACCACAGACCCGGAGCCGGTGACGAGATTGAAGACGCCTCTGGGCAGGGAGGACTCGGCCACGAGCTTGGCAAAGGCACAGGCGTTGTTGGGCGTCTCGCTGCTCGGTTTGATGACGATCGTGCTCCCGGTGACCAGCGCCGGGGCCATCTTCCTCACGATCAGGAAGAAGGGGAAGTTCCAGGGAAGCACACCGGCGACGACGCCGATCGGCATCTTGTAGAGCCAGATGTTCTCCCCCGGGCGGTCGCTCTGGATGATCTCGCCCTCGTAACGCCGTGCAAACTCGGCCATGTAGTCGATGTAGTCGGCGGAGAAGTCCACCTCCACCTCGGCCAGGGAGAGAATCTTGCCCTGCTCCTCGGTGATGACCGTGGCCAGCTCGTCCCGGTGCTTGCGGACCAGCTGGGCGATCTCTCTCAGGTAGCCGGCCCGGACGATGGCCGGCAGCTTGCGCCACTCCTGCTGGGCACGGCCGGCGGCCTGGACAGCGCTTTCCACGTCGGCTCCGGTCCCGCTCGGAACCTCGGAGATCACCTCGGCCGTAGCCGGGTTGACGACCGGGAACGTCTGGTTGCCCTCGACGAGCTCCCCGTCTATGAACATCTGGTAGCGGCGTACTTGCGGCATGAGAGCTCCTTTGTGTCCGATGACCGCTGTCGGTCTCCTCGGCCTCGTACTTCGGCTCCTACGTTGCCTGCTATTCGCCGGAAATGTGCAAGTCGGGAGTCCGGCGCTCGACGCTGGGCGGCCAACCTGAGTCGCTATCGCCTCCGACGAGAATCATATTGAGCCGGCGCGGCCCGTGAACTCCCTCCACACGGCTGAGCTCGATGTCCACGGTCGCCGACGGACCGGAGATCCATGTCTGAGCCGCCCTCGGGGAAAGCCTGGCAATGGCGTCGGGCAGCCCGGCAACAACCTGGCCTGCGAGCACGACGACGACCAGATGGTCCGGCACGAGGGACAGGGCCCGCCGGCCCTGTGTGGGCCCGCCGTCGAGGACGATCGTGCCGGTGTCGGCGATCGCGACGGCGCAGCCGGTGACGGCCGAGTCGAACTGGTCGAGCTCGAGGGTGCTGAGCGAGCCGGTGTCCGGCTGCATTACGAGCTCTTGCCCACTCGGCATCCACCCCTCGGGCAGGTCAGGGGGCACCACGACCTTGCGACTGCCGTGACGGGCCAGGACCTCGGTGATCTCAGCCGCCACGGCGCCCGGCGCGACCCAGCTGACCTCCGCCCGGTACTCGACGACGCGCTGGACGAAAAGCTCGAGCGGTGCGGCGAGGTCGGTCTCGCCCGCACCCCTGTAGGCCCGCGTGATCGGGACATGCTCCATCGGAGCGGCGCAAAGGGCACCGCTCACGGCCTCGAGCACCGCCGCACGACCAGAGCTCGGCACGTCCGGCAGCGGCGGCATGCCTCGAGGGCCCCGGTGGCGCGCTCTCCCCCTTCTCGCTTTGGGGGAGGTGGGGAGCAAAGCGGCCACGACATGCCCGAGCCCGAGCCCGGCGCCATGCCCGCCAGCTACGCTCCCCGCCTGCACCGCCGAGATGGCGGGCTCCTCGGCGACGGCGCCGTCTGGCCCGGACCGCACATGCCCGGTCCGCCACCACTCGCGAAACGACTCCCGGGCCGGCACGGGAGCGTCCCGAGCTGTCGTCCAGCGGCTCAGCGGCCCCGGCAACCAGCGGACGCTGCCAGCTGGGAAGAGGGAGGCGGCCAGACGGCCCCCGACTTGCTCGGCCCACGCCAGGCGCCGCGGCGAGGAGAAGACCATCCCGGCTGCCGCCATGGAGAGCCCCTCGAGGCTCGGCCCCTTCTCGAGCTTGTGTTCCACCGATCGTGCGCGCAGGTGCACGAGCAGCCGGGGAATGTCGATGCGGACCGGGCAGACCTCGAAGCAGGCGCCGCACAGCGTGGAGGCGAAGGGCAGTGCAGCGGCCACCTGCTCGGTGGCGACTCCCGTGAGCTGGGGCGCGATCACCGCCCCGATGGGTCCCGGGTAGACCGAGCCATAGGCGTGGCCGCCGACGCGTTCGTAGACCGGGCACACGTTGAGGCAGGCAGCGCAGCGGATGCAGCGCAGTGCCTGGCGCCCCACCCTGTCGCCTAGCGCCGCGCTACGCCCGTTGTCGAGCAGGACGAGATGGAACTGCGACGGGCCGTCCCCCGGAGTGACCCCGCTCCAGATCGAGGTGTAGGGACTCATCCGCTCACCGGTGGCCGAGCGGGCGAGCAGCTGGAGGAACACCTCGAGATCCGAAAAGCGCGGGATCACCTTCTCGATACCGACGACCGAGATCAAGGTCTCGGGCAGGGTGAGGCACATCCGGCCGTTCCCCTCCGACTCCACCACCACGAGCGCCCCGCTCTCGGCGATGGCGAAGTTCGCACCCGAGATGGCGACGCGAGCGTGCAGGAAACGCTCGCGCAGGTGCGCCCGCGCCGCGGACGCAAGGGCGGCCGGCTCGTTGCTGAGCCCGCTGGGGGCGGCAAGGCCGTGCTCTCCCATGTGCTCGAGGAAGATCGAGCGGATCTCGCTGCGGTTGCGGTGGATCGCCGGCACGACGATGTGGCTCGGCAGGTCCTCGCCGAGCTGGACGATCAGCTCCGCAAGGTCGGTCTCGGTGGCCTCGACTCCTGCCGCCGCCAGCGCCTCGTTGAGCCGGATCTCGACGGTGGTCATGGACTTGACCTTGACGACCTTGCGGGCCCCCGTCTCGCGGACGAGCCCGACCACGATCCGGTTCGCTTCGGCGGCGTCACGGGCGAAATGGACGTGGCCCCCTGCCGCAGTCACATTCGCCTCCAACTCCTCGAGCAGCTCGTCGAGGCGCCGCAGGGCGTCGTCCTTGATGGCCGCGGCGGCGGTGCGCAGCTGCTCGAAGTCCGGCGTCTCGGCGGCGAGCCGGTCGCGCTTTTCGCGGATGGTCTTCGTCGCCCGGCGCAGGTTCACCCGAAGCTGGCCATCGGCGAGGGTCCTCGCCGATGCACGCGGGAACGGGGGCGAGTCCCTAAAGTCGTTGATCACCTTCGCTCGCCCCCGTCGGTGGCGGCAAGGATCTCGGCAAGATGGACGCACCGCAGACCGGACCCGAGGCGCGACACTCCACCGCCAATATGGGCGAGGCAGGAATTGTCCAGCGCGCAGAGCACCTCGGCTCCGCTTGCCCGCACAGCTGCCATTTTGTCGGCGAGCATCGCCACCGAAGTGTCGGCGTTCTTCAGCGAGAAGGTGCCGCCGAAGCCACAGCAAGAGGCGGCGCCCTCGAAGGCGACGAGCTCCAGGCCCTGGACCGCACGCAGCAACTGCAGCGGCTGGTCACCGAGGTGGAGCACCCGGAGCGAATGGCAGGTGGGATGGTAGGCGACCCGGTGCGGGAAGCAGGCTCCGACATCGGTGACACCGAGCTCGTCGACGAGGAGCTCGCTGAGCTCGTGCACCCGAGGCGCCAGGTCCCTGGCGGCCGCGGCAAGCCAAGCGTCCCCTTCCTCCTCGGCGAGGTTGGCGTAGGAGTCGACGACGGTGCCCACGCAGGAGGCCGAGGGGGCGACCACCATCTCATAGGGTGAGAAGACATCGACGAAATAGCGGGCCAAAGCGAGCGCTTCTGACCGATAGCCGGTGTTCAGGTGCATCTGACCGCAACAGGTCTGCGCCTCGGGGAAGACGACCTCGTGACCGAGCCGCTCGAGCACGGTCACGACCGCCTTTCCCGTCTCGGGGTAGACGGCGTCGTTGAAGCAGGTGATGAACAAGGCGATCTTCATCCGGCCAAGCTTCCCAGAAAGCCGACCTGCCCGCCCATTGGCCGGCGACGAGGCGCAAGAAGCGCGCCGGGCTCGCTCAGCAACCCAGTTCTTCGCTCACCTCCCTCGCCATTTGGGCCAATTCCCACAGGCGCCGGGGCTCGTTGCGGATCGCAGCAGCCTTAGTAGTTGAGGTCGAACCGGCTCAGCCAGCGGATCTCCTATTGCAGGGCCAACTCCCAGTAGATGCGCGGCGAGACGTCGGAGAAGATCTGGGCGGCGGCACTCACGACCCCGCCCGTGGTGGCCTTCACGGTCATCCCGCTTCCGCTTTCCTTGCCATCTGGACTTGGGCCCTTCTCAGCTGCGCTGGGAGACGGACGTCGCCAGTCCAACACCGGCGTTGCCGACCGCGATCGGGTGGCTCCAGCCGGCGCCGCCCAGGCGGGCCGTCAGTTCCAAATGGCTGCGCCGCTGTCGTAGTCGAAGAAGTTGAGCCGCTCGGTGTCGACGACGAAGGTCGCACGTGAGCCAGCCCTGAGCTCGCTGCGGGGCGAGACCCGGGCCACGCCTTCTGACCTCGCACCCCCGGCCTGCAGACCGATCCCTTCGAGGCCGCGTGTCTCGGCGGCAGCCTGGGCCTCTTCGGAACGGGCGCGGGTGGCGTCCACCAAGAAGTGCACCTGCAACTCGTTGCCCAGGGCCTCTATCAACTCCACGTCGGCGACAAGGGTGCTGCCCGGTGCCGGCGCCAGCTCCAAGGCGGCGTCGGCGAGGTTCTCGGGGCGAATTCCGATGACCACCTTGCGGTCCCTGTAGCCGCGCAGCGCCGGGCGGGCCTCCAAGAGCTCCGGCGGCAGGGTCAAGGACTGAGAGCCCACCTTCACCTGGTTGCCGTCCGAGACGACGGCCTCGTAGAGGTTCATGGCCGGCGAGCCGATGAAGGCCGCCACGAAAAGGTTGTCCGGGTGCTCGTAGAGCTCTTGGGGGGGGCCGCATTGCTGGAGCCGGCCCAGGTGAAGCACCGCCACACGGTCACCGAGAGTCATGGCCTCGGTCTGGTCGTGGGTGACATAGAGCGTGGCCACTCCCACCCGCCGCTGGATGCGGGAGATCTCCGCCCGCATCTGGACCCGCATCTTGGCGTCAAGGTTGGAGAGCGGCTCGTCCATCAAGAACACCGCCGGCTCGCGCACGATGGCCCTTCCCATGGCGACGCGCTGGCGCTGGCCGCCGGAAAGCTGGCCGGGCTTGCTCGATAGGTAGTCGGTCAGGCCGAGCAGCTGGGCGGCCTCGCGCACCTTGGTGTTGATCTCCTGCTTGGGGCGCTTGCGCAGGCGCAGGCTGAAGCCGATGTTCTCGGCCACGGTCATATGGGGGTACAGGGCGTAGCTCTGGAAGACCATGGCCACGTTGCGGTCCTTCGGGGGCAGGTC
Source organism: Acidimicrobiales bacterium (assembly GCA_052146595.1). GTDB lineage: Bacteria > Actinomycetota > Acidimicrobiia > Acidimicrobiales > Bog-793 > Fen-455. The sequence continues at coordinate 26,773 of JBKQMT010000200.1, forward strand.
GTTGACAACCTTGCCGCCCATGCGCAAGGTCCCAGAGGTGATGTCCTCCAAGCCTGCGACCATCCGCAGGGCCGTCGTCTTGCCCGAACCGGACGGCCCGACGAGGACCATCAGCTCTCCCTCTGCCACGTCCAGGTCCAGATCGGACACCGCAGGTAGCCCGTTGGGGTAGACCTTGCTCACCTTGTCCAGGTTTATGGTCGCCATTGCATCTCCTTGGTGGCCACCAGACGAATCTCAACCTACGAACTATTCCACAGTAGGACCGTTGGTGTCCTCTTGCCTTGCTCGCGGGCTCCGGCCTTGGTCGCTCGTGTCGTCCTTGGCCCGCCGGGTACTGTAGCTTCCCCGCCGTCGGGGCAACAGAACACCTCGACGAGCCCGGACCCGATCGGGATGACGAGACCCCAGCAACGAGCCACCCAGCCCTTTCCCTCCCATGATATCGCCGGTGGGCGCGGGAACGGGCTGGCAACCCGGTGCGAACGATTCTCCGACTCAAGTCACCAGTGGGAGAAGCAGGCCACTTTTGGCGGCTCCCCGACGCAGCCTTGGTGTTATTGAGGTTGTCGGGTTTAATGTCATTGCGAGCGTCAAGCTGGCAGATGAGAGGCCTACAAGGAGGTTGCTGCCCACAGGAGACCGCCCGCTGCCCATCACGCCAGCCATCTCTACAACAGGTCGGAAGAGACACGATCAAATGTGACTGCGGCTGTGAGCGCCGACGGACTTTGATCTGAGCCGGTGGACTTTGATTAGATAGGAAGGCGCCCAGCAGATCGTGGCTTGGGCTGACGGATCGGGGCGAGCTTCGATGCCAAACGCTAACTGGTTGGTAGACCCATCGCGAAAAGGGACCCTGGCCGGTGACGTGACAGAGGTCACAGAGCACGACCGGAAAGTCCTGCGCACTCTGGGCGAGCGGCTGGCGGACATTGCCGCCCTGCCGGTGCACGCCGAGACGGCAGCCAGGTGGCGAACCCTGAACGGACTGGGGCAGGTCAAGCCGATGGTTTGGATCAATGAGATCCCCTGGCACGAGATGGACGTCGACGACGAGCTGCACCTCGAGACTGCGGGCGAGTGGAGTCGCTATCACGAGTGGGAGCTGCGCAAGCTGATCTATCAGTGGGAGCACATGGCGACGGACATGGTCGTAGAACCGGTCGTCTACTCCCCACTCGTGGTCGACAACACCGCCTTCGGTATCGACGAGGACGTGGACATTGCCATGACGGACGAGGCGAACACTGTCGTCTCCCGCCACTTCAACATCCAGATACGCGACGAGGACGACCTCGAGAAGATCAAGGACCCCGTCGTCACCCATGACGCCGCCGCCTCCGAGCAGCAGCACGAGCAGCTGAGCGAGATCATGGACGGGGTCATCGAGGTTCGCAAGCTGGGGGCGAACGGGTTCTGCTTCTGGTTCGCGCCCTGGGACGAGATGATCAGGTGGTGGGGCGTGCAGGAGGCAATGTTGGACCTGCACGACCGCCCCGAGCTCGTCCACAAGGCCATAGACAGGCTCGTGAACGCCTACTGCAAGATGCTCGACCAGTTCGAGGAGCAGAACCTTCTGACCCTCAACAACAGCTGCTTTCGGATAGGTTCCGGGGGCCTCGGCTACACCGACGAGGTGCCCCAGGCAGACTACGACCCTGCGCACGTGCGGGCCAAGGACCTCTGGGGGAGCGGGGCGGCCCAGATCTTCTCCGACGTCTCCCCGCGCATGCACTGGGAGTTCTCGCTGCAATACGAGATCCGCTGGCTGAGCCGGTTCGGCCTCAACTACTACGGCTGCTGCGATCCGCTCCACCGCAAGATCAGCATCCTCGAGAGGATCCCCAACCTGCGCAAGATCTCGATGAGTCCCTGGGTCAACACCGACGAGGCCGTGGCCAACCTCGGTAACCGCTACGTCTACTCCTTCAAGCCCAATCCGGCCGTGTTCGCGGAGACGACCTGGAACCTCGACAAGGCTAGAAATGAGCTCGAGACGGTGCTCGACAAGGCCAAGGCGCACGGCTGTGTGGTCGAGGTGATCATGAAGGACATAAGCACCGTGCGCTACGAGCCCCAGCGACTGTGGGAATGGGCCGCGATGGCGAGCGAGGTGACCGAGCACTACGGCTTCTGACAGCGTGATGCGACAGGGTGGCGGTCTCGTCTTCCGCCAGGTGCACAATATTCTGGCGGATGTGCCCCGCAGAACATCGTGACGAAGTTCGACGCCGCTCGCAGCCTCGAGAGCGTGTCGTGACCACCCACGGCGGGTTTGTCGGTAGTCAAGGTCCTGCAGGCCAGGAGAATGGAGTGGGAGCGCATGGCGGTACTCGATGAGCTTCGTGAGGCGATGGTCGATGGGCAGTCAAAGCAAGCCGTTGCCAAAGTGAACGAGGGACTGGACGAGGGCATCGACGCGGGGACGTTGCTGCGCGAAGGCCTGATCGCGGGTATGGCCGAGGTGGGCCAGCTCTACGAGGACGGTGAGATCTTCGTGCCGGAGATGCTCGTGGCGGCCCGCGCCATGACGGCGGCGCTCGCCGTGCTCAAGCCGCACCTGGTGGAACAGGGGGTGGAGTCGAGCGGCAAGGTGGCGATAGGCACTACCCAGGGAGACCTGCACGACATCGGGAAGAATCTCGTGGCGATGATGCTGGAGGGCTCGGGCTATGAGATCGTCGACTTGGGCGTCGACGTCCCGGCGGAGAAGTTCATCCAGGCCATCCGCGAGGGAGCGGACGTTGTGGCGATGTCTGCCCTTCTCACCACGACGATGACGAACATGCAGACCGCGATCGAGGCGATCAAAGAGGCGGGCCTGCGCGAGCAGGTGCGCATCATCATCGGTGGGGCGCCGATCACCAAGGCCTATGCCGACGAGATCGGGGCGGACGGCTATGCCGAGGACGCCTCCAGCGCGGTCCGCCTTGTGAAAGAGGTGCTTGCCGCCTGAACGTTCTTCGCTATTGGGACCCGTGCCCGGATGTGGACATGGTGCTGCGGGCACAAGGTGCAGACCCTGAGGGCGTGCGCAGCCGCCGGTCGATCGCGGTCGCCATCGCAGAGCAGGCCGTGACAGCAGGCAAGCCGCTACTGCAGCCGGTCGTGGTCTGCGCGACCTTCCCGGTGCGGGAGTTCCGCCACGAGCAGGTCCGCCTGGAACCGGGAGGCTATCTTTCGGGACCGCTGATCGCCGATCACCTGCGCGCCGCGCGGTCTGTCGTCGTGGCCGTTTGCAGCATCGGGCCCGCCTTAGAAGAGGCGGCCTCCTGGTGTTTCGCCGAGGACCCGGCAATGGGCGTCGCCCTCGACGCCTTCGGTTCGGTCGCGGTCGACCTGGTCGCTTCGGCGATGTGCAAGCGCGTGGACGACGAGGCCGAGGCCGTGGGGCTGCGGACCACCGTGCCTCTCAGCCCAGGCCTCGTGGGCTGGCCGGTGGCGAGCGGCCAGCGCCAGATCTTCTCTCTTCTGGACGCGGCGTCGGCTGGTATCAGCCTGACCGAGGGGTACATGATGGCGCCGAAGAAGTCGACCTCAATGGTGATAGGCATCGGGCCGGACGTGGATCATGCCGGCGAGTCGTGCGACTACTGTTCCATGGCCGCGACCTGCCGCTACCGACAGGAGCACACCTCCCACCACGGCTGAGACCGAGCCGGCATCGGGTGCGGGCGGACTCGGGCGCCGGCGGCGCTCAGAACGGCGGCGGCGTGAGTTCGCCGGCCCGGTGGGCCTTCATGTAGGCGCGGCAGTCCTCGTCGGCGCCGGTGAGGACGTCAAGGGCGAGTTGGAACGGGCGTGAGCTACGGTCCGCGGCCGTGGCGCGCTCGATGCTGACGACCGTGGGGTCGACGATGCCGCTGTCGGCGCCGGCTTCGATCGCCAAGGCCAAGAAGGCGTCGTTCAAGAGCCGCCTGTTGGGAAGCCCGAAGCTGACGTTGCTCATGCCGCCGGTGATGTGGATCTCTGCTCCGTAACGCCGACGCAGCTCGGCGATGGCGTCGAGGCAGTGCCGACCGTACTCTCCGTCGACGGCGATCGGGAAGACGAGCGGGTCGACGAAGATCTGGCCCAGCAGGATGCCCCTCGCCAGCGACGCCTCGATGATCCGGGTGGCGTTGGCCACCCGCTCCTCGGCATTTGTCGGCATTCCCGACCCGCCGGCCGCGGTCACGACGACGGTCCCCCCGAGTCGCGCCGCCAGCTCGAGCGCCTCGATGCGCTCGAGCGAGGCCGAGTTGAGCATCGGCGGCCCGACGCGAGCGCCTGCCGCCTCGGCGGCCGCCGCCACGCCTGCGCCGATGGTCTCGAGGTTGGACGAGTCGATCGAAAACGGGACATCGACCAGCGGCGCCAGCATTCCCACGATGAAGCGCATCGCCTCGATCTGGTCGACGGGCTTGTTCGAGATCTCGTCGACGTTCACGTCGAGGAAGTGCGCCCCCGCCGCGACCTGGCGCTCGGCGAGCGTGCGCAGGTAGCCGAGAGCGACCGAGCGATCGGGCCCGTCTCCGCTCATGGCCACCTGCACGGCGAGGCGGACGTGCTTGATGCGCCCCTCCTTGTAGGGCTGAGTGCGCTTCTCCTCCTCGGTGATGCGCAGGTGACGGGTCACGCCGTCTTCGTCGACGAAGACGATCCCCTCCTCGCCCTTGTCGTTCGTGGCAACGCGCTCGTTCTTCTTGAGGAGCACGCGCGTGGCGTGGATGTTCTCCCCGATGACGACGAAGTCCCGACCGGTCATGTTCAACCGTTGTCGTCTCTTTCAGCTTCGGGCCGGGCGATGTGGTCCCTTCCCAAGAAAGTGTTGGCCCAGGCGCTCGTGCCCCGAAGGGCGTTGTTGTTGAAGACGATCGGTCCTTCGAGCATCGAGTCCTCCTCCCCGTATGGCTTGAGGCGCTCGTAGGCCCGAGCCCAGATGCACTCCTTGTCTGCGACCTCGCAGAGGCCGTCGTGCGTGCCACCACAGGGACCGTTGCGCTGATTCTTCGCGCACTGGGATTCTGGGCAAAGGTAGGCGATCTCAGGCAGGGAACAGTCCCCGCAGTCCTGGCAGTCGAAGAGCGGTTTCTTGGCCGTGTGCTCGGCGAGGTGCAAGAGAGTGCTCGCCTGGCGTGGGCCCGCCTCGAGGGCCGAGTAGAACCTGCGCCCGAGGCCGAACAGAGGCGCCCGGGGGTCGAAGACGGCAGAGTGGGCCAAGCGGCAGGCGCGATAGCCGATCGGCACCCGCGAGCGGGCACCTCGCCGCGCGGCACGGCTGCGCGAGGCGACAAAGTCGCGGTTCACCTCGGAGGAGGACAAGCCCGTCTCGTTGTCGCGTTCGAAGTAGTAGAACTCGTCCGGATAGTCGAACTGGACATCGCCGGCAAATGACTTCCAGTCCTCCGGCGCGAATGCGTCCGCGCGGGCCAGGATGTCCTCGCAGTCGCTCGGTTCCAGCTTCCCGCCCAGATAGGCACCACGAAAGCCGAGTCCTCGCGCGATCGCCACCTGTTTGGACGCCAGCTCGAGGAAGAACGACCGTCCTTTGTCGCCAGAGGCTGCGTAGCGCTCGGCAAGGGCAACCAGCTCGTCGGTGACGACGACACCCGGGATCCGGCCGGCGTTGAAGGCTCGGGCCGCGCCACGGGAAAGGACAAAGACGTTGGCGATCACCGGCACGTCCAGCGCGCTCCGAGCGAGCCAACGCACCAGTTCGTCGTCCTTTCGCGAGTTGTAGCCGACCTGGTTGATGATGAACCGGGCCCCGGTCTCGATCTTCCTTCGCAATTTCAGGTACTGGGGCACGACCTCGCGCTCGTAGCGCTTGTGGTTGGTCACGACGGCGCCGAGGAAGAAGTTCGTCGGCTTCATCCGTCGTCGCGTCTTCTCGTCGAAAAGCCCGCGGTTCATCTCCGAGTACATCGAGAGAAGTCCTACCGAGTCGATGTCGAAGCTCGGGCGCGCCATGCCCTCGTAGCCGGGACTCGGGTAGTCCCCCGAGAGGGCGAGGATGTTGTCGAACCCCCCCGAGGCGAGATTCCATCCGCGACTTTGCAGCGAGTTCCGGTTGCAGTCCTTGCAGGCGAGGTGGATGATCACTTCCTGGCCGTGTGAGACGAGATCGGTGCCGAGCGTGTCGGCGGCGAGCATGGCGTTCCCTGCCGGATTGTCGGTGATGGAGAGGACGTCGATCCGGGGGCTCTCGGCCAGCACTCGGGCGCGGGCCAGGACCCGCTGGCCTTCACGGTCGCTGAGCACGCCGCGGCTCGTGACGAGCTCGACGACGGTCACGAACCGTTCCGTGACCTCGAGCAGATGACGAAATGTCGGCTTGGCCCAGGTACCGGCCTCGGCCTCCACTGAAGTCGGGGGGGACATGCTCATCTGACGCTCAAGATCTGCGGAATCGAATGCAAATGGGAACAGCGTTCGAGCGTGCAGGGATGGCCCTGGAAGCACGCAATCATGAGCTCACAGTACCTTTCTGCATCTTTTTGTACCAAATCCGAATCCACGCCCCGTTGCACGACACCGCTAATTGTTCCTCAATTTCGTAAGCACCGTGAATTTCGCTTCCGCCACGGTGGATAATGCCGCAGGCACCCTGCATCTCCTGTGCAGAGGCCATACGGTGTGCTTAGCCGATGAAGTTCGCCGCCCGGGTGGACATTCACGGCTATCGCACAGGAGGAGTGAGAAATGACCGATCAGACTGGGGCCGCACCTGCGGTCCAGCGCATAGCTGCCGTGATCGCGCTCGAAGAGGAGAGCGCCGAGGAGTATGTCCGGCTGCATGCAGCGGTGTGGCCGGAGGTCCTCGAGACGCTCCGCAGGGCGAACGTGACCAACTACTCGATCTTCCGGCGCGACAGCCTGCTGTTCAGCTATATGGAGTACCGGGGCTCGGACCTCGTCGCCGACATGGCCTCGGTGGCCGGGGACCCCGCCACCCAACGCTGGTGGGACGTGGTGATGCCCATGCAGCGGACGATGCGCTCCTCCCCGGACGAGGACTGGTGGGCAACGATGGAGGAAGTGTTCCACCTCGACTAGGTCCTTCGGCCGGCAATTTCGATCATGTGATGGCTCAGGGGCAGCCTGTCTGCGGCCGCGGGCACAACCTTGGCCCGCACCACGCCGTGATCGGAACAATGGCCACGGCTGTGAGTCCGGGGTGGCAACAGCAGCACCCAGGGCGTGTCGTCCAAGCTGATGACGGCGATGTCAAAGGGGATGACGAGCTTGGCCTGGGCGATGGCCTGCAGGGTGCCGATGGTGGTCATGAGGTGGTTGGTCACGAACACAGCGTCAGGGCGTGGTTCCTGGTCCAACAGCCCTTGCATGGCTAGCCAGGGCTCGACCTGGGGATGGCCAGCCCTGCGTCTCACTGGGGGATGATCGTTGAGCACCCTGGAAACCGCTCGGTGGAAACCCCGGCGGCGCGGGCCACGTCGACGATGGTGGTCATGGTTGCTCGCCGTTGCTCATCGCGCTTCGGTGCCCCATCGGGACTTTGCTCGGCCCACCCCGTGCCCTTTGAGGACTTGACGTCGACCGCAATCATGGTACACGATTACCACAAGGACTAGGGGACGGCGGTCCCTCGTGGCGGTCATCTAGCGAAAGACCAAGACTTTGGTCCCTAGACTAGGCGTGCTAGTGCCTCGAAAGTAATACTGCAGAGTGGGAAAATCGATTTCTAGGAGGTGCCAATGTCTCGTGTTGGGATCCTCACCTTCAGCGATGGTCGTGACCTCATTCACCAAGGCATCGCTTCCCCGAAGAGGGCATCTGAGACCTGGAGAACTGGGGGCAGCGTGCCACCGGCTTCACCGCCCGCTCGAACGACCCCGCCGACGACTTCTACAAGGTGCACCTGTACTCCGAGCAGTGGTTCTACCGGACCGGGGGCGCGGCGGTCCATTACCTCGTCGCCCCTGGGGACGTCACCCTCGCCCGCCTCTCGCGCCTTGACGGTGCCTGCCGGAAGTTCGGGACAGTTTGCCGTTTCCTGGAGATGGACCTGGAACGGCTCGACGTCTGACCGAGGGAGGTGATCAATAAGGGCGAAGTTTGGCCTAGTGATGAAAGTGGCTCGTAACTAATCAAGTTTTAGCGACTTGGGCGTCAAAGCCCGAGGTGACGAAAACCCCCGTAAAAGAGAAATGGGAGGATAAATGAAACCTTGGCTTAAGAAGGTCATGGGCATGATGGCCGCGACTGGGCTCGTTGCGCTCTCTGTGAGCAGCGTCGGGGCAGCTGGTGCCGCCAGCGCAGCGGCACCGAGCCAAACGATCAAGGTCGGCGTGGCCCTGAGCTACAACAACACCGCATTCTGGTCTGCCTATGTGGCTTACGAGCAGCAGTTCGCCAAGCAGTTCAACGTCCAACTCATCGGACCATTGGTTTGCTGCGATACCTATGGCAGTGACGCCACCCTGCAGAACCAGCAGATCAAGGACCTCGTCAACGAGGGCGCCCAAGCGGTCATAGTGAACCCGGAGGACGCCTCCGCTGAAGGCCCCTCGATCGCGTATGCTTACGCGCACGGCGTCCCGATCATCTCGGTGGACACGATCCTTGGTGTCGGCAAGGACGCCATGGTCGTGCGGGCGTCCAACTTGTTCTACGGCTACTCGGCCTGCTCCTACATCGCGTCCAAGGTGAAGTCGGGGTACGTCGTTGACAACGAGGGTCAGCAGGTCTCCTCCAACGGCCACGACCGCGCCCTCTCCTTCAACGACTGCATGGCGAAGCTGGATCCCAAGGTCCATGTCTTGTCGAAGGACACCCTCTGGAACCCGAATACCGCGCTCACCTTTACAGAGACGGCTATCGACGCCTATCACTCCCAGGTCAAGGCCGTCTACGACGAGTACAGCGGGCCCGACCCGGGTATCATCAAGTTCCTCCAAGACAAGGGCTACGGCCCCGC
>JBKQMT010000201.1:0-8674 GCA_052146595.1 Acidimicrobiales bacterium
CGAGGGCGAGGTCGCCCGGATCGAGCGCGCGGCCGACATCGCCGACGTGGCTCTCGCGCAGGTCAAAGAGCTCCTGAGCGAAGCGCCCACAGAGCAGGAGTTCGCGATCGCGCTCGACTTCGAGATGCGCCGTCGCGGGGCTGACGCGGTCGCCTTCGACTCCATCGTCGCGGGCGGCCCCAACGGCGCGCTCCCGCACGCCCGGCCGTCCGATCGCCGCATCGAGCCGGGCGAGCTCATCGTGATCGACTTCGGGGCCGTCGTCGACGGCTACAGGTCGGACATGACGCGCACGCTGTGCGTGGGCGCGGTGCGCTCCGACGAGATGCACGACGTCCTCGAAGCCGTCATCAGCGCCCAGCGCGTCGGGGTCCTGGCCGTTCGCCCGGGAGTGACGGGCGGCGAAGTCGACGCCGCCTGCCGCGAGTCGCTCGCCTCGGCGGGTCTCGGCGACGCCTTCCTGCACGGGACCGGTCACGGCGTCGGCCTCGAGATCCACGAAGCCCCGTCGATATCGCAAGAGTCCGCTGATATCCTCGAAGTGGGTGCCGTCGTGACCGTCGAGCCCGGTGCCTACCTTTACCCAACTGGCGGCGCACGCATCGAGGACACCTTGGTCGTCACGGCGACCGGCTCGCGCCTGCTCACCAAATCGACGAAGGACTACGTGCTCTGATGGCCTTTTCCACCAACGACCTCCGCAACGGCATGACCCTTGACCTGCCCGAGGGGCTCTTCACGGTCGTCGAGTTCCAGCATGTCAAGCCGGGCAAGGGCGGCGCCTTCGTCCGGACGAAGTTGCGCAACGTGCGCACCAAGGCAGTGATCGAGCGCACCTTCAGGGCCGGAGAGCAGGTCGAGCAGGCCGTGATCGACAAGAGGGAGATGCAGTACCTCTACCGGGACGGGCCCGACTACGTGTTCATGGACAACGTCTCCTACGAGCAGATCCACGTGAGCGGCTCGTCGCTCGCCGAGGCGGCGTCGTACCTGAAAGAGGGCGACTCGGCCGTGATGCAGATGCACGACAGCGAGATAGTCGGCGTCGACCTGCCCGCCGCGGTCGAGCTCACGGTCGCCGAGACCGAGCCTGGCTTGCAAGGTGACCGGGTATCGGGTGCCCGCAAGCCGGCCACGCTCGAGACCGGCCTCGTGGTCCAGGTGCCGCTGTTCGTCAATCCCGGCGAACGGATCAAGGTCGACACCCGGACCGGTGAGTACCTCACAAGGGCCTGAGGGCTCGTCGCGCCGCCTCCTGACGGGAGCCAGGCGCCGGGCGCGGGAACGGGCGCTCGAACTGCTCTACGAGGCCGAGACCAAGGACCTGGCGCCCTCACAGCTGCTCGCCGAGCTGCCCGTGGCGCCCGAGGAGTACGCCGTGCGGCTCGTCTTGGGCGTGGAGCGGCGCGCCGAGGAGGTCAACGGCCTCCTCGGGCGCCACGCCACCGGCTGGGCCGTCGAGAGGATGCCCGTCGTCGACCGCTGCGTGCTCAAGATGGCGGCCTTCGAGCTCCTCGACGAGCCCGAGGTGCCGGTGGCCGTCGTGCTCGACGAGGCGGTCGAGCTCGCGAAGACCTACTCGACCGAGGACTCGGGCCGCTACGTGAACGGGGTCCTCTCCGCGGTGGCGACCGAGGTCCGAGATCTGGTGGGGGAGGATCCCGGCGCGGCGCGGAAGGACTCGTTAGAGTGACACCCCGGACGTAAAGCGGGTCCCGAGAGGCCCGTACGGACGAGAGGAGCCCAAAGTGGCTGACAGAGAGAGAGTTGCGCGCCCCAAGGGGCGCGTTTTTGTTGTCCGTGCTCAAGTCATGGACGCTGACGAAGTCCGAAGAGCCCTCATGCGCATCGCGCATGAGATCGTGGAGCGCAACCGGGGGCTCAGCGACGTCGTCGTCGTCGGTCTCCAGACCGGGGGCGTGCCGCTTGCGGAAAGGCTCGCCGCCATGCTCGAGGAGATCGAGGGGACGGCCGTGCCGCTCGGCTCTATCGACGTCGCCTTCTACCGGGACGACATCGGGCTGCGCCCGGTGCTGCCCGAGGAGGTCACCGACCTGCCCTTCGACATCACCAGGCGCGTCGTGGTCCTCGTCGACGACGTGCTTTTCACCGGGAGGACGGTGCGGGCCGCGCTCGAGGCACTTGCGGCCCGGGGTCGGGCCGGCGCCGTGCAGCTGGCCGTGATGATCGACCGCGGCCACCGGGAGCTGCCCATCAGGCCCGACTTCGTGGGCAAGAATCTGCCCACGCGTCGCGACGAGCTCGTTGAGGTGAGCGAACAGGGAGTGACCATCGGTGACCTCGTCGCCGCCGACGACGACAGGGGGGCCCGATGAACCTGGACGAGCTCCTCGTGGGCGAGCGAGCCCCGGCGGCCCGCCACCTTCTTTCCATTGCCGACCTCGACCGGGACGGGATCTTGGAGATCATGCGCCTTTCCGACGCCTTCGCCGAGGTGTCCGAGCGCCCGATCCCGAAGGTGCCGGCGCTCAGGGGACGAACCGTGGCCACTGTGTTCATGGAGCCGTCGACCCGGACGCGCCTTTCCTTCGAGACGGCCGCAAAACGCCTCTCCGCCGACACGATGACCTTCACGGCCGCCAGCTCGTCGACGGTGAAGGGCGAGTCGCTGCGCGACACCGTCGAGACGATCGATGCCATGGGCATAGACGCCATGGTCATCCGCCACCATTCCTCGGGGGCGCCTTTGATGGTCACCCACTGGGTGAAAGCGAGCGTGATCAATGCCGGGGACGGCACCCACGAGCATCCGACCCAGGCACTGCTGGACTGCTACACGATCCTCGAGACCCTGACGGCGCGCCGGGGCGGGGAGGCCCCGGCCGACCTGAAGGGGCTCCGCATAGCGATCGTGGGCGACATCAAGCATTCGCGGGTGGCGCGCTCGAACGTGCTCGCCTTCTCGGCCCTAGGCGCCGAGGTGCTGCTCGTGGCGCCGCCGACGCTCATGCCCGCCTCCTTGGAGGGCTGGCCCGTCAACGCCACCGGTGACCTCGACTCGACACTCGGCGAGCTGGACGTCATCTACCTGCTCCGCATCCAGTCCGAGCGCCTCGGCGAGGTCCTGCTTCCCTCGCTCGAGGAGTACCACTGGCGCTACGGGCTCACCCGCGAGCGCGCCGCCGCCCTCAAAAAGGACGCTCTCGTCATGCATCCCGGGCCGATGATCCGCGGTGTCGAGATCTCGCCCGAGGTCGCCGACATGCCTGCGTCCCTCGTGACGCGCCAGGTGCGAAACGGAGTCCTGGTGCGCATGGCCATCCTTTTCCACCTTCTCGGCTCGGGGGAGCTCTGATGACTGCACAGAACCCGTCCATTCATTTCGGCCCATCTGCCCACCCGGGGGAGGTCCTCGTCCGCGGGGGCACACTCGTCGACGAGACAGGAGAGCGGCGCGGTGACGTCCTGGCAAGAGACGGCCGGGTGGTCGCCGTCTCGAACGGGGACTCGATCGAGCCGCCGAGCGGAGCCATGGTCCTCGACGCGGGAGGCTGCATCGTCTCGCCGGGGCTGGTCGACATCCACTCTCATTTGCGCGAGCCGGGCGGGGAGATCGCCGAGACGGTCGAGTCAGGCTCGAGAGCCGGCGCCCTGGGCGGCTACACGGCGCTCGTCGCCATGCCCAACACCGTGCCCGCCATCGACTCGGCGGCCGTGGCTCGCGACGTGCTCGCGCTCGGTGAGCAGGCCCTCTGCGAGATCGCCGTGGCCGGGGCGATCACGCTCGGCCGGCGCGGCGAGCGGCTCGTGCCCATGGCCGAGCTGGCCGAGCTCGGGGTGCGGCTGTTCACCGACGACGGCAAAGGCGTGCAGAACGGCGGCTTGATGCGCCGCGCCCTCGAGTACGCCTCGGGCCTGGGCGTGGTCCTCGCCCAGCACTGCGAGGACGAGCAGCTGGCAGCGGGCGGCCAGATGCACGAAGGCGCCTGGTCGAGCCGGCTCGGGATCGCCGGCCAGCCGGCGCTGGCCGAAGAGGCGATGCTGGCCCGCGACCTGGCCCTGGTGGCCTTGACGGGCGCCCCGATGCACTTCCTGCACCTTTCCACGGCGGGCTCGATCGAGATGATCGCCAAGGCCAAGGCGGACGGGCTCGCCGTCACCGCCGAGGCCACGCCGCACCACCTCGCCCTTTGTGACGCCGCCGTGCAGAGCTATGACCCGGTCTACAAGGTCAACCCGCCCCTGCGGACGCCAGCAGACGTGGCGGCCGTCCGGGCCGGCCTCGCCGGCGGCGTCATCGACGCCATCGCCACCGATCACGCCCCGCACGCGCCCGAGCGCAAGGAGGAGCCCTTCGACGAGGCTCCCGCCGGGATGCTCGGCCTCGAGACGGCCCTCGCCGTCGCCTACGACGCGCTTTGCGCTAGGACCGGCCAAGGCGAAGGCGCCGGGGCCGGCGTCGGCTGGGTGCCGCCCGCCGGCGGGACGGCGATGCCGCTGCGGGACCTGTTCGCCCTGTTCTCCTGGAAGCCAGCTCGCATCGCCGGCCTCGAGCGGGACGGCGACAACGGACGGGGCCGCGGCGGAGGCCAGGGCGGGCCGATCCGGCCCGGCGCCATGGCCCACCTGACGGTGTTCGACCCGAGCGCCGAATGGGTCGTCGACCCGGCCCGCCAGGCCAGCCGGAGCCGCAACACGCCTTATGCCGGCCGCCGCCTCACCGGCAAGGTCCGCCACACGGTCTTCGCGGGCGAGCCCGTCGTCGTCGACGGCGAGGCACAGCGATGAGGCCGGGCACGGCGACGAGAAGGACCACCGGCGCGATGCCGTGAGGCGGCACGAGCACTACGGGGAGGTCGACCTCGCGACCTCGGTCGCGAGCGTCGACCTCCCCACGCCCGTGATGACGGCCTCGGGCACCGCCGGGCACGGCGCCGAGCTCGCCGCCTTCTTCGACCTGTCGAGCATCGGCGCCGTCGTGGTCAAGTCGCTGGCGGCCTACCCCTGGGCGGGCAACCCCGGCCCGCGCGTCTGCCCGGTACCGGGAGGGATGCTGAACGGCGTCGGGCTCCAGGGGCCCGGCGTGGAGGCGTGGCTCGCCGACGACCTGCCCGCCCTCGAAGCCTCCGGCGCCCGGGTGGTGGTGAGCATCTGGGGGCGCCGGGCCGAGGACTATGCGGCGGCGGCGGAGATGCTGGCCGGCGCCCCGGCGTGCGTGGTCGCGGTCGAGGTGAACGTGAGCTGCCCGAACCTCGAGGACCGCAGCCGCATGTTCGCCCATTCGCCGGCGGCGACCGGCGAGGCGGTGGCCGCCGCCGAGGCCTGCGGGCGACCGCGCTGGGCCAAGCTCTCGCCGAACACCTCCGAGCTCATCGCTGTCGCCGGGGCCGCCCTCGGGGCGGGGGCCGAGGCTCTTACGCTCACCAACACGCTCCTCGGGCTCGCGATCGACACCGAGCGACGGTCGCCCGTCCTCGGCGCCGTCGGGGGCGGGCTCTCGGGCGACGCGCTCCACAGCGTGGCCCTGCGGGCGGTCTACGACTGCCGGGCGGCTTTCCCCGACTGCGGCATCGTCGGGGTCGGAGGCGTGCGCGACGGGCAGGGCGCCGTGCGCATGCTGCTTGCCGGGGCGGACGCCGTCCAGGTCGGGACGGCGAGCCTGGCCGATCCCCGCGCCGTCGTCCGGGTACAGGCCGAGCTCGCCTCCTGGTGCGCCCGGCACAAGGTGGAGGCGGTACGTGACCTCGTGGGGGCCGCGAACGAGAGCTGGAAACGAGGCGAGCCGCGGTGAGCTTCGTCGAGTACCCGCAGGGCGTGCGCGAGCGTCTTGCGCTCGCCTTGGACGTTTCGAACCTGGACGAGGCGGTCGATCTCGCCGCCAGCTTGCAGCCGTGGTTCTCGGTCGCCAAAGTCGGCCTGGAGCTGTTCACCGCCGAGGGGCCGCTCGCCGTCGACACCCTCTTGGACGAAGGCTTCCGGGTGTTCTTGGACCTGAAGCTGCACGACATCCCGACCACCGTCGGCCGGGCCGCACTACGGATCGGGTCCCTAGGCGTCTCGTACGCGACGGCGCACGCGGCCGGGGGCGAGGACATGCTGCGGGCGGCGGTGGAAGGCTTCGAGGAGGGCTGGGCGGCCGCCGTGGCCAACGGTCATCCCGCCCCCGCGCCCGGCTCGACGGGGATCCTGGCCGTCACCGTGCTCACGAGTGACGCCCAATCCGGCGCCGAGCTCGTCGGCGAGCGTGCCTCACTTGCGGCCGAGACGGGATGTGTCGGCGTGGTCTGCGCGGCCGGGGACCTGCCCGTCGTCGCCTCGCAGGCGCCCGGTCTGTTCACCGTCGTTCCCGGGATCCGCCTCGCCGGATCGTCGCCGGACGATCAGGCCCGGGCGGCGGCACCCTCCTTAGCGATCCGCGCCGGTGCCGGCCTCCTTGTGATCGGAAGGACCGTCACCGGCTCGGAGGACCCCCCGCTCGCCGCCCGGCAGCTGACGGACGAGGTGCTGGCGGCGCTCGTGGCCGACAGGCCCCGTCGAAACGGTGATCGGTGAGGGAGGATCGGGGAGGGACTAATCGGGAGCGATTTGCTACTTGCCTTGTAGAAATGTTACGAGAGGACTACGGTGATATTCACGGCTTTCCGCCCTGGGGGCGAAAAGCCAGATTTTGTCAGCTCTAGATAGCCGAAAAGAAAACCTGAGCAGGAGGTCCGGGAGCTTATGTCACGAAAGCACAAGTTAGGCAAGCTCGCAGTTGTGGGGACGGCGCTCGTATGCGCCGTCTTCGTGCTCGCAGTTGGTGCGACGAGCTTCGCGAGTCCGTCCAAGACCAGCCCCAAGTCGGTGACACTGACGAAGGCGCCTGCCATCAAGATGGGCGGCACGGCTATGTGGGCGCTGCCAGCTGCGACCACCCCGAACTGGATCTTCCCCTTCGCGAGCCTCGCCTATTTCTCGGTCTACAACCTCACCACCTTCCAGTACCTCATGTACCGGCCGCTTTACTTCTTCGGTCAGATAACCAGCCCCGACCCGTCGTTTAACGAGCAGCTCTCGCTCGCGGCCGCGCCGGTCTACTCAGACGGCGGCAAGACGATCACCATCAACTTGAAGGGATGGAAGTACTCCAACGGCCAGGTCGTCGACGCCCAGAGCGTGCTCTTCTGGCTGAACATGATGAAGGACGAAGGCCCGACGGAGTGGGCCGGCTACGCGCCGGGCGACTGGCCGGACAACCTTGTCAGCTGGTCGGCGCCGAGCCTGAGCTCGCTGACGGTCACGCTGCACATGAACTCCACCTACGGGGGCAACTGGCTGCTCTACAACGAGCTGTCCCAGATCACCCCGATGCCAGAGGCGTGGGACATCACCTCGCTCACGGGCAAGCCGGGCAGCGGTGGGTGCGGAGCCCTCGTGTACACCAAGGCGGTTGCGGCCGCGTGCACGAAGGTGTGGACCTTCGACACCGACGACAACGGCGAGTACACGGGCAAGGGCGGGCACGCCACGCCGCACATGGCCGCTGACCTCGCCACCTACGGCACCAACCCGTTGTGGAAGGTCGTCGACGGCCCGTGGATGCTGTCGGCCTTCAACTCCAGCAACGGCGAGGCGACCTTCGTCCCGAACCCGGCCTACTCAGGACCGCAGAAGCCCTACCTCTCGAAGTTCATCGAGGTTCCCTTCTTGAGCGACACGTCCGAGTTCGCGGCGCTCGCAGCCGGTGGCTCGAGCGCACCCCAGGTCGGCTACGCGCCCCTACAGAACGTCCCGGTGAACAACGGGCCGATCGGCAGCACGGGCGCAAACGCCCCTCAGCTGACCTCGAGCTACAACCTGGTTCCCTCTTACGGCTGGATCATCAACTACTTCCCTGAGAACTTCAACTCGATCGGCGACAACGGCGCCGCCGGGTACATCTTCCGGCAGCTCTACTTCCGCCAGGCGCTCCAGACCCTCGTCAACCAGCCCGGCATCATCCGGGCCGTGGACAAGGGCTACGGCGTGCCGACCTACGGCCCGGTGCCGGTGTACCCGACGAACTCGTTCGCCTCGGCGCAGGAAACGCACGACCTGTACCCCTACAGCATCTCGGCGGCGACAAAGCTGCTCTCGACTCACGGTTGGACGATTCATTCCGGTGGCACGGACACCTGCGCTCGTCCCGGGACCGGCTCCAATGAATGCGGGGCCGGCATCCCGAAGGGCACCCCGCTGTCTTTCACCGAGCCCTACGCGAGCGGCAACGCCGCGGTCACCGAGATTGTCAACGCCGAGACTTCCTCGTGGTCCGAGGTCGGGATCAACGTGGTGTCGAAGGCTGAGCCTTTCGACACGGTCATCGGCTCGGCGGTGCCCTGCCCGTCGGCAACGGTGAAGAAGTCGTCGTGCACCTGGGAGTTCGCCAACTGGGGTGGTGGCTGGCTCTACTCGCCCGACTACCTGCCGACCGGTGACGAGATCTTCGCCACTGGTGCCGGGTCGAACGCGGGCAGCTACAACGACCCCACGAACAACCACCTTATCCAGCTCACCAACACATCGAGCAACCCGATCTACTTCACGCAGTTCGAGAACTACCTGCAGAAGGAGCTTCCGGTCGTCTGGCAGCCGACACCTGTGTACACGCTGCAAGAGATCGCGAAGAACCTCTACGGGGTGACGCCCATCAACGCCCTTGAGAACGTGACGCCGGAGTACTGGCACTACTAAA